>CAVILL010000045.1:0-17425 GCA_963643635.1 Sphaerochaetaceae bacterium | reverse complement strand
GAGGGAAATGACAGACCACGAAATGGTAATCGAGAGCATCACGACGGCACTTTTATGCCTCATGGAGAAGAAACCGTTCGAGGACATCACGATTACCGAACTCTGTCAGAAGGCGGGAGTCGGGAGAGTCTCCTTCTACCGCAACTACAACAGCAAGCAGGACATACTGCTCGATTATCTCTCTTCCGTTACAGACCGGTGGTGGTCTGATTTCATAAAGAAATCCCCCGGGGAATTCTATGAGACATTCTGGAAGTCACTCCTTTCCGAATACAGGAAGAACAGCTCCCTGCTGCTTCTGCTCGAGGAGAACAACGTCACATATATACTAAAGGATCATATCTTCCGCTGCTGCGGTCCGCATAAGGAAGACGATGACAGTACGGCATATACAAGAGCAATGCTTGCAGGTCTCGTCTACGGCCTGGTGGAGGAATGGATTCACCGCGGCATGAAGGACGACCCGGACGTTCCCGATCTCCGCAGAATGCTTGCCCTGGCCGAAAGAGACATCGTGAAAAAGGAGAATACGACGTACAGTCATGAAGGAGAGAAAGATTTGAACTATTATCTTGCAATCGACATAGGTGCCTCCTCAGGCCGCCACATCATCGGCTGGGAGGAAGACGGCACGATAAGAACCGAAGAAATCTACCGCTTCCCCAACGGAGTAAGAGAGGAAAGCGGACACCTTGTCTGGGACATGGAAGCGCTGCTTTCACACGTGAAGGCGGGAATCGGGAAGGCGAAGGAGAAATACGGGAGAATCGAAAGCCTCTCGGTCGACACCTGGGGCGTTGACTACGTACTCCTCAAAGGCGACGAAGACCTCAATCCGTGCTACGCCTACCGCGATTCGAGAACAGAGGATATCATAGACGAAGTCCACGGCATCATTCCCTTCGAAAAGCTCTACGAAAGAACGGGAACCCAGTTCCAGTCGTTCAACACAATCTACCAGCTTTACCTGGATATGAAGGACGGAAGACTCGACGGCGTCACGGATTTTCTGATGATTCCCGAATACCTCATGTACAGACTCACCGGTGTGAAGGCAAAAGAGTACACGAATGCCTCGACGACGGGACTCCTCAATGCGGAGACGGGAGAATATGACAGTGAGATTGTCAGTAAGCTCGGTCTTCCGGAAAATCTCTTCACTCCCCTCTCGAAACCCGGTACGGTAATCGGAGAATACGAAGGAATAAAGGTAGTGCTCTGTGCAACCCACGACACCGCAAGTGCAGTCGAAGGCATTCCGATGAAGGACAACAGCCCCTACATCTCGTCCGGCACCTGGTCACTTCTGGGAGTAAAGACGGAGAAGGCCATGACAACTCCCGACAGCATGAAAGGCAACTGGTCGAACGAAGGCGGTGTCGGCTACAACCGCTACCAGAAGAACATAATGGGCATGTGGCTCGTAAACAGACTCAGGGACGAACTCTGCCCGGACCTCGGCTTTCTGGATATCGTAAGACTTGCAGAGGAAAGCACGACAGACGTGACAGTCGATGCATCCGATCCGGCATTCCTTTCTCCCCGGAGCATGAAGGATGCCTTCGACAGCAGAACGGACGGAAGACTCATGAGCGTCGGAGACTACTTCAGATGCGCATGCCTGTCGCTTGCCCTCTCTTATGCCCGATCACTTGAGGAACTCGAACACAACACCGGGAAGCACTACGACAACCTCTATATAGTCGGAGGTGGAGCGAAGAACGGACTCGTGAACAGACTTACGGAAGAATACGCAAAGAGGAAGGTTACGGCCCTGCCGATTGAGGCAACGGCATACGGCAACCTCAGAATACAGATGGAGGCAGATAAGTGAGCTACGAAGACGCAAGGAAAAAGTATGCATCTCTCGGTATAGATACCGAAGAGGCAATGAAGAAGCTCTCATCGGTTCCCGTTTCCCTGCACTGCTGGCAGGGAGACGACGTGAGAGGATTCGACACAGACCCCGACAAGCCCCTGACGGGAGGAATACAGACAACGGGAAACTACCCGGGGCGGGCACGCACCCCCGAAGAGCTGATGGCGGACATAGAGAAGGTAATCTCGCTCTGTCCCGGAAGGAAGAAGCTCAATCTCCACGCCTCCTACGCGGTATTCGGGAAAGGCGGATGGGTCGACAGGGACAGACTGGAGCCGAAGCACTTCGCTCCGTGGGTGGACTTTGCGAAGAAGAACGGACTCGGACTCGATTTCAATCCCACATTCTTCTCGCACCCCATGTGTGATCCCCTCACACTCTCGAGCCCCGATGAGAAGACGAGGAAGTTCTGGATAGAGCACGGAAAGAGATGCGTCGAGATATCGCAGTACTTTGCAGAGGAGACCGGAGACGTATGTACGATGAACATCTGGACCGGCGACGGCTATAAGGATATTCCCGCAGACAGACTCGGGCCGAGGATGAGGTACAGGGAATCGATTGATGAGATACTCAGTGTTCCCTACGATTTCAAAAAGGTCAAACCCTGCATTGAAAGCAAGGTCTTCGGAATAGGTGTCGAAAGCTACACCTCCGGTTCTGCCGAATTCGCACTCACCTATGCCGCCATGAACAGGAATAAGTGCATTCCCCTCATGGATAACGGCCACTATCACCCCACCGAAGTCGTAAGCGACAAGATTTCGTCCCTCCTTACGTTCTTCCCGGAGATCGCGCTCCACATCACGCGTCCCGTGAGATGGGACAGCGATCACGTGGTGCTCTTCGACGACGAGACGAGGGAGATATGCAAGGAAATCGTGAGATGCGGAGGTCTCGAAGGCAGAGTACACATCGCCCTCGACTACTTCGATGCCTCGATAAACAGAATAGCAGCCTGGACTACCGGCTTCAGAAACACGGAGAAGGCTCTTCTCTATGCTCTCCTCTCCCCCTCTCTCAAATCCGAACAGGATAAGGGTGACTTCACCTCTCTTCTCGTAAGGCAGGAGGAACTGAAGACAATGCCCTTCGGAGACGTGTGGAATGAATACTGCCGGAAGAGCGGCGTCCCCGAAGACGGAATGTGGCTTGAAGATATACGGGATTACGAGAAAAACGTACTTATGAAGAGGAACTGAAATGAAGGATATACTCAAAGCGGAATGGATGGTCGGAATGATCCGTACGACCACAGAGATGTATAATCACGGATGGGATGAGAGAAACGGAGGAAACGTCTCACTTCTTCTCGAAGAAAGCGATGTCGCAAGATATATTCCCGGCACCGTCATCAGAGTTCTCGACACGGGCTTCGAATGCCCCGATCTTGAAGGAAAGTACTTTCTAGTCACCGGTACCGGAAAGTACTTCAGAAACGTGCAGTACGAGCCGTGCGTGAATCTGGGGCTTGTAAGACTCATAGATAAGGGACGCAGAGCTGAGCTTTTATGGGGTTTCTCGGACGGTGGAAGATTCACAAGCGAATTCCCGGCTCACATGATGAGCCACAGTGCACGCCTCAAGGTTGATGACAAAAACCGTGTCGTCATGCACTGCCACCCCTCTTCCCTCCTTGCAATGACATATGTCCATACACTCGACGAGAGGGAGTTTACACGCACTCTCTGGAGAATGTGTACAGAATGCATCGTCGTCTTCCCCGACGGCGTCAACGTACTTCCCTGGATGCTCTGCGGCACGAACGAAATCGGAGAGGCAACAGCCGGGAAAATGAAGACAGCACGACTTGTCGTCTGGGCTCAGCACGGAATCTACGGTGCGGGACGTGACCTCGACGAAACCTTCGGCCTCATCGAGACAGCGGAGAAGGCAGCGGAAATCTACATGAAGACTGCGCATCTTCCGATTCTCAACACCATCACAGACGATGAGATGCATATGCTCGAGAAGCACTTCGGCGTCAAGGCAAGAGAAGGCTACCTCGACTGAATAGCAGAAACGAAAGATATGATGTGACATCTCGTCGGAGCTGTCACATCTGTCTTACGCTTGGAAGCGGGTGAAGTATTTTCTCAGGGTCTGAGAGAAGTCAGCGGTATTACGTAGACTCCGTCCGGTCTTCTGAAAGGTATGGGAGCAGTTCCCGAGACAACAGCCATGAACCCGGGCTTCTGCTCAAGTTTTTCAGCAACCTTTCTGAGTGATGACGCCGCTTTGTCTGCTGCATCCTCATAACCGAGTTTGATTTCAACAAGGGCAAACCTGCCGTCATCGAGAACAATGACAGCGTCGACTTCGTCCTCGTTGTAATCCTGGTAATGGTAGAGCTTTCCACCGAGTGACTCCGCATATACCCTCAAATCATGTTCTGCAAGACTTTCGAAAAGAAAGCCCAGGTATTTCAGATCTCTGAGAAGACTCTTTTCATTTGCGCCGACTATGGCGGCCGCAAGAGAAGGATCTGTAAAATGCCGTTTCTCACCGATTTTAAGTCTTGTTCTTGACCGGAAAGAAGGCGAATAGGCCTTCTGATTTGATGTAAGGTACAGATCGTCAAGAACGGTGAGATAATTCAGAACGGTATCGTCATCAAGTTTATTATTTGAAAAGAATTGTTAATCAGACCCCGAAAGATTCGCCGCCCAGACCCCGAAAGATTCGTCGCCCAGACCCCGAAAGATTCGTCGCCCAGACCCCGAAAGATTCGTCGCTCAGACCCCGAAAGATTCGTCATCTGCCGCAGCGGCACTTGCCTCTATCATCTCAGTGACGACATGATTGAGCTCAGCTGCCGTCTTTTCCGTAATGACGGGTCTGCCGAGTTCCTTCTCCAGTGCCCGTCGCGCATTTCCCGCAATATTTCCACCCCTCCTGGCGGTTTCTCTGTTTTCCTCGAATCCTTCCGGCTGTTCTTTCCGGGAAAGTTCCCTTGTCGCAACTTCAGCCAGCTGATTGAGTGTAAGTTCGGTGGTACTCATGTTGTCACGGAGACTTTCTTTCTTAAGCCCCTTGAGATTCTTGTATTCCCTGGTACTCATACCTGACCATGCACGGGTAAGCTCATCTGTAAGGATTGCATACTCCTTTCCTTTTCCAACACCTCTTTCCTTCCACTCGTCAGTCAGTTCCTTTCTGGCTGAAATCGACATGAGACGCTGATTGATCCACTCCTTCGTATAACCTTTGCGTTCATACGTCAAAACAAGACGTTCTGCGATAAGTTCCGGATCCAGCGTTTCCTCAATACGTTCACTTCCGACCCGTGCAAGCCACATCTTGAATGGCTCAGCTTTCTTTGACGGAATCGACTGGATGATTCTGAGAAGCTGCTCCGTGTCGGCAACATCTGTATTGTAACGTTTGCCATCCTTAGGTGACTTGAGTTTCAGTTGGTTACAATTTGTAACCGACTCATTACCTTCATCCTTCAGGCGTTTCTTGAGCACTTTCCAGTAACTGTTCGGATTCGCGCTTTCTGTCAGCACCCCGACTACGTCTACAATCGAGAAATACCATTTCTCTTCAGTTTCATTCCATGCGCTCCGGATTGTCTGACTCTCGAACAGTTGAAGTGTTTCTCTTTCTGCCATGGCTGCACCTCCTTATCTGTGCTGATTGATCTTATGCAGGAACCGGCCATCATCGGCGATTACCGTCCTGTAAATGTAATATAGCCCGCTTTTCCGATAATCTTAAATTTTCAGTCAGACAAAAGAAAAATAATGTAAGCTTCTGCTCCCGGAGAATCATGGAATGATTATACGACTCCGGATTTGACACATAATCCAACTACGACTATATTAAAGTTGAATTTTAGAATAGTCGGAGTTTATAGCCATGTCATACATTCCCAGAGCCTTTTCGGACATTCTCCGAGAAAGAGTGAAAACGAGTAAATGTACCCTTCTGACCGGCCCGCGTCAGGTAGGAAAGTCAACCCTCATCAAACATGAGTTTCCTTCCTACAACAGGGTATCCTTCGACGACAGCCTTACGCGGCTCCAGGTAAGGGAAGAGCCGAATCTCTTCTTTCTCAACAACCCATGTCCCCTTTTCATCGATGAAGTGCAGAAGGAGGAAGCTGTATTCGAGGAGATAAAGAAAAGAGTTGACGAAACCGATGAGAGAGGACTCTTCATACTTTCGGGTTCGAGAAAGCTTGAACTCATGAAGGGGGTAAGCGAATCGCTGGCGGGAAGAGTTTCAATCTCGGAGCTCTCAGGACTCTCGCTGAGGGAAATCAACGGCATCAGCTTCAACAGGCATTTTGTTCCTTCAGACGAATACATAAGAGAACGCGAAGGAGAACTGAAGAAGTATGAGAACATCTGGGAAATCATTCACAAGGGATCCTATCCCGAACTCTACGACATAGAGCGTGACTGGCAGGACTTCTATTCCTCTTATGTGACCACATATCTTGAAAGGGATATCAACAGCATAATCGACTGTGACAGTGTTACGTTCTCGAAGTTCATGACGGCAACGGCTGCAAGGACAGGAGAAATACTGAGTTATGCAAACATTGCAAGCCAGGTCGGTGTAAGCGAACCGACAATCAAAGTCTGGATTTCGATCCTTGAAAGAACCGGAATAATCTACATTCTCCAGAGCTACAGTGCCAGTGCCCTCAACAGGGCGATCAAGACTCCGAAAATCTATTTCAGAGATACCGGACTTGCCTGTTACCTCACACGATGGCTCACTTCAGACGCATTGAAGAATTCTGCCGTTGCCGGCAACATGTTCGAAACCTTTGTCGTCTCCGAGATTCTGAAGTCATATACGAACGAAGGAAAGGATTACCGTTTCAGCATCTTCTATTACAGAGGAAAAGACAAGAGCAGCGGAAATGACAACGAAATCGATCTGGTAATCGAGGAGAACGGAATTCTCTATCCCGTGGAGATAAAGATGACGGGAAACCCGAAGGCGAAAATGGGAGCTACAAACCCTGTACTGGATAAGATTGAAGAGAAAAAGAGAGGCATGGGGGTCATTCTCTGTCTTACAGAAAGGAAGACATACCTCAGAGAGAATCTTGTGGCTCTGCCGCTGGAATATATCTGATGACGAAAGCTGCAGGAGCTGATCGGGTATGAATACTGAAGGCGTGGTTTTGAGCCACGCCTTCGTCTCTGTATGAGATAACAGTCTCAGTTCTTGGAGCTGAGGTATTCGTCGATAGCCTTTGCAGCCGTCTTTCCTGCACCCATTGCGGAAATGACGGTGGCAGCACCTGTGACAGCGTCGCCGCCTGCGTAGACAGCATCTCTGGATGTGAGACCGTCTTCGTTTACGATGATTCCGCCGTGAGCGTTGACCTCGAGACCCTTCGTCGTGTTCTTGATAAGCGGGTTCGGGCTTGTTCCGATGGCGATGACGACTGTGTCGACATCGAGTTCGAATTCACTTCCCGGTACGGGGACAGGTCTTCTTCTGCCCTTCTGATCGGGTTCGCCGAGTTCCATCCTTATGCACCTGAGGCCTGTGACGAAACCGTTCTTCGGATCACGCGGGTTGTCGGGATTGTTGTAGCCGAGAACCTCGACGGGGTTGTTAAGGAGCTTGAAGTCGATTCCCTCTTCCATTGCATGCTCGACCTCTTCCTTTCTTGCGGGAAGCTCTTCGAGAGAACGTCTGTAGACGATGTAGACATGCTCTGCACCCAGTCTCAGTGCGGTGCGCGCAGCATCCATTGCAACGTTACCGCCGCCGACGACTGCGACCCTGCCGCCCTTCATGATAGGTGTTACGGGATCATCCTTGTAAGCCTTCATGAGGTTGGAACGTGTGAGGAACTCGTTGGCTGAGTAGACACCCTTCAGAGCCTCTCCGGGAATACCCATGAAGTTCGGGAGTCCTGCGCCGGAGCCGACGAATACGGCTTCGTAACCCATCTCGAAAAGTTCATCGATTGTGAGTGTCTTTCCGATGACGACGTTCGTGTCGATATCTACTCCGAGAGCCTTGAGGCCTTCGACTTCCTTTGCAACGATCGACTTCGGGAGTCTGAACTCGGGAATACCGTAGACAAGGACACCGCCTGCAGTGTGGAGAGCTTCGAAGACTGCCACCTTGTAGCCCTTCTTGGCAAGGTCACCTGCACATGTGAGACCCGAAGGACCGGATCCGACGACTGCAACCTTATGGCCGTTCGCCTTCGGAGCGACGGGAGCCGTCTTGCAGTTTGCATTGTGGTAGTCGGCAACGAATCTCTCGAGTCTTCCGATTCCGACAGGCTCGAACTTGACGCCGAGGGTACACTTGCTCTCGCACTGGCTCTCCTGGGGGCAGACTCTGCCGCAGACAGCGGGGAGAGACGAGGACTTCGTGATTACCTGGTAAGCCTCTTCGAATTCACTGTTCTTGATGTGGGCGATGAACTCGGGGATGCTGATGTTGACGGGGCAGCCCTGTACACACGGTCTTGTCTTGCAGTTGAGGCATCTCTTAGCCTCGTCGACAGCTGTCTCGAGTGTATAGCCGAGAGCAACCTCATTGAAATTATGAGCTCTTACTTCCGGTGCCTGTGTAGGCATCTCATGTTTCTTAGGATTGATAGGCATTAGACAACTCCTCAAGCTTTCTTAAAAAGATTGCATGCTTCTTCATAAGCATGGCGTTCGAAATCAGAGTACATTCTTCCTCTGCTCATTGCTTCGTCGAAATCGACTTCGTAGCCGTTGAAGTCCGGGCCGTCGACACATGCGAACTTTGTAACCTTCTTACCGTCCTGGGTAAGAGTGAGTCTGCAGCCGCCGCACATACCCGTTCCGTCAATCATGATCGGGTTCATGGAAACAGTCACCGGTACATTGTAGGGCTTACAGGTGAGAACGACGAACTTCATCATGATGACCGGCCCGATTGCAATGACCATGTCGAAGTGCTTTCCTGCATCAAGCATTTCCTTGAGAGGTACTGTGACATTGCCGTGTCTGCCGTAGGAGCCGTCATCGCTCATGACGACGAGTTCGTCAGAAGCAGCCTTGAATTCATCCTCGAGAATCAGGAGATCCCTGTTTCTGAAACCGATGACCGATGTGACGTTTGCTCCGAGAGCATGGAATTCCTCGGCAATCGGGAGAGCGATTGCGCATCCGACACCGCCGCCGATGATGCATACATCTTTAATGCCTTCGGTGTGTGTTGCGACTCCGAGAGGACCTGCAAAGTCCTGGATGGACTCGCCTTCGTTCTTATGGTTGAGTTTCTCGGTTGTTGCACCGACAATCTGGAAGATGATCTTGACCGTTCCTTCTTCGGGATTGCATCCCGCAATCGTCAAGGGAATTCTTTCACCATCTGCATCAACGCGGAGAATGATGAACTGACCTGGCTTAGCTTTCTTTGCTACGAGAGGTGCTTCGATTTCCATCTGTGTGACAGTTGGATTCAAATTCTTCTTTCTTACAATTCTGTACATCGCGAACTCTCTACTTTTATTTAGTGTAATCCATTGCGAAAGGCACAAACTCCGATTCGTTCATGCCAACCATGACTAATATATCGATAAAGAAGTAACAAGTCAAACCACTGCGGCAGTGTTACGAAGTATTTTTCAGATTAATTTGTTGAGGCAGAAAAAATAGCGCCGTCCGTTATGGACAGCGCCGCAGTCTGGAACGAGTTACACTCAGAAATCGACTTCCGTGTCGTAGTAGCAGCACTTGAGAAGCTTCACCATCTCCTCCTGGCTCGGCTGACGCGGGTTCGAGCCCGTGCAGGCATCGAGGATTGCGTTCCTTGCGATGTCTTCGACTCTCTCGAGGAATACGTTCTCAGGAACGAAGCCCTGCTCTGTGGGATAGCTGTCAGCTCCGTAGTTCCTGATGCAGTGCGGGATATTGAGGTCGTCGTTCATCTTTCTGAGGAATGCGATGAGAGCCCTGACCTTCTCGTCGTCGTTCTTTCCCCCGAGGTGCATGTAGTCTGCGATGACACCGTATCTCTTCTTTGCTTCCGGGTCCTTTGCGTTGAATGCGATTACCTTCGGCAGGTACATTGCATTGGCAGCTCCGTGGATGATGTGAGCGCCGTAGTCAGCGAAGATTGCACCCGTCTTGTGAGCCATCGAGTGCACGATGCCGAGAAGAGCATTCGAGAATGCCATTCCCGCAAGGCACTGTGCGTTGTGCATTCTGTCACGAGCAGCCATGTCTCCGTTGTATGAGGGGATGAGGTCCTTCATGATCATCTCGATAGCATGGATTGCAAGAGGATCGGTATAGTCCGAGTTCGCTGTCGATACGTATGCCTCGATTGCATGTGTCATTGCGTCCATACCGGTATGGGCAACGAGCTTCTTCGGCATTGTCTCTGCAAGGTCGGGGTCGACGATAGCGACATCGGGAGTGATTTCGAAGTCGGCAATCGGGAACTTGATTCCCTTCTCGTAGTCGGTGATGATCGAGAATGCCGTGACTTCGGTTGCAGTACCGCTAGTGGAGGAGATGGCGCAGAAGTGAGCCTTCTTCCTCAGCTCGGGAAGTCCGAACACCTTGCACATATCCTCGAATGTCGTCTCAGGATACTCGTACTTGATCCACATTGCCTTTGCAGCGTCAATCGGCGAACCTCCGCCGAGTGCGATGATCCAGTCGGGCTGGAACTCGAGCATCTTCGCCGCGCCCTTCATGACTGTTTCGACAGACGGATCCGGTTCGATTCCTTCAAATGTTTCGACTTCCATTCCGGCTTCCCTGAGGTTGTTTATAACCCTGTCCAGGAATCCGAATCTCTTCATCGAGCCGCCGCCGACACAGACGATTGCCTTCTTTCCCTTGAAGGTCTTGAGAGCGTCGATAGCGCCCTTTCCATGATAAAGGTCACGAGGTAATGTAAAACGAGCCATATTTGTCTCCTCCTAATGAATATTTTTTTATCGTTATAGAGGAGCATACACGAAGCTGGATAAAATTACAAACTTATCGATAAAATTTTACAAAAAGCGCCGGAGTCTCCGTCTCATCGTCTGAAACACTGTGAAAAACCGCCCCGGAAATATCTGAGGCGGTTGTTTCTGTCATCCTGCGGTCTTTCAGCCGAGAAGTACGTCGAGGTCGAGCTCGCACATCACTGCGGGGAGTGCACAGTTCCAGGATTCGAGAACCTGGGGGTGTGTCTCGCCGTAGAGGCCGGCCTTCTTTCCCCTGTACATGATGTAAGCCGCACGTCCGGGGATGAATCTCTCGTCGTTTTCAACGGGAAGAAGCGTGTACTCCTTTCTCAGGAAGTACATGAGTGTCTGGACGTAGGACGAAGCCTCGTTGTAGCCGATCTGCACGTTGGAAGCGAAGAAGCCCATGCTGTTTGCCGTGTGCGTTCCGCTGTTGTCACTCGGGTCCTTGACCGTGACCTTGCCGCATTCGAAGATGAGGTGCGGGTAGACTGCGTGTCCGGAAACCGATTCGCTCTCAAGGAGGCACGGGAGGATACTCGGCCTGATGACCTCGTAGTTCTCGCTCATCGGGTTTGCGATGAAGACAGCCTCCTCTCCCGAGGTGTGCATGTTGTCGATGTACTCCCTCTTCGATCCCAGGTAATTGTACATCATCTCCTGGAAGCCCATGCCGACCATTATGTCCTTGACCTTCCTCGAGAGTTCCTCCACAGCACTGAGTCTTCCGACTGTGAAGTCCGAGGGCATGACGGGAGTGAAGTTAGCCAGTCCGTAGCCGATCATGACATCTTCCGCAACATCGACTTCGTGCAGGAAGTCGTTCCTGTACTCCGGGCATTCGATGTAGACGTACTCGTCATCATGGATTGCGTAGACACCCATCTTTCTGAGGGAGGAAACGCAGTCGTCTCCCGAGAGGGGAAGCCCCAGCTTCTTTCCGACGGCCTCGATGGATGCTCTCTGGGGCTGCTGGAAATAGTACGGAACGGTGATTTCCCTTCCGTAGGGAGTATCCTGATTGAGGAGTACCTTTATCGGGAGAATCTCGAAGCCCATGTCGCTGAGGTCGCATGCGAGAATGTTCGTTGCAAGTAAGAGGTCGTTGAGAATCGGACCGGAGACCTCGATGAAGAACTCGCTGTCCCCCACTTCAACGGCTCCGATACGCGCAGAGTTGATGACGGGCGGGAACGAGAGAGTCTCCCCCTTGTCGTCGTAGAGGTACGGGAACTTATCGTACGAGGAGACGATGTAGCCGTACTCCTTTCCCTTGGGGTGCTTCTCGCAGATTTCCCTGAGGGAAAGCTCCTCAGTCATTCCGAGCGGTACGAACTTCGTCCTGTCGGGGTCCACTGCGGCATAGTGCACGGGATAGTTGATGAGCTCCGAGCGGTAGATTCCCATTGCGATTGTCTTACGCTTACGGCCGAAGTTGAAGCAGAGCTTCTCCTGGCTCTGGATGAGGTTCACAAGAAGGTCGTTGTCGACTTCGACGCCGCGGCATGCAAAGCCTATCGAGAAGTCCCTGATTCCCTTTGCGCTCCCGTCGTCGATGATCACTCTTCCCTCACTGTCCTTCGCCTCGTCCTTCGTGGAGAAGAAGTCGTAATAGGGAATCTCACCGGTTTCGTAGGTTTTAAGTGCTCTTGCGACACCCGCGGGAGACCAGAGGTCGGGACGGTTGGTATCGTTAAGCTCGATCTTTATGACATGGTGCTCCGTGTCGTGGCCGTCGAGTTCGGCCTTGGCAACGGGGAAGATGTCCACAAGCTCGTCATCTGTCATTGTCTTTCCGAGAAGTGAGAAGAACAGTTTCTCGGGTGCATCAATCTTAGGCATCAGTTACCCCTCCTTGTTCTTACGGATTCGATATCCGGAGTGAAGAGCTCCCTGAGGTCATTGAGACCCAGGTGCATGAGAGCCATTCTGTCGATTCCGAGTCCCCATGCGAGTACGGGAACGTCGACGCCGAGGCTTCTGGTGACTTCGGGACGGAATATTCCGGCTCCTCCGAGCTCGAACCATCCGAGAACCGGGTGCTTGATATGTACTTCAATACTGGGCTCCGTGAACGGGAAGTATCCGGGAACGTACTTCACTTCCTCGGCTCCCGCAATCTCCTCTGCAAACATCTTCAAGAGTCCCAGGAGGTTTCTGAGGTTGACATCGTTACCGAGGACTATGCCCTCCGTCTGATAGAAGTCCGCACCGTGTGTCGCATCGACCTGGTCGTAACGGAAGCATCTCACGATTCCGAAGTACTTTCCGGGAACCTTCGCCTTTGTCAGCTGATGGGCCGAGAGTACCGTACCCTGGCTTCTCAGGACCTGGCGGCGTGTGAACTCGTGGTCGAAATGGTAGCCCCAGCCTCGCGAGCCTGTGTCTCCGCCGTCCTCGTGTGTCTTCGCGACTCTCGAAAGCCACGGCTCTTCAATCTCTCTGCAGTGTACGGGATCCTTTACGTAGTAGACGTCGTGGATGTCTCTCGCGGAATGGAACTGCGGCATGAAGAGCGCATCTCCGTTCCAGAATTCGTTCTCGACAAGCGGTCCGTCGAATTCCTCGAAGCCCAGGGATGTGAGCTTGTCCTTAACCCACTGCAGATAGTTGCCGTAGGGGTTGTGTCTGCCCGGAATCAGACGTGATACCGGTGCATTTATACCGTACGGACGGAAGGATCCGTTCTTCCAGGCGCCGGAGGAGATCATCTCTGGAGTAAGCACTCCGAACTCCTCACCCGTTATGTTTGCCTCTATTACGGCCTTCTTTACTTCGTCGCCGAGAGCAGTGAGCGCATAGCTTACCTCCTCTCTCTCGACAAGCTTGAAGGGAGACGAGGAAGCGCCTCTCTTCTTTGCCAGCAGCTGCACTGCCTTTCTCTCATCTTCCGTAAGGGATGCGTCATCGAGATACGCTTCCCCTACTGCTCTGTCGAGGAGGGCACGCTGCAGCAGTGTCTCGGGAGGAAGAGTATCGGAAACGGCATGTGCCTTCTTCTCCCCGTCGAGCTTCGCGCATCCGGACTTCGACAGGAGGCCGAAGGCGGAACCCGTGTCGCTCTTCTCGAGTCCGAGCTTCTCGCTGATCTCGGGCATTGTGGAAGGAGTCTTACCGATAAAAGCGAAGATTCTTTCAACAGGCATACCGTCCTTCTGGTATGCTCTACCGAGGTCCGTGAGTTCATAGAGAGTCTTCTTCTCCCTTCCCGTCTCTTCCATGCATCCTCTGGCACAGAGCCATGAGAAAGCCTGGTTGCACTGTCCCACCTTGTAGCCGAGCTCGCTGATGATTCTGTCTGCAGTGATTGTCTCACCCAGTCCCACATGACGCAGAAGCCTGACTTCCAGAGGATGGAGATTCTTTACATCTATATCCATAAAAACTCCTAAGTTTTCAGTTTTTCCTAATGATAATTAACGTGATAAAAAATTAAAAGAGTCAAAAGCCTCGTCGAGAGTTACGCTGATGACACCTTCCATCTCCTTCACTCTGCGGTCTCTGACGACGACTACGGAGTACGAGGATCGGAGTTCGAGTGCCCTCCATACCTTCCTCTCGCTCTCGCTGTCGAGAACGAAGACGATGAGGTACATCTTTCCACCGTTCTCCACGAGGAGCGTGAACTCCTCGCCATCATACACGGGCTTCCAGATTGTGTAGCCTTTCTCGTTCAGCTTTTCGAAGAGGTATCTCTCCGCCTTGAGAGATGCATCAACCGTACCCTTCTCGTGGACCGCATTGTAAGGAAGAGGATAATAAAGGGTCCTGCCGGTTATCCTCTTTCCGACGAGGTCGTAGAAGGGAACCTCTCTCCTCCCGGAGAAAAGGTCGTCGGGAACTTCGGGGGCAAAAAGAATATTTCTGGTTTTATCGTTCATCTCTGAGCCTTCTGTATGCGGAGAGTATATCACATTCGGATACGAGTGTTTCGCCTTCGAGCCTTCTTGTAAAGGCAAGCGGCATGTCCTCCGCCGTTACAGTTACAATCATGCACGAAATATTCGCTTCACGTATACACCTGATGACGCTCTCGGCCGCGCTTCCCTGAAGAGGAGTATCCTCCACAATCATTATCCTTTCGAAGCGTGAGGAATATTCCCTGATGCCGTCTTCGTCGAGGGGTCTGAGGGACGCGATGTCGAGGAAAGTGCACTCAGAGGAAGGAAGCACCTTTCTTGCCAGCGCGAACGGTCTCGAGTAGCCGATGACGAGTACACTGCTTCCACTTCCGGAAACAATGACCTTTCCCAGCGGCAGCGCATAGTCATCGTCCCCGGCATAACCGGAATCACCGTAGAGAGCCTTGTGTTCGAGGAATATGACAGGGCAGTTCTCCCTTCCCGCGGAAAGGAGCAGCGCCTTTGCCGTGAGAGCATCCGATGGTGCGACGACTCTGAGCCCCGGAACGGAGAGAAAGAGATTCTCGAGGCACTGCGTATGCTGCGCGCCGTGGCCCGTGCCGCCTCCCATGGCGGTGCGGATGATCACCGGGCACCTCAGAGCTCCCGCAGACATGAAGGAGGACTTTGCGCCGTGATTGATCACGGGGTCGGATGCGAGAGTCAGGAAGTCGCCGTACATTATCTCGACTATCGGCCTCTCCCCTGTCAGTGATGCTCCGACAGCCATGCCGGTAAAGGTTTCCTCGCTCACGGGAGTCTCCATCATCTGTGATGAATAACTTCTGTACAGGTCTCCCGTGACACCGAAGCATCCGCCGTAGACACCTATATCCTCCCCGATCAGGGACACCCTCTCGTCATTCTTCATGAGAGCTCCGAGAGCTTCCCGTACGGCCTCCCTGTATGTCGCACTGTGCCTCGCGGCGGGATTGACGCACACCGGTGCCTCCTCCGCTGGGGGAACAACGAAGGCCTTCGCCTCGTCGAGGGAGAGCACGTCGTTTCTGTCACGCCATGCTCTTTCCCAGGCGTCCCCGATTTCCGCCCTTACCGCATTGAGAACGGAATCATATTCTTCCTGTGTTATTCCGTGCCTTTCAACATAGACATGAATCGGATCCCTGTCCTTCCATTCGTTCTCCTCCTCTCTGTTTCTGTAGAGGAGTCTGTCGGACTTGCTGTGTCCGCACTGACGGTAGGTATTCGTTTCAATGAAGAATGGACGTCTGTTTTCCAGGATGTATTCACGCGCAGCACGGACTGCTTCGTAAACGGCATCATAATCGTTGCCGTCAATGCTTCTGTATCCGATATTGTAGCCGCTGCTTCTCGAAGCGACGGAAGATGTCGAAATCATCCTCTCCGATGAGGCAGACATTCCGTAATGGTTGTTCTCCATGAAGAAGAGAACGGGGAGATTCCACACCGATGAGAGATTCATCGCCTCGTGAAGCGTTCCCCTCGAGGACGCTCCGTCCCCGAAGACGGCTGCTGCGATATTCTCCTTCTTCTGTCTCGAGAGTGCATAGGAGGCACCGAGGGCAAGGGGAATGCCGGAGCCCACGACTGCAGAGGAGCCGAGGTTTCCGTGAGAAAGATCGGTCATGTGCATACTGCCGCCGAGTCCCTTGCAGAGACCGTGGCGGGAACCCAGCATTTCACTGAACATGGAATATATATCCGAACCGGAGGCCACGTTGAAGCCGTGGCAGCGGTGTGTCGGCACGAAGAAATCACCTTTTTCGAGGGCAAGGCAGAGTCCCGTGTGGCTCGCCTCCTGCCCGATGGAAAGGTGTGTGGTACCGTAAAGGTTGCCCCGCCTGAATTCTTCGTCTATCTTCTCCTCGAAAAGCCTCGATTTAAGGAGAAGCGACAGTATTTCCGTATCATGCATAACAAACGGAATATAAGGTATAGATAAAACCATCTGCGGTCAAGAAGAGCGGGAGTCATAAACAGGGGGACAGCCCCCCATCAGCGTAATACCGAAAGGATTTCAGCTCTCCCGATACGGTCTTATGTCCCGCATCCGACAGAAGACTGACATTTACAGACATACGACGGTATACAGGCTCCATATTTACTCTCATCGAACTTGCCGTAAGCTACGTCATAGACGCAATGGACTGGAAAGTCGAATTCAACGGCAGGCTGCAGAGAGATGAGATTCCTGAAATTCCCGTCGATGCAGTGAGAGAGGCGTTGACAAATGCATATGCTCACCGGTGTATCGAATCTGGCCAGAGTGTTGAAATCGCCGTCTACCGCAGCTTCATCGATATCTACAGTCCGGGAAAGTTTCCCGAAGGACTGACACCAGAAATGTTCATAACCGAAGCAATCCCTCCGGTACGCCGCAACCCGCTGCTTACAAGGACGCTCTACTACTCGCAGGACATGGAAAGTTTTGCAACAGGTCTCAAGAGAATCCAGGACGCATGCGACGAAGCAGCATGCAGAGTCGAGTACAAGGCAACGGAATACGGCTTCACCGTACGCTTCCACCGCCACTGCGGAAACGGATGGAATCAGTACCCAACTGATTCCTCTGACACGGCCCCGCTTGGAGAGCCAATCAATGCCCCCGGTACAGTAGCTGCTGGCACTCGCGAAGGCAAAGTTGACACTCACGAAGGCAGAGTTGGCACTCACGAAGGCAAAGTTGGCACTCACGATAAAACTGAACAGACAAACCACAGTGCCTGTAGCTCAAGA
>CAVILL010000044.1:0-18276 GCA_963643635.1 Sphaerochaetaceae bacterium | reverse complement strand
TTGATGAGGTCTATTTCCTTCTGGCAGTCACCGTATGTGAAGTCCATCTCCTTTCCGCCGACGATTGCCTTCTGGTTCTTCATGTCCCTGGGGCACACCCAGTCGAGCGTTATGTTGCTGAACGGTGCCTGGGTACCCCATCTCGAGGGGGTGTTGACGCCGTAGACGAAGCTCTCGATGCACTTCTTCGTTGCATCGAAGGAGAGGTTGTCTGCCTTGACGAAAGGCGCAAGGTATGTGTCGAAGGACGAGAACGCCTGTGCGCCTGCCCATTCATTCTGCAGTATTCCGAGGAAGTTGACCATCTGGTTGCAGAGGGTTGCAAGATGCTTTGCGGGCTTCGAGGAAATCTTTCCGGGAAGTCCTCCGAGTCCTTCCTGGATGAGCTGCTTTATTGACCATCCCGCGCAGTAGCCCGTGAGCATGCTCAGGTCATGGAGATGGAAATCGCAGTTGCGGTGAGCTGCGGCGATCTCCTCGTCGTAGATTTCGCTCAGCCAGTAGTTGGCGGTGATTGCGCCGCTGTTCGAAAGGATGAGACCGCCGACAGAGTATGTGACGGTGCTGTTCTCCTTGACTCTCCAGTCGTTGAGCTTGAGATAGTTGTCGACGACGCTCTTGTAGTCGAGTGTCGCGCTCTTCATGTTACGGATTCTCTCCCTCTGCTTGCGGTAGAGGATGTAGGACTTCGCAACGTCCTCGTATCCCGCCTGCGAGAGGACTCTCTCGACGGAGTCCTGGATGTCCTCGACGGACACCTTCCCGTCCTTCACCTTGGAGGCGAAATCGGAGGTGACCTTGAGGGCGATGAAATCGACGACGTTCTCGTCGTATTCCTTCTCTATCGAGGAGAATGCCTTCTCTATTGCGAGGCTGATTTTCTTTATATCGAACGGAACTTCCTTTCCGTCACGCTTGACAACATAATACATAGTCTGGGTTCCTTCCTTGTGCGGAAAAAGGTATCACAGCTTTTTTCTCTTTGCAAGAGTCTGAAGTACTGTATCAAGCGTGTCAAAAATACACAAACGCTACATGTAGTGTACTTATCTGTCTCGCATCTGTACGTATTCTATATAACTCCTTAGTGTTTCGATGTAGATTCGAATGTCCTCCGGAGAAGGGGTCCCGAAGCCTTTCTCAATGGTATTTTCCGACGGAACAAAGGATTGGAGGAAGTACCTTTTCGCGCCTTTTATCCGCTTCCCGATTTTTTCAAAATTCTCTCTCTTGTGTAGAGGATTTACAACAGTCGTTCTGAACTCGTAGTCGACCTTTCCGGAGAGGAGAAAGTCGATGCTTTCCTCTATGCGGGAGGTATCGGTTTCGACTCCGGAGAGGCGGGAGTATTCGTCGAGGCTGGTCTTTATGTCCATGGCGACGTAGTCCACATTTCCCGACTCGACGGCCGCCTTCAGAACCTCGGGAAGATAGCCGTTCGTGTCGAGCTTGACAGAGTAGCCGAGACTTTTGATCCTCGAGAGGAAAGGTATGAGGTCCTTGTTGATTGTAGGCTCGCCTCCGGTGACTACGACGCCGTCGAGCATTCTGCGACGCCTGGATAGATAATCGAATATCTCCCCTTCCTCGATCACCGGCTCGTTCTCGGGGTGCAGCACGAGGCTCCCGTTCTGGCAGAACGGGCAGCGGAAATTGCAGGCACCCGAGAAGAGGATGCATGCGCACTTTCCCGGGTAGTCCACGAGAGTCAGCTTCTGTATACCGTGTATTACCATACTCACTTCTTCTTCCGGTTTCTGCGCTCTTCTTCCCTTTCCCTGCTCAGGCGGAAGAAGTCAGCCATTGTTCCGCCGTCGGAATGAGATGAGGATGAGGAATACGAGAACGTGGAGGAAGAGCTTCTTCCGCCCTTCTCACGTTCGTCTTTTCTGTATCTGCGCTTACTCTCCCTGACGACTTCGGTCCTGGTTTCGTAGACGGCGGGAGTGACGACCTTCACGGGACTCTTCTTTATGACGACCTTTATCTTTCCGTTCTCCCCCGTAGATACCGTCTTCCTGCTTGAAGAGGATGAGCCCGGGGCGATCTTCACCTTCACTTCCCTCTCCTCGTAGGAGCAGGAGAGTGTCTGGCATATGTAATGCATGCTTCCGTCGCTGTCCCGGGACTTCATCATGTCGCGGCCGCAGTAGGGGCACTTCTTCGTATCTGTGAACTTCGGCTCGAAGACGAGAGTCGACTTCTCGACATTTGCCACGAGGTCGGATGCCATCTTCTTTATGTCCTTTATGAAGAGAAGCGGGTCTTCCTTTCCTTTGCTTATTCTTTCGAGTCTCCCTTCCCACTCTCCGGTGAGAACGGGAGAACGCAGCGTCTCGGGAGCAAGACGAACGACTTCCCTTCCCTTCGCAGTCGGAACGAAGTACTTGCCATCCCTCTCGACATACCTGTTCTGTACAAGCTTCTCGATGATGTCGGCCCTCGTTGCGGGAGTGCCGAGACCGGAGGTGAGGTTTGCCTTGAGAGACGCGTCGTCGACAAATCGTCCCGCATGTTCCATTGCGGAGAGAAGAGTTGCGTCGGTATATCTTTCGGGCGGAGTCGTGCTGCTCTTCCTGACCTTGATGGATACGATTTCGACTTCGTCGCCTTCGCTGAGATTCTTCACGAATATGCTGTCGTCCGCCGTGTCTACCGGGGAGAGAGCGTTCTTTATGTTCGCGCTCTCCGCAACACTTCTGTAGCCCTTTCTTATGGGCTTCGTGAAGCGTGCGAGAAATGTCTTTCCCTCAACGTCTATCTTCACAGTCGTCGTCTCGTAGAGATAGTCCTCACCGAGGACTTCGAGGAACCTCGTGACGATGAGTCTCCAGAGCTTCTTCTCGTTCTCACTGAGTGAGGAGAGGTCTACCTTCTGCTCTGTCGGAAGAAGCGCATGGTGATCGCTGACCTCCGCGGCATTGACGAATCTGGGGTTGTCCTCCCTGTAACCGTTCTTGAGGTACTCGTCGGCACAGTACGAGAACTCCGTGTCCCTGACGGCCCTTATCCTCTCGCGGAGGGTGGGGATTATATCGGGAGTGATACATCTGCTGTCTGTACGGGGATAGGTAACGATCTTATGTACTTCGTAGAGTCTCTGCAGTGTGTCGAGAGTATCCTTCGCGGAGAAGCCGTAGGCGATGTTCGCGTCCTTCTGGAGTTCGGTGAGGTCGTATGCCAGCGGCACCTCCTCGCTCTTCTCCACTCTTTCTATCGATACGACCCTTCCCTTCTTTCCCTTCCAGGTCTCCATGTCCCGAGCGAGCGCCTCATCGGTGAATCTCACGGAATCAGCAGCGGGATAGTAAGACGCGGAGAAGAGTCCGAACGAGGCACGGGCCGAGTAGTAGAAGGAACCGAGGAACTTCTCTATCTCGTCCTCCCTTTCCGTCATCAGCGCAAGCGTCGGTGTCTGCACACGCCCCGCCGAGAGCTTCGCGTCATAGTAGCAGGTAAGAGCGCGCGTGACGTTCATGCCCACATACCAGTCTGCCTGCGCCCTGCACTCGGCCGCATGGTACAGGTTGTCGTATTCCGAAGACGGTCTCAGGCTCTCGAAGCCTTCCTTTATGGCCTTCTCCGTCTGCGAGGAGATCCAGAGTCTCTCGCACTTTCCCTTATACCCGGCTTCCTTCAGAATCCACCTCGCAACGAGTTCGCCCTCCCTCCCGGCATCGGTGGCGATGACGACGGAGGAGATGTCATCCCTCCCGAGGAGATTCTCGATGACAGCGTACTGATCCTTCGTCTCCTCGATCACCTCTTCCTCGAGTGTTTCGGGAAGCATCGGGAGATCCTTAAGCGACCATCGCTTATAGCTTTCGCTGTAGTGCTGCGGAGGCGCAAGCTCCACAAGGTGTCCGAGTGCCCAGGTAACGACATAGCCGCTTCCTTCCGTATATCCGGTACGTCTGTCGAAGCAGCCGAGATTCTTCGCAATCTCCCTTCCGACGGACGGTTTTTCAGCAATTACTAGTTTTTTCATACCCAGGATTCTACAACAAACGGGAAGCGAAGGAGAATATCTCATTGACCCGAGTCCCTCCCAGCCTTATAATCCTAGTATTCTTTTTTATAAGGAGAACGAAAATGGCTTATAAGATTACTGATGCCTGTGTCGCATGTGGAACATGCGCTGGCGAATGCCCTGTTTCTGCAATTTCAGAGGGCGATCCGACTTACGTCATCGATGAGAGTGCATGCCTCAGCTGCGGCACCTGTGCTTCTGTCTGTCCGCAGGAAGCTATCGTTGAAGCGTAAGCTCAGCCGTAACAATTAAAGCTGCCCGGGAGACCGGGCAGTTTTTTTCAGCATCAAGAGTATCCAGAAAAATACTCCTTGAAATTAAATTTTGGGAATCATTGTGTCACTGTACCTGCAGAATCAGCAAAGGAATCCTTCTCGATATACTTGATGATATTGGGAGACTGCAACATCCACAGAATATCCGTTCCCGGATTGGATGCAAGATCAACAGTACATGTCCATGTCGAACCTCCGGCTGTAACCTTTATATTGGTAAATGTCGAAGTGGGTACCTTGACAGTAAATGTCTCATTTTTACTTGTTACCGTAATACCGGAAGAATTACCAAGATGGTATTTTGTCGTACCGCCTTCGGTGGAGGTTATCCACATTTTTGCAGTTGTTGTCTTTTTCCTCAATGTCAGATCGGTAATCATCGCTGTAACATAAGTATAGGAATCAACATTGGTAACTTTGGATTCGTCATACCACTTAGACAAATTACCTTTAGCTTGATATTGAACTTCATACAAAATCCTTGAAAATTCGCTACTGTAAGCCAATGTGAGCATAACGTCCTTATTAGGATTGGAAGCGAGATCAATTGTATACTCGTGTGTTTGTTTTGAAGTCTTGATTTCCACTCTGTTGAAGTCGTTACTTGGGACTTTGATGGTATAGAACCCACCGCCTCCGCTTACGCCGAGATTATTGAAGGCCACAGTAACTCCCTGACTCTCTGTTCCGACTTTGTAGGATTTTGTTCCGTCAGATTCCTCCTTCCAGGCTTTCATTGTAACCTTCTTGGAATCTGTATAGGACTCGTCAACAAGCGCAACCACATAAATCTCCTCGGTATTCCCGCAGACTGCACATGTCTCTCCTGCACCCCAGCGTGTATCTTCACCTGTCATCGAAGTGACTTCTCTTGTCGTCCTGTCAATGGATATAAGGAGCAGATTCGGGCAGTTTTCGAAAGCATCAGAAGCAATAGTCGTGATTCCGCTTCCGATAGATACCGAGCTGAGTCCCGCACAGCCGGCAAAAGCCTTCTCGTCAAGTGCCGTGACGGAATCGGGAATCGTGACAGAGGTCAGCCCCGTACATCCGCTGAAGGCATTCTTTCCGACCTTTGTCACGGCTGTTCCTTCGAAGTTCACGGACGTGATTCCTGACGATGAGAACGCTCCTTCACTTACTTCCGTCACTCCCGCAGGAACTGTCGCAGCCGTAAGCTTCGAGCAGCCGCAGAATGCTTCCTTTCCTATTGATGTGACAGCACCGCCGTATGTCACGCCAGTCAGTTCCGTACAGTTCTTGAAGGCACAGTTTCCGATATTCGTGATATTCGCCGGAGTTGTTACTGACGTAAGACTGCTGCATCCTTCGAAGAAGCCTCTTTCGCCTTCTGTTCCGCCGAAGTCATATGATGCGAGAGAAGTAACCGATGCATTCTCCGGCAGTGTTACAGCTGTTAACGAGGTGCAGTTGTAGAACATGCCGCCGCCGAGAGATGTAACCGTATTCGGTATAACAATGGAAGTAAGGCTGCTCTCGGCAAATGCAGCATCTCCTATTGACGTGACAGAAGAAGGAATCGAGACTGAAGTCAGTGCCGTATCTCTGAAGGCTTCCTTACCGATTGAAGTAAGGCCTGCGGTTCCGGAGAATGTCATGGCATTCAGAGCTGTACAGCCGCGGAAGGCACTGTCGCCGATTGTCTTAACTGTATCGGGAATGGTCACGCTTGTTATCCCGGTCTTATCAGAGAAAGCATTGCCTGCTACTGCAACTACATTCTTTCCCCTGTATGTGGAAGGTATTGTGACAGCACCGGTTACACCGTTTCCTGAAGACGTTAGCGTGTAGGTCTGGGTTGCAGAATCGTACTCAAACACGGCGTCGATATCCTTCCACTGAGCATAGAGTGTTGCATCTTGCGTCACACTGTATGTTCCTGTTACTTCGTAATATTTTCCGCTGCCGTCCGAGGATGTGTTCCATGCGTCGAAGTAAGCTCCCGCTGTATCATCGGGTGAATAAGAGATAGTCATATCTCCCTTTTCATACTGCTGAGTCTTAAGTACTTCGGAGCCGTTCTTGAATGTTACTGTGTACTGAGCATACTTCACGGAGGCACCCACTGCACCCCAGCAGGTAGTCGATGTCGGCTTGAACTGATCCTTGTCGACGCCGATTGATATTGCTGTGATACCCGAACCGGAGAACGCATCCTGAGCGATGGCATCACTCGTTGTGAAACTGTTGGGAAGCGATATTTCCCCAAGAGCCGTACAGCCGTCGAAGACCTTACTTCCGATTGAGGAAAGCGTACTTGTTCCGTCGAATGTGACACTACCGAGTGTCGTACATCCTTCGAACGCGTTGTTACCTATAGCCGCCACCGTTGACGGTATGACGACCTCCGTCACTGCAGTCTTGTCCTTGAAGGCCGAATCGGCAATCGTCATGACGGACTTTCCCCTGTATGAGGAAGGGATCTCAACCTTACCCGACACGCTTCCCGCAGACTTCACCGTATAGGAATCCGATGACGAGTTGTACTCGTATGCGATATCCGGATTCTTCCAGGAAACACTGAAGGAAGTGTCACCGGAGATAGTATACGATGTCCCCGCATCATAGTAATAGGAGCCGATTGTCCAGCAGTCGAAGAAGAAGCCAGTCTTCGAGTAGGATTCCAGCGTAATCGAGCCGTTCTTAGCTCCGGTCTTTCTGAGATTTGTTATTTCTTCAGTATTGTCATAGAAGGAGACTGTATACTGTTTCCACTCGACGACACTGTCTCCCGCACCCCACGGATACCCGGAAATACTCGATGAGACATCATCCACGGCAAAGGATATCTTCGTAAGGCTTGACAGCGCGAACGCGCTGCTGTCGATTGTTGTTACACTTTCAGGTACCGGGAATGTCTTCAATCCGGAATTCTTGAACACTTCCTTTCCAATTGAGCTTAGAGTGCTTGTTTCCTGATAAGTCAGGCTACCGAGAGCAGAAGTACCTTCGAATGAATTGTCATCGATTGACGTCACCGAAGACGGAATCACTACGGACGAGAGGGAACTGCAGTTTCTGAATGCTTCCTTCTCTATACTTTTAAGATTGGAAGGAAGGTCTATCTGTGAGAGGCTGATGCAGTCTTCGAAGAAGCCGAAGGTATCGGAACCGGAGATGTATGACTTGAGCTCTGTCGGATTGACGCCAAGTGTAACAGAGGACAGACCTCCGCACCCATAGAACACACCGCCGCCGAGAGTTGTCACAGTAGACGGCACATTAACAGACTCAAGGCCTGAGGATGCGAAAGCCATGTCTCCGATTGATACAGCTCCAGTGAGTGATACGTCATTGAGGGCACTGCATCCTTTGAATGCTTCTGCGCCTATCGTCCCGACATTTTCAAGATTAACTTCGGAGAGAGATGTGCATCCTCTGAAACCGGAAGGCCCGACTTTCTTTACGCTCTCCGGAAGCACAACTTTCCGGAGCCCTGTACAGCCTTCGAATCCGTTATCTGCAATGGCTGTGACGCTCTTGCCTCTGTAAGAAGAAGGAATAGTGATGTCCTGAGCTTCAGTCTTTCTTTCGGCACGGACTTTCACAGAGTATGCACCAGCAGTACTGTCATATACGAATTCCAGATTCTCATCCACCCATACGGCATATACCGTGATACTGGCTGTAAGCGTGTATGCCTTATCGTTACCTATTTCATAAACAGTACCGTTTCCCTCATTACTGCTGTTCCAGTGATCGAATCTGCATCCGGTCTTCGTGAAGCCTGTCGAATCACTGAAGCTGACAGCCGTATCCTTCGTGAATGACTGTTTTGCCTTGCTTCCGACTCCACCGTTGGCATTGAATGTTATTTCGTACTGCTTCCATCTGACGGAACCGGAAGCCGCTCCCCACGGATATCCATCCTTTGCAGCAAATTCTTCCATATCCTTACCGACAGTTATGGATGTTATTCCGGAAGCGGAGAAGGCATTGGAATCAATCTTCTTTGTTTCGTCGGGCAGCGCGATGCTCGTGAGTAATGTGCAGCCGGAGAAGACGTAATCTCTGATTTCTTCAAGCGTCGTATCTGCCTCGAAGGTGAAGTTGGCGAGAGATGAACAGTTCTCGAATGCCCTGGTCCCGATTGTATCCGTACTCTTCGGAAGCGCGATATTGTCCAGATTCGTACAGCCGTGGAATGCCTTCTCGCCTATTGCGGACACCTTGCTTGTCTCTCTGAAGGTGACTGTTTCGAGGTCTTCGCAACCGGAGAACATCTCTTTCCCGATTTCAGTCAAGGAGGAAGGAATCTCAACGCCTGTGAGTTCAATGCAGTCGGAGAAAGCTCCGGCACCCGCCTTTGTTACACCTTCGGGAATAGCCGCCGAAACAAGTTTAGTTCCGCTGAATGCTTCTTGACCGATTTCCGTAAGACTGCTACCCGTAGAGAAGGTTATGCTTTCAAGTCCTGAATTCTTGAATGTCTCATCTCCGATTTTCGTCACACTATCCGGAATTGTAAAACTTTCAAGGGAGCTGCAGTTCTCGAAGAAACCGTATATCTCAGAAGGAGTTACCGTATCGCCAGTATATGACTTAAGTTCCGAGGGACTGCATCCGAGTTCAGCTTCGGACAGGCCGGTGCAGTTGTAGAAAACTCCGGCTCCGAGAGCTGTTACAGAAACCGGAACTGTGACGGAAGTAAGACCGGAGTTGGCAAATGCTCTGTCGCCTATCTCCAAGACTCCCGCAAGACTTATGCTGTCAAGGTCTTTACAGCCGTTGAAGGCATCTGCTTTGATTTTCGTCCCTGAAGCGAGAACGACAGAGCTGAGTGTGTCGACATCTCTGAAGGCTCCTTCGTCTATTGTCACGTTTCCGCTGTTGATTGTCACACTCTCGAGCATTGTGCATACGCTGAAATTCTTTATGGTTGTAACGGGTTTTCCGTGATATGTTGCAGGAATCGTCACTGCTGTCACAGTCGTTTTCTTCTCATCTCTGACTGATACCGAGTATCCTGTCGGATTCGTCCCATCGTCAGCAGTGAATTCGAGTGCTTCATCAACCCAGAGGGCATAAAGTGTAACTGCAGAATCAAACGTCACGCTCTCTCCGGAGATGTAATAATGCGATGGATTATCTGCATTGTCGGCCCAGCAGTCGAAAACAGATTCGGCTTTAGTGAAACCCTTGCCTTCACTGTCCAATGCGCCTTCAAGTGTGAATTCGGTTCCCTTTGTGAAGAACTGCGGCTCTCTTGTCCCCGAAGCCCCGCCTGATACGAATGTCACCGCATACTGCTTCCACTTCATGCTGGCCGATTCCGCTCCCCACGGAGCACCGCTGACAAAGTCTTCCTCGTCCTTACCCACAGAGATTGTTGAAAGGCTTGAACCTTCAAATGCATCGGATGCAATTGACTTGACTGAATCGGGAAGAGCTATGGTTCTGAGATTCGTGCAGCCGTCTATGACTCTGCTTCCTATTGCCGTGATTGTCGAAGGAATCACAATCGACGAGAATGTCGAATTCTTGAATGCTCCGTCAGCAATGGCTGTAACCTTCTTTCCCTTATAGACAGAGGAAATGTCAGGTGAAGACGAAAGCGGTTCCGAAGCCTTTACAGAATATGTCCCCGTTTCGGCGTCGATAACATATGAAAGCCTGCTGTCAACCCAGTGGGCATAAAGTCTGAGATTCCCTTCCGGTGTAATCCGGGCCTCTGCTTCATAGAAGTCACCATCTGCATCTGCTGAAGTATACCAGCCGTCAATCACATAGCCGTTCTTCGAGAAGATGTCATCGGAACGGAGAGTGCCGTAACTTCCCGTCCTGACGACATCCGTTACACTCTCCCCATTTCCGCCGTTGGCATCGTATGAAATCAAATATCCCTCGATCCACTTGACTCTGAAAGTTACATCCTCATTGATGCGTAATGTTTCTCCGGCCTTGTAGTCAGTCTTGCCATCTGTCCAGCAATCGAAGATGTACCCGTCCTTCTTCTGTTCTCCCGGGAGAGTATACTCATTATTGTGATATACGATTTCAGACCCGATTACGCTGTCGTCAACGATGACTGTAACATAATGAAAGAAGGGATCTACACCGACTGCATCACAGGAAACTGCAAGAAACAGAACGAAAGCGGCAAACATCACCGCACATACGGATAAAACGTTTTTCTTCATCTCGGCCCTCAATTAAACAATTGTTCGTTTTATATCTAACATTTGAATTTACATTAAAAAGAAAAGTTTCGCAACATTCTTCTGTATATTTAATATTCCGGACAGAAATTTGAGTTATTCATCATTTTTTAAATTAAAATTATCGGATATCTATATATTTACAGTAATTACCTTACATCAGTCTGATTTTAGTTACTGTTACATCTGTATGATTACCTGCTCTTTTTTCGAAATCTTTCCTTTCCGTTTCGCTTTTTCCTTCTTCTTTGTGTTATACTCTCCTCATGGCTTACGATGAGATAACAAAGGTCATAAGTGTCACCGAGTGCAACCTCCTTATCAAGGAGCTTCTCGATACCGGCTTCTACCAGATAGTCGTCCGCGGCGAGATATCGGGAACGTACTTCCGTCCCAATGCCTCGGGACATTACTACTTCGACCTCAAGGACGCACAGTCATCCCTTCCGTCCTGCGTCTTTAGATCATGTGCCCGCGGCCTAGAGAAGTTCCGTATCGGGGACCTCGTGGTGGCAACGGGGAGAATATCGCTCTACGAAAAGACGGGTAAGCTTACATTCGTAATCAACAGGATGGTGAAGGAAGGTGACGGAGAGCTGCAGGCACTGATTGAAAAGCGTAAGCTCTACTACCAGAACCTGGGATGGTTCGATCCGCAGAACAAGCCGGAGATTCCGTCCGTCATCAGAAAGGTCGGCGTCGTGACGAGCGCCACGGGGGCAGTCATCCACGACATTCTCGACGTAACGCGGCGCCGTGCTCCATCACTCGATATCGTACTCCTTCCATGTGCCGTCCAGGGCAACGGGGCCGAGGAGACGATTGCATCGCGTATCCGCCAGGCCAACAACTTCGCTCTCTGCGACGTACTCATAGTCGCCCGCGGAGGCGGCAGCAAAGAAGACCTCATGCCGTACAACGAGACAGCTGTAATCGAAGCCATCCACAATTCGAAGATTCCCGTGATATCTGCCGTGGGACACGAAAGCGACTGGTCCCTTTCGGACTATGTAGCGACACTTCGCGCCGGTACTCCCTCGATAGCCGCCGAGAAGGTAACGGAGACAATATACCGCCGACGTCAGTCCTTCTCCTCCATAAGGGACACGATGAACCTTATAATGAAGAACCGCATAGCATCTCTCCGCGCATCTCTCCCGTCTCCTGAAGTGATGGAATCACTGATGAAGACAAGGCTCGCGGAGGCAAGACGGGAGGTCCCGTCTTCCGAGGAGATGAAGGTGCTTCTCGAGAAGAAGCGTCAGAACGCCTTCTTCCGCTTCAGCTTCAGCGAAGAGGAGATGCGTTCCGCCCTCATCAGAAAGAGTGACAGCGCACGACAGAAGGTCGGGTACCTACGGTCAACCTTCGCGCTATCGCTTCCCCGCATCATCGAGAACGGACGCCACGTGATTGACGAATACAGGAGAACTTCGAGAATTCTGATTACCTCGACAGTGTCGTACTCGAGAGAGAAGCTGAAGAGCACGAAGAGGGAGATCGACGCCCTCAATCCCCTCTCGCTTCTCGAGAGAGGATTCGCTCTCGTGAGAGACGAGAACGGAAAAATCGTAACGTCATCGAAGAATGTACACCCAGGTGACACACTTGATATAAGAGTAATGGACGGCACAATAACAGCCGAAGTTAAG
This sequence comes from Sphaerochaetaceae bacterium, assembly GCA_963643635.1. GTDB lineage: Bacteria > Spirochaetota > Spirochaetia > Sphaerochaetales > Sphaerochaetaceae > Ornithospirochaeta. The sequence goes on along the minus strand of CAVILL010000044.1, from coordinate 6,140 downwards.
GAGAATGACAAATGAGCTTTGAAGAAGACCTCAGGAGAATGGAAGAGATAACAGAACTTTTGAAGAACCCGGAGACGGGACTCGAGAGAAGCGTGGAACTCTACGAGGAAGGAAACAAGCTTGCCTCGAAGCTGAGCAGGACTCTCGATTCCATCCAGCGCAGGATTGAGAAGGTAACGTCAGTCGACGAGAACGAGGTGGAGACAGTTCCCCTCGACGACGACGGAAACGAAGAACCCCTCCCCTTCTGATACCCTCTCACGTCCCCCTTAACGGGGGACAATTTCTTACCTCATCACAATTTCCTTTAACATTTATACAGTCTGCAAACGACCCCACCTGCTGCGCAATGAATTTTACTTGTCGTTTTCTTTCTTTCGCACTATGACGAGAGAAAGAAAGCAAGCAAAAACGTCGGATTCAAGGAACTGGACAGCATCAAGGCACCCTTTCCTCAAGTGTTCCCGAGGAAATCGTAGCCTTCGCAAATACATGTGGCGGAGTTCTCTACATCGGCATAGGCGATGACGGCGGCATTATCGGAGTCGAAAATCCCGACGATGTGATGACCCGTCTTTCGAATACAGCAAAGAACCTCATTCTTCCAGATGTCATGCCGTTCCTTCAGATTGAGTCGGTCGAGATGGAAGGAAAGAAGGTGGTGAAAGCGACTGTCTCGGTCGGAACGGAGAGACCCTACTACCTTCAGAAAGAAGGGCTGACTCCGGGAGGAGTATTCATCAGAGTCGGCACGGCCTGCATTCCCCTGAACGAAGACGGAATACGAAGGATGATCATAGACACATACGGAAAGTCCTATGAGGAATGCCGCAGCATGAATCAGAATCTCACGTTCGACACCTTCAGCATGAAAATGAAGGAGAAGAATCCCGAATTCGGTGAGACCCAGATGAAGACACTGAAGATGACAGGTCCCGACGGACTCTTTTCGAATCTCGCCATCCTCCTTTCCGACCAGTGTCCCTATACAGTCAAACTTGCCGTATTCCAGGGAGAGGATAGTACAATCTTCAGTGACAGAAGAGAATTCACGGGATCACTTTTAAAGCAGCTTGAAGAAATTCTGACCTTTCTGGAAATCTACAACAAGACGGAAGCCAGATTCGAGGGATTCGTACGTACTGATTACAGGGATTATCCCGTGGATGCTCTGAGAGAGGCCATTCTCAACGCTATCGTTCACCGCGATTACACAATCAGCGGAAGCACACTGGTGAATATATACTCAGACCATATTGATTTCATATCTCTGGGAGGGCTCGTGAAGGGAATCTCGATGGAAGCAATCCGCCTGGGCGCGTCTTCTTCGAGAAACCCCAACCTTGCACAGGTATTCTTCCGTCTTCGTTATGTCGAAAGCTATGGAATAGGAATAAGGAAAATCATAAGTCTCTACAGTGATTTTCCGAAAGAACCGGAATTCAAAACTGCTGAAGGAGCATTCCTGGTCGAACTCTTCAACCGTAATGAAAAGAATGACGATGAATTCCGGCTTCATGACAGCGGCTCCGTCTTCATTCCCCGGTTGGAAACGCGGCTTTGGAACTACAAAGGCATTCAGAATTCTCAAGGATCTCTGCGATGAAGGAAAGCTTATCCAGCATAAAAGCGGCAATCTGACAGTTTATCTTCCCGTAAGGCAGCAGTAGAAAAGTTTCAGACTTCTATCGTCAGCATCCTGCCGCCATACGGAATCTCAACTTTAACTGCTTCAAGAAGAAGGTATTCATTCTCCGCCCCGCCGTATCTGTCGTCGCCGATGATGGGATTGCCGCTCCAGGAGAGGTGGCATCGGATCTGATGCCGGAAGCCCCTCGTTATTATGCACTCGAATGTGTCCGCATCTGATGTTCTCCTTACTTCTGTCGTGTAGAGACTGCCTTTGATCAAACGGGAGTTGTTGAGCACCGGCCTTACGGATGCACCCCTTTCACCGTAGGGGCGGAAGTATGAAGTTATTCCAACCTTCCTTCCACTGATGGAGTAAGGGAAGCTCTCGAAGCCCGGAAGAAGTTCACTTCGTGGGCTGGTACGTGCAATGTAATGCTTGATGATGAGATTGTTCTTCTGGGCATTTATCAGATATCTGTAAGTCTCATCGTTTCTCGCAGCAATGACTATGCCCGATGTGGGAGTGTCGAGGCGGTGGATTATTCCGCCCTCCCACTCCTTCTCCCCCTTCACCAGGGCAACCTCGGGATAACAAAGCGCCATCTCCTTCAGGAGCGAATCCCCCTCTTTGTTTCTGAGGGGGACCGTGGGAAGACCCTTCGGCTTGTAGAAGGCCAGAAGGTCACTGTTTTCGAATATTACTTCAGTCGTTCTTCTTGATTCTTGCATAGAGTCTTACAAGATAGAGAAGGATGTTGATGAAATCGAGGTAGAGCTCGAGTGCTCCGAGGAGCGAAATCTTGTTGAGTTCGCTCTCGTTCATCATGTAACCGTAGCTTTCGTTCATCGATACAATCTTCTTCGTGTCCCATGCCGTGATGAGAGTGAAGATGAGGACTCCGAGAGCGCTGATCATGAAGTCGACTCTGCTCGAACCGGCGAATACGTTTATCAAAGATACCACCATCAGACCGATGAGAGCCATACAGAGCCAGCCGCCCCAGCCCTTGATCTCCCTCTTCGTGAATGCACCGTAGAGAGATGCTGCGAGGAATACCGCTGCAGTCGTTCCGAATGCAAGCGGAAGGACCGAGGATCCTGCATAGAGATAGATGACGGATGAGAGCATGACGCCGTTGACGGCAGCGTAGCCGTAAAAGAGACCGAACGCCGCCCCCTGACTGAGTTTTTCGACACGCGAAGAGAGAACGATTACGAATACGAACTCCGCGACTATGAGAGCTATGAGAGCAAATGGACTGGTATATAACATCATCATGAGCTTTTCAGACGATGCGACAAGATAGGCAAGCGCTCCGCTGACGACGAGAGCCGATGCCATCCAGAGATAGACCTTTCTCAGAAAGAGATATTCTCTGCTCGATGCAGCAGAAAGAACGGAATTATTGTTTTCAGCCATAGTTTTATTCTCCTAAGGACGTGTAATATAATCATAAAGAGGGAAAAAGGGAAATGCCCGTTTTCCCTCTTCACATCAAATACATATCAGTTCTTGAACGAGTGCACCGGTGCGGGTACTCTGCCGCCGCGCTTTATGAAGGCTTCGGGAGAGTAACTGTTGACCTTCATTATCGGAGCGGAGCCCAGGAGCCCTCCGAATTCGGCCGTCTCCCCCACATCCTTTCCGACAACCGGGATAATCCTCACCGCCGTCGTCTTCTGGTTTATCATACCGATTGCCATCTCGTCGGCGATTATGCCGCTTATGGTGTACTCGCTTGTATTTCCGGGAACTGCAATCATATCGAGACCGACGGAGCATACGCATGTCATCGCCTCAAGTTTCTCGATAGTAAGGGCCCCCATTTCCGCCGCCTCTATCATGCCGTGGTCCTCGCTGACGGGGATGAAGGCACCAGAGAGTCCTCCGACATAGCTCGAGGCCATGATGCCGCCCTTCTTAACCTGGTCGTTCAGGAGCGCGAGAGCCATCGTAGTTCCCGGTGCCCCCACTCTCTCGAGGCCCATGCTCTCGAGAATCTCCGCTATCGAATCACCGACTGCCGGAGTCGGAGCCAGAGAGAGATCCACGATTCCGTACGGGATTCCCAGTCTCTTCGATGCCTCCTGGGCCACGAGCTGTCCGAGCCGCGTAACCTTGAATGCAGTCTTCTTGATGGTATCTGCAAGGGTTCCGAAGTCCTTTCCCTTCACGCTCTGGATTGCATGATTGATCACCCCCGGTCCCGATACTCCCACATTGATTACCGCATCGGTCTCAGTGACACCGTGGAAGGCACCCGCCATGAAGGGATTGTCGTCGGGGGCGTTGCAGAAGACGACGAGCTTGGCGCACCCCAGGCTGTCGCGGTCCTTTGTCCGGGCGGCCGTCTCCTTCACGATTCTTCCCATGAGCGCCACCGCATCCATGTTGATTCCAGTCTTCGTGGAACCGAGGTTCACAGACGAGCAGATATGCTCGGTCCTCGAGAGTGCCTCGGGAATCGAGAGAATCAGCATCTCCTCGGCCTTCGTCATTCCCTTCGCGGGAAGTGCCGAGTAGCCTCCGAGGAAGTTCACGCCGACCTCTCCCGCCGCTCTGTCGAGCGTCTCGGCTATGCGTACGAAATCTCCGGGAGTTCTGCATGCGGATGCACCGATCAGGCTTATCGGGGTAACGGATATACGCTTGTTGACAATCGGGATTGCATACTCACGCTCTATATCCTTCCCCGTCTTCACGAGGTCGCGGGCAAGAGTCGTGATCTTACTGTATATGTTGTCACAGAGCTTATCGAGATTGTCGCTTATGCAGTCGAGCAGAGAGATCCCCAGTGTGATCGTCCTCACATCAAGGTTCTCCTTCTCTATCATCGTGTTGGTTTCAATTACTTCGTTTATGTTGATCATATTCTCTGCATGCTCACAAATATGTCTTCTCTCTGAAGCTTGATGATGACACCGATTTCCTCCCCCAGCTTCTCGAGTTCGTTCGAGAGAACGAGGAAGTCCCTGTCGGACGAGGATGTGTCGACAATCATCATCATGTTGAAATACCCCTGTACGATGGACTGCGTAATGTCCTCGATGTTGACGTTCGCCCTGTAGAGATATGCCGTGACGCGGGCGATGATTCCCACCTGGTCCTTACCGACTACTGTAATAATGGATTTGCTGTTAGCCATATGCACCTCGGAGAGAGTGTACTTCACTTCAGAAAGGATTATCAACAAGGAGACAGCATCTGAGACATACCGCAGTCCGGAAGGAACTGAGTGCCGGAGGCATATCCGGGGACCGTATTATCTTCAAAGATGTTCTTACTTCCTCTCCCTCGTATTCCACTCCGAGAGAACGGCTTCAACCTGTGCCTGAAGCTCATTCTTATCCGGAATGTACTGAACATAGCGTGAAGCGAAAATATTGTTGGACAGGCCTCCCCGGGCATATTCGGCAGCAACGTTGTCCCTGTCCGTACAGAGTATTATGCCAATCGGCGGATTGTCATATTCATCGTTGACTTCCTCCGCATAGTAGTTGATGTACATATTGAGCTCTCCCACGGCCTCCGGCATAAGTTTCGTCGTCTTCAGTTCAATCAGAACGCACGCTTTCAGAATCTTGTTGTAGAATACCATGTCGACATAGTAGTGGATGTTGTTCAGAGTGATAAGCTGCTGAGTTCCTACGAACATAAAGCCCGCCCGAGTTCAAGCAGGAATCTTTCCATCTGAAGAGTCAGGGCCTTTTCCAGATTGCTCTCGAGAACGGGTCTGTTTTCCGGCAGCCCCAGAAATCCGAATACATACGGGTCCCGGATGATGTCCGACGGAGAAGATATCTCAATCCCTTTTTCTGCAAGTGCAAGAACTTTCTCCCGGCCGAAAGCAGCAGCCTTTCATAGAGCGAAGTGGAAATCTGCCTTTTCAGCTCCCTCAGTGACCATTCGGAGTTGATGCATTCCTTTTCGTAGAAACTGCGTCTGTCCGGATCTGAAATCGCAAGCAGCTCACAATAATGTGACCACGACAATTTTCCAGACCGTCTGGGATTTCTGATAATTCAGATAGAAGAGACGCATATTATACAGGTTCGAAAGAGAGAACCCCTTCCCGAATTCCTCTGTCAGCTCTTTGGAAAGCAGTCTCAGTGTCTGCTTCCCGTAGTCCCACGGTCCCTGTTTTCCTCATCATGCCCGACTATTATTCTCCCTGCATCCCGGCAGGTGGACAGAAGCCCGGTATTCACCTGTGACGCCACTCGTCTCCTCGCACTCACAAGAAGATTTCTTATTTCCCCGATCATGGGCTTCAGATTAATCAGCTCTTCCATCGGCTCTCCTGATTTAATCTTTCCGATACTGTTTCCTCACAAACCAATTTACTGTCTGCGAATATTTTATCATACTTTTTGCGGAGAACAACATCTGAGAGCGGGGGTTGTTTCAATATCTGGGCCAGTTGCTTCGTTCTCTCCGTACAGAGCAAGGACAAAAACACATTCTCTCCCGTTTATGTCTTCAGTCCGACAAACATGGAGAGATTGAG
>CAVILL010000043.1:0-18367 GCA_963643635.1 Sphaerochaetaceae bacterium | reverse complement strand
GCTCGTTCTGGAGAGCGCACGGGAATGCCATGTCGACCTTGACTTCCCAGGGCTTTCTGCCGGGGACGAACTTCGCACCGAACTTCTCAGCGTACGGAGCAACGACATCGTTGTTGGATGCTCTGAGTTCGAGCATGTATGCAATCTTCTCGGGAGTGTTGATTCCTTCTTCGTCGAGGACGTATCCGTCAGGTCCGGAAATCGTGACAACCTTTGCGCCGAGCTCGGCAGCCTTCGTGACTGCACCCCATGCGACGTTGCCGAAGCCGGAGATTGCGATTCTCTTTCCTTCGAAGGAATCACCGTGAGCCTTGAGCATCTCATTTGCAAAATACATTGTTCCGAAGCCTGTTGCTTCCGGTCTGATGAGAGATCCGCCCCATCCCCAGCCCTTGCCGGTGAGAACGCCCGTGTTCTCGTCTCTCAGTCTCTTGTACTGACCGTACATGTATCCGATTTCCCTTCCGCCTACTCCGAGGTCGCCTGCCGGAACGTCGGTGTCGGGTCCGATGTACTTCTGGAGCTCTGTCATGAAGGAGCGGCAGAATCTCATGATTTCAGCATCGCTCTTTCCCTTGGGGGAGAAGTCCGAGCCGCCCTTGCCGCCGCCCATCGGGAGTGTGGTGAGGGAGTTCTTGAAGATCTGCTCGAAGCCGAGGAACTTGAGTGTTCCGAGTGTTACGTTTGCGTGGAATCTCAGTCCGCCCTTGTATGGTCCGATTGCGTTGTTGAACTGTACTCTGTAGCCTCTGTTGACCTGGATTTCGTGGTTGTCATCCTCCCATTCAACCTTGAAAGTGAAGATTCTGTCGGGTTCTACGATTCTGTCGAGAATCTTGTTCTTGAGATAAAGCGGGTTTGAGTTGACTGTGTCGATAACAGACTCGATGACTTCTCTGGCTGCCTGGATGAATTCCGGCTGTGCAGGGTTCTTCCTCTCGAGCTCTGCCATGAATGTATTAAGATCGTACATTGTAATCTCCTTATTACCCAGATAGCGTAAATCCACTTTCTCTTACAGTCAATCTTTATTTTATCTTTAATTTTCCTTTTGTTTTTTAATCATATCTTTAATTTTTCGTCGAATTTTTGATGATATCCAAAGGATTTTACAAAACCACCATGACAGAACACATCGCCTTTCTTCTCTCATATCGTATTTTTTCTCTCTCTATCTTCAGTATCGGAAAGAAAATGTTCCGAGTTGTAGATTCATCCGGTTTTCAGTTATCATACAGCCATGGAAAAGGGAGAAGAAGTCACAAAGACACCGAGAATCATCGACTTTCACAGTCATGTGCTTCCGGGAATCGACGACGGCAGCAGAAACACGGAGATGACGAAGGCGATGCTCGATGAGACATACAGCCGCAGAATCAGGAAGATTGTCGCAACACCACACTTCTATCCGTCGAGGATGGAGAAGGAGAGCTTCCTCTCGAGGCGGAATGCTGCTGCACGCTCTCTTCTCTCCATATATGATAAGGATACGATGCCGACTGTCTATCTCGGAGCCGAAACGGCCTACTACCCGGCAATTGCGAAGAGCGACGGAATAAGAGACCTCTGTATCGTCGGGACGAATACCCTCCTTGTCGAAATGCCCTTCGACAGGTGGTCGAATGCGGACATCGACAGCATTCTGGATCTGAGAAACACTCTCTCACTCTCCGTCGTCATCGCCCACGTAGAGAGATATGTCTCATACCAGAAGAAGGATACTCTCCCGTACCTCGTGGAAAACGGAATATACATCCAGTCCAACGGCGAATACTTCACTTCGTTCGGAACAAGACGCGAAGCACTGAAACTCCTGGAGAAGGGATATATCCACGTCCTCGGGTCCGACATGCATGATACCTCTTCACGCCCTCAGAATCTCGATGAAGCAAAGGATGCGATAAGAAAGCACCTGGGAGTCGGGTACCTTGTCTTTCTCCTCGACAACACGAAGAAGCTCCTCGAGGGAGCTCAGTCTCTCGACTGTCTTTACAGAGGGAAATGAACTCTGTATAGTTAGTCTCAACTAATCGAGGCTCATCATGAGAATTCTTATCGCATTCGCCTTCTGTTTCCTCTACTGGTTCATCTGTTTCCTTCTCACCGGAACGGACAGGAAGAATCTCATCGGACTCAGGTCCTACCCCGACAGCGTCCAGGAGAAGGTACGCGCCAGGGGACTTATAAAGGACATGAAGAAGTCGTCAATCCCGTCCATACTCGTCAGCAACACGCTGCTCTTCACACTCGTCTTCTCCATAATCGGACTTGTCTTCAGAAAGGTGCTTATGCTTGATACGTATCTCTCCGCCTTCCTCTACTTCCTCGCATTCGGGGAAGGATTGGGGCTCTTCGACCTCGTCGTAATCGACCTTCTGTGGTGGAGGAACACGAAGCGCATACGCTTCTCGTTCATTCCGGAGAAGGAGGAATACCAGAATCCGGAGAAGCATCTGGGCTCGTTCCTGCGGGGTATTCCCCTCTTTGCTGCAGTCGCAGCGCTTACGGCTCTCGTGGTGACGCTTCTCTGACACCACCTCTGCCCTCTTCTCTCCGGTACACCTTCAGAGAAGAAAAGACCATGCCGGAAGGAATATCCGACAAGGTCCATACTGCTGAAGACGGCCTTCATTCCGCCTCCTCTTCATCAATTCTCCAGCTGTCACGCCACCTGATACGGACTCCGGGACACTGTCCGTCCATCCGGAAAGGAAGCCACACATAATCCGCTGTGGATGTATCAGCTGCCTCGGCAGAGACGGCCCGGTACATCTCCTTCCATTCACTCTCCCCTGCCATGTATTTCGATTTCATAAACCGTGTCAGAAAGGCGAAGAATGATGAGAAGTATTCCCGGACCGTCCGGGAGTACTGCGACTACATCCTCACCCACATGGAGGACGAACTGCTGCCTTTCGCGGAAGTTCCGGAAGGAAACGGGGAAGGGTCTGACGGAGTATATAGACCCGGTGAGAATCGAGAAGGCGAAGACGCTCCTTCTGGGAACAGATGACAGTATCGCATCCATTGCCTCACGCCTCAGGTACTGCTCCGGCACCTGCTTCAGCGAGATCTTCCGCAGGAGGGAAGGCATGCTCCCGAGCGAATACCGCAGCAGAAAGAGGAAATGAGAGGAGACTCATCAGAGGAGTATCGAGCGGCATCTTCTCTCTTCTTTCCTCATTATCTATAATGTCAGCGAGGAGAAGACGATGATTGACATACTTTACAGGATTTCCATCTGGGCCCTGACAGCACTGCTGATGGTGCTGATTGTCCTTATTTCGGTTACTGGCGCTGCCGAGAGCACTCTCAGGGTTCTCGGAATCATAACATCCTTCTTCATTCTCTCGTCCGTCGTACTCTTCGTACTCAGGAGAAAGAAGAGCTGATGTACTACCAGAACGACGAAACCTGGGTACCGTTTTCCTCTCTGATGCTGAAGCACGTCTACTCAGTGCTCCTCATATGTTCCGACTATGACAGATTCATGCTCGAGGAGGACGGAAGGGTCGAGGAGGAACTCTACAGGGAATATACCTCCCTAGGCCTCAGCAACCCCCCGAAGATAAGCCACGTAAACACAGAGGAAGAGGCCATGGACGCCCTTTCAAAGGACCGCTACGACCTTGTGATTTCGATGCTCGACCTGGGCTCGGGGAGAGTCGAGGCGCTTGCAGAGAGCGTCAAGAAGTTCAATCCTTCTCTTCCCTTCATCGCTCTCTCCCCTTCCCCCGACCACAGGAAGGCCAAGGTTCTCAAGGGCGAGAACTGCCCGTACATCGACTACCTCTTCTACTGGCTGGGAGACCCCTCGCTGTTTCTGGCAATGATCAAGCTCATCGAGGACGAGATAAACATCGACCACGACACGGCGGAAGCCGACGTCGAGGTCATCCTCTTCGTCGAGAACTCGGTGAAGTTCATATCCTCGTATCTTCCGGAGATATATACCCTCCTCATCAAGCAGAACAGGGCCTCGATCATCGAAGCCCTCAACGACTGGGGAATGAAGCTGAGAATGCGAGGGCGTCCAAAGATCGTGCTTGCGCGGAGCTACGACGAGGCCGTGACCAGATACAACAGGTACCGTGACAACATACTCGGCGTCATCTCCGACATATCCTACCCGTCTCCGGATGAGGAGAGAGAGGGAGGCGAGGTGCTCAGGGAGTACGTGAAGAAGGACAATCCCGAACTGCCATTCCTTCTGCAGTCAACGGACATCTCGGGATGGGAGACAGCGAAAAGGACGGGGGCTGATTTCATCTGGAAGCTCTCTCCCGACAGATACATCGAACTCGAGAGATACTTCCGTGACAGATACAACTTCGGTCCCTTTAGATTCATCAACCCCGAAAGCGGTGAGACGGTAGCGACTGCGACGAACATGAAGGAGCTGCAGGAGACGATGATGAAGGTCCCCCTCTCCACCTTTGCCTACCACGTGCGACGCAACGACTTCTCGCGCTGGCTCAGAGGGCAGTCGCTCTTCTCTCTTGCCTCGACTCTCAAGCCGGTCACGACGGGGTACGACAGTTCGGACTGGGAGAAGACACGTTCGCTCATCCATGAAACGATAGTGAAGTTCCGTAAGGACAGGACAAGGGGAAGCATCGCGGTCTTCAGAAGGGAAAGCTATGACGAGACGTATCTCTTCACGAGACTGGGTCGCGGATCGCTGGGAGGAAAAGGAAGGGGACTGGCGTTCCTCGCAACGGAAATGAAGGCCTCGAGAATCAGCGAGAAGTATCCCGAGGTGTATCTTTCGATTCCGCGTACCATCGCGGTGTCGACAGAGGTCTTCGATTCATTCATGGCTCTCAACTCCTTCAAACCCGGTGACTTCGAGGACATGGACGATGAGAGGATACTCTCCATCTTCACATCCGCTTCCGTTCCGGAGGATTTCCGACTCGACATGAAGAGGGTTCTCGAGGTAATTCACGTCCCGATGTCCGTGCGCTCCTCCTCTCTTCTCGAGGACAGCCATTTCCATCCCTTCGCGGGAGTCTACGAAACATGCATGATTCCGAATACCGGAAGTGATGAGGAAAGGCTCGACGATCTTCTCACCGCCGTGAGAACGGTGTGGGCATCAACCTATTTCTCCCGCGCCCGCGAATACCTCAGGCGTACCGGCCACGCAGTGGAGGAGGAGAAGATGGCCGTCGTACTGCAGCAGATAACGGGCTCATGGCACGACGGAAGATACTGGTTCCCGAACATCTCGGGGGTAGCGAGAAGCCTCGATTACTACCCACAGGGCAGCAGAACAGCAGAGGACGGACTGGGGATGCTTGCCTTCGGAATGGGAAAGACAGTCGTCGACGAAGGCGCCGCCTTCCGCTTCTGTCCCGCAAAGCCCCAGATTCCCGTCACCTCCCTCAACGGAAAGGCTTCGAGGCAGCGTTTCTTCTACGCACTCGACAGAAACGTACCGTTCGAGCCCTCGAAGGACATCGACAACCTCGTCCAGCTTCCTCTAGAGAACGCCTACTCCTGGCCGGGAGCCGTGAAGGGCATCATCAGCACAATCCGTCCCGACGGCTTCACAAGCGAGGACCCGCTCGATTCGGGATTCAGAAGTCTGACCTTCAACGGCGTCGTCAAGTACGGGATGCTGAAGCTTCCACAGATCATCCACGACATACTCACCCTCGGAACGAAGACGATGTCGGAGCCCGTGGAGATAGAGTTCGCTGTCAACACAGAGCATGCCGGACGCCCGGATTTCTCGATTCTCCAGCTCAGGCCCATCTCCTCGACGGACAGATTCGAAGATATAGATGTGTCACAAGACGACGAAAGAGAATCACTCATCTTCGCTCCGCGTGTCATGGGCAACGGCAAGGTTAAGAACATAAAAGATATAGTAATATTCAGAAAGGACAGATTCAGACGGAGCGAGATGTCGAAAATGGCCGAGGAACTCGAACGCCTCAACGGCTCGAGCGACGACGAGTACATCCTTGTTGCCGCGGGAAGACTGGGCTCGAGCGACAGCTGGCTCGGCATTCCCGTCTCCTGGTCGCAGATCTCGAAGGCACACGTAATCATCGAGACCGGAACGGAGGAACTGCAGGCGGAGCCGAGTGAAGGCACGCACTTCTTCCAGAACGTGACGAGCCTGGGATGCCTCTATCTCACAGTCAATCCGCTTCTGGGAAAGGGAAAGGTAGACTACGACAGAATCTACGCACTGCCCGTTATCATGGAGACGGAGCATTTCATGCGTCTCAGCTCCCCAGTCCCCTTCCTCGTGAAGGCTGACGGAAAGAGCGGCAGAGCGGTAGTCCTTACGGGAGAAGATAAATGACAGAACTGGCACTTCCGGCGGGCAGTCTCCAGACTGCGCTCACCGCATTCTCAAACGGCGCCGACGCCGTCTACTTCGGTCTCAGGGAGTTCTCCGCACGCAAGGGTGCGGTGAACTTCTCCCTCGAGGACCTCTCGAAGATAAGGCGCTACGCCCTCGACCACGGCAGAAAGATATATGTAACGGTGAACACCCTCATCGATGACAATGCCATGGAAAGAGTTCTTCCGCTTCTGGATGCCCTCGACTTCTACGGTAACGACGGAGTCATCATACAGGACCTGGGACTGGCTGAAATAATGCGTAAGCACTACCCCTCTCTCAAGATGCACGGCTCGACACAGCTTGCAGTCCACACTGTGGAAGGGGTAAGGGAGATGCAGGACCTGGGGTTCGAGAGAGTCGTGCTCTCGAGAGAGCTCACGCTCGATGAAATAAGGTCCATCAGGGAGAATTGCAGGGACATCGAACTCAAGGTCTTCATCCACGGCGCCCTCTGTTACGGCTTCTCCGGCCTCTGCTCCGCATCCTTTTTAAAGTGCGGACGCTCGGCAAACGGAGGAGAGTGCGCGCAGATCTGCCGCTCCTGGTTCAGAAACAGCAGGACGGGGGAGAAAGGATACTTCTTCAGTATGGAGGACCTCGCAGTAAGGGAAGAGCTGAAAACGCTCAGGGACATGGGCATCGACAGCGTGAAGGTGGAGGGAAGGCTCAAGAGCCCCGAGTACACCGCGGCATGCGCACGCTACTACAGGGCAGTTCTCGACGACAGACCCGTCACGAAGGAGGACAGCGACGCTCTCAGTACCACATTCCTTCGCAGAAACGGAGACGGCTACCTCCACTACAGACCGAACCGACCTTCCCTTCTCAGCGGAGACTGGCCGGGTCACACGGGACTCTACCTCGGCAGAATCATGGACGAAAGAGGAAGCGACTGCTTCCTCGAGACAGACGAAAGACTCGAAAATCACGACGGCATCCAGTACTTCGTGAAGGATGACTCGGGACTCACGGACGCCGTGAAGACATCGGCCTCGATCAAGAGCCGTACTCCCGGAGGATACATCCTCAGAAAGGATTATAAGGAAAGGTTACTGGGGAAGGAAATATACAAGATTTCAGACTCGACGAAGAAGGAGAAGACTCCGTCTGAAAACATTCCGCTCTTCCGTAAAAGCGTAGATATCGCCGTCACGCTCCGCCCTGACAGCATCGAGGCGGAAAGCCTCGGAAAGAGAGTATCTGCTGCAGTGAAGACGGAGGAATCGGAGAAGAAGAGAGACATGAGGGAGACTCTGGAGAGAGTGTTCAGGGAAAGCGGCACATCACCCTGGACGCTGGGAAATCTCACCTTCAATAATCTCTCGCTCCTTGATTATCCCTTCGTACAGCCCTCCCTTTTAAAGGAATTCAGACGCCTCGTCTACTCCTCGCTTCCGGAGCCGGAGATGAAGACTCCGGAGCTCTACACACCGGAAGGGGTCGCAGATTACTTCACCCTTCCTCCGAGAAAAGAGCTTGAGGGAGACCTTCCCTGGAGCATGGAGGGAAAGGAGATTGACGGAAGAACGTACTTCACCTTCCCTCCCGTCACCTTCAATGAGGAAAGACTCTGGTCTGACATGCTCACATCAGTGGGCGGAAGGAAGAACGTCACGATAGGCCTGAACAACATCTCCCAGGTAAGATTCGCGAAAGCGCATCCGGAATATGACTACTTTGCGGACATCTACCTCTATCTTTCCAACAGGTATACTCTTTCACTTCTGAGAGAGGAAGTGCCGACACTGAAGGCGGGCTACCTCTGGTTCGAGAGGGACTCCTTCTCCGGCACCTGGCCCTTCGAGCCGACGAAAGCCGACTACGAACCCCCGTATTTCATATCGCGGACGTGCTTCCGTCACGACGCACTTGGCCTCAGCTGCACGGGATGCACAAGACGGGAGAACTACGCCCTCAGCCAGGGAGACGAGAAGTATACGGTGAAGGTACGGAACTGCCTGACGCTGCTTGTACGGGACTGAGACTATTCGTGGTCTCCGACCATGTATGAGTCGTCTCCGGTAGCCTCGTAGTACTCTTCGAGGATATCGTTCCACTCGTCGGTTCCGAATACTGCACTCGTCTCGAGGGTGTTTATGCCGCATGCGGAGAAGGTCACTGTCTCAAGATACGAGAGTACTGCAAACTCCCTCATTTCGCTGTGGGCAAGTGTTATGACCCCCTGATATCCCAGGCGGTGATCGATCAGTTCCAGTACTGCGGTAAAGAAGCCTTCGACCCTGTCACAGTTGAGGTCGTCGAAGTCGGGATTCTCCGCTTTGCCGTAGCACCCCGCCATCTCGATGAAGGAGAGAAAGTAAAAGAGCTGTCTGTTATAGATTGTAGTTTCGGGATTCACCGGATTGACCATACCGAGCCCCAGTTCATCATCCCCGTCCGTCACTTCATCGTAAATCGAAGAGAGCAGCCCGAGGAAGTTGATGCTGCTCTTCCTTTCCCCGTACCGGACTGCACATTCCGTCGAACACGGAAGAAGATTGAGGGCCCTTATTCCCGCGCCCCCGATATATGAAAGCACATCGACGAGTATGTACGGATTGAGAACACCTCTGTATTTTCTTATCCACTTCTGAAGCGTTGTGAGAGCAAAGAGGAAACCTCCCTTCCAGTCCTCCGACTTCTTTTTAAGAATCTTCTCATCCGCAAGAAGCTTCTCGATTTCACTCTCTATTTTATCGACTGTCAGGCTGTCCATGTCGAAGACATCCTCGATTCTGTCCATGTCGAGGGCCCATCTGGCACTCATCGACCACGAGCCGCACTCATAGTAATGCATCTTTCCCGACCTCTCAGAGAACTCGTCTTCAGTCGATTCGATGAGATCAGTCTCTCTCAGATGAGTGACGACATCCCCGAGTGCCCTTACTGCTCCTTCGACATACCCCGTTTCCTCCTCATCGTGTCCGTTTTCAATGTAATTCTGGAAATCCCATATGCAGTCCACCTTCTCGAGAACGGAGAAGAGAGTGCTGAGATTGAGGGAGAACGGTGTATAGGGATCCGTGTAGAAACCGGGGTTGGTGTCATCGTCCCCGACGGGAAGAGAACTTATTGCACAGAGCATCTTCCGGTTGAGCTCCCTTGTCCTGTCTTCCTCGTCATCGGTGAAGAACAGGTCCAGAGCCGCTGCCGCATTCTCTGCAACAAAAGCAAGATTCTCCAGGCTGAATGATCCCTCCGCATTCATTCTGAAGACCCTCAGCATCGCCTCGTAGCCTTCGCTTTCCTCCGACCCGTCGTCATCGAGACTGGCAAGAATTCCGTCTATCCACGCCGTGAACTCTTCAATCTCGATATCGAATCTGCTCTTTTCTCTCTTCTGACTTCTCTTTTTTCCTGCCATGTTGAACCTCTGTGGTCTGAGTGTATCAGAGAAAGAGTGATTCTGCAGTGCAGAACTGATTCCCGCCCCCGCTTTTCCCGGGATACCCCTCAGACGGCGTTAATTCTGACCCTATAGTAGAAAACTACCATCCCTCTCCCCCGATTGGAGGGTGTCATTGAGTTGACAGTTTCCCTTTTCCGTGGTTAGATAACTGTAGATTGAATATCGGGAAAGTATCCCTGTCCGTATATACACTGAGCTGGCTGTCACAGGCCGGCTCTATTTTTATTAGCTTGAATTCTTCACTATTTAGTTTTAATTCAATGAATTATCTGTATTTTCGGTTTTTTCTTCCCTTTTCTCTGCTTCACTGAGGAAGAAAGACCACAGCTTATCCTCCGGAGGCGGTGCGGTTATCGTAATCTCCTCCTTCTTCACGGGATGAATGAAACTGATTCTCCTTGCGTGTAGTGATATCCCTCCATCGGGGTTGCTGCGCTCGGCTCCGTACTTGAGGTCCCCCTTGATATGAATCCCCATCGCCTTGAGCTGCGCCCTTATCTGGTGGTGGCGTCCCGTATGGAGTACGATTTCGAGAAGATGGTACCTGTCGGAGGACGCAAGGAGTCTGTACGAGAGCTTCGCTATCTTGCTTTTATTCACCTCCCTGGGGTACGCAACGCTTTTATTCGTCTCGCTGTTGCGGACTATGTAGTGAACGAGCGTTCCCTCATCCTTCTCCGGCTTCCTGTCGACCACGGCCCAGTAGATCTTCTTCACCCCCGAACCCCTGAAGAGTTCGTTGAGTCTCACAAGAGCCTTCTCCGTCTTCGCATAGACCACAATTCCGCTCGTGGGTCTGTCGAGGCGGTGCGGGATTCCGAGGTATACGTTGCCCTTCTTCCCGTAGGTGACCTTCAGGTATTCCTTCACGTCGTCGGCAAGCGTCCTGTCCCCGCTCTCGTCTCCCTGCACCAGCTCTCCCGGCTTCTTGTTCATGATTATCAGGTGGTTGTCCTCGTAGAGTATTCTGTCCTTTTCAAGCATCTCATGCCTCTGTGTCGAAGAGAGTCGGTTCGGCTTCCTCTGTAGTCTTGGTGTCCTTCGTCTGCTTTATCGTGAGCTTCTCGAGTTCCTTTGTAGTAAGCTGGTTGCCCTGTCCCGAGCTTGACTTGAGAACCTTGAAGTCGGCGAAGCGGAAGTTCTCCTCGGTGACCCTGTACTTGAGCCCCTCCTTGTACTTCACGTAGATGATTGCGCTCCTGAAGAGGCTTATCTTCTTTATCTTGGCCTTCTCCGGCACCGTCTGGTAGGACTTGTCGAGAGAGAACGAGGGAATCTGGAAACGCTTTATCATCCAGACCTTCTTGTCACCTATCTTGTCACGGTAGATGATGGTGAAGATCTCCTGCGAGATGATGTCCTTGTCTCCGTAGTTGATGTAGAAGATTCCCTCCTTGCCCGCGAAGAGCTTGTCCGTGACATTGACGACACGGTACTCACCGTTGTTCTTCATATAGAAGATCTTGTCGAAGGAGCTGACCTTCAGGAGGCTTTCTCCCGTCTTCACGTTCGTTCCGAGGTAGCCCGTGTCGGGATCGTATCTGACATCGAGGTTCCTCACCGCGACTTCCTTCGCTGTCTTCTTCTCTATCGAGGAAATCTCGGTCTTACGCTTATATGTCTTTTCATCAAACATGCCCTCGAGGTCCGTGAGGTAATCCTCAGCATAGTCGACTATGTGGTCGAGCTTGTACTGGCAGGCCTCTATGTCCGCATTTATCTGGGCAATCTCCGCCTTGTTCTTCTCGATGTCGAAGAGGGATATCCTGCGGATTGGTATTTTGAGGAGCGTCTCGATATCCTCCGGAGAAAGAGGAATGTTGTCTATTTCCGCCATGAAGGGCTTGAAGCCGTCGATTACGGCCTTGTTCACTTTCTCGGCGGTATCCTTGTTCTCGATCTTCTTGTAGATTCTCTCCTCTATGAAGATACGCTCCATCGTGCGTGCCCTCAGTTTCTCCCTGAGGTGTCCCATCTCGATTTCGAGCTCCTTCGTGAGCACCTCGATGAGGTGGGATGCGTGGAAGGAAATCATCTCGCTTATTCCGACACTCTTCGGTAGTCCGTCGACGATTACGAGCGGATTGAGTGATATCTTCTTCTGGCAGTCGGTCGTGGCGTAGAGTATGTCGACCATGTCCTCGGAGTAGACACCTCTCTGCCAGCATATCTCGATGTTGGCCTTCTCCGCTGTGTAGTCGGTGATGGATGCTATCTTGAGCTGTCCCTTCGCGTCTGCCTTCTTGATCGACTCGATCAGGGCAGGAGACGTGACCTCGAACGGAAGATCCTCGATTACGACCTTCTTGGGATCGGAGGCGTTTATTCTGGCCCTCACCGTGACGCTGCCCCTTCCGTCATCGTACTGACTCACGTCAACGATGCCGCCCGTCGGGAAGTCGGGATAGATCTCGAACTGCTCTCCCCTCAGTGCCTTCTTCTGGCACTCGAGAACCTCGAGGATGTTGTGAGGAAGAATCTTGGTGGACATGCCGACTGCGATTCCGCTCGTTCCGGCAATGGCGACGACGGGAACCTTGGCCTGGAAGACAACCGGCTCCTTGTTTCGTCCGTCGTAGGTATCTACGTACTCGGTGATCTCGGGAGAATACAGGACCTTCTTCGCAAAGGGCTTGAGCCGGCACTCTATGTATCTTCCCGCAGCGGCTCTGTCGCCTGTGAGAATATTGCCGAAGTTACCCTGGCCTTCGATGAAGAGGCCGTCGTTCTCGATGTTGACGAGCGCCTCTCCGATAGATGCATCCCCGTGTGGATGACATTTCATCGTCTCACCGACTACCGTCGCAACCTTGTTGAATCTTCCGTCGTCTATCTTGAGAAGGGTGTGGATTATTCGTCTCTGGACGGGCTTGAAGCCGTCGAGCAGATCCGGAATCGCCCTGTCGCGAATAACATATGATGCATATTCAAGGAAGTAATCCTTGTACAGTCTTTCCGCTTTAGCCATCAGATGAGATTCTCCATGATGAATTCCCTCCTTACGGGTGTGTTGTCACCCATGTAGAAGGTCAGGTCGTTCTTTATCTCCGCCATGTTCTCATAGGTCACGGGAAGCAGCTTGATGTTCTCGCCGATGAAGTCCTTGAACTCCGAGGGACTTATCTCTCCCAGTCCCTTGAACCTCGTGACCTCGGCTCCCTTCAGCTTTGCAACAGCCTCGTCCCTCTCCTTCTCGGAGTAGCAGTAGATGTTCTCCTTCTTGTTCCTCACCCTGAAGAGCGGAGTCTCGAGTATGTAGAGTCTGCCCTGGTTTATGATGTCCTCGAAGTATGTGAAGAAGTATGTCATGAGAAGTATCCTGATGTGGAAGCCGTCGACATCGGCATCGGTTGCGATGACGACCTTGCCGTACCTCAGGTTCTCGGTACTGTCCTCGATGCCGAGGGCGATCATCATGTTGTACAGCTCCTCGTTGTTATATATCTCCGTCCTCTTCTTGCCGTAGACGTTGACTATCTTTCCCCTGAGGGAGAAGACGGCCTGGGTGTCGGCATTGCGGCTCTTCGTAATCGTGCCGGCAGCCGAGTCTCCCTCAGTGAGGAAGATCATGGAGTTCTCCGCGTCGCTCTTATGCGATTGCGGGTAGGAGTTGAGGTGATAACGGCATTCCTTGAGTTTGGGGATGTTGATTGCAACCTTCCGGCTCTTCTCCTTGGCGCCGTTCTTGAGAGCAGCCTCCTCCTTGTGAACACGCTCGTTGTTGACGATCTTGTCCTCGAGACCCTTTGCTATCTCCTTGTTCTTCATGAGGGCGTCGACGACGGCTTCCTTCACTTCCGCGACTATCCAGCTCCTGACGTCGGTATTGCCCAGCTTGTTCTTCGTCTGGCTCTCGAAGACGGGGTTCATTATCTTGATCGCGACCGTCGCAACTATGCCGTCACGGATTTCGGGAGCAGCCCAGGACTTGTGGTAATACTCGTTGATTCCCTTGAGTATTCCCTCCTTGAAGGCAGCCTCGTGGGTACCTCCGTCGGATGTGTACTGGCCGTTGACGTAGCTGTAGTACTTCTCGCCGTAGCCGTCGGTATGTGTGAAGGAGAACTCGAGGTGCTGGTTCTTGAAGTTTATGAGGGGATAGAGCCCCGTGTCGCCGAGAGTCTTCTTCACGAGGTCCATGAGGCCGCCCTGGCTCCTGATCACCTTTCTGTTGAAGTCGAGGGTGAGGCCCTTGTTGAGGTAGGCGTAGTTCCAGAGTCTCCCGGTGATGAATTCCTCGTTGTAGGCGTATTCGCCGAAGATGTCCTTATCGTCATCGGGTATGAAGGCGACGAACGTGCCGTTGGGCTCGTCAGTCTTTCCCTTGTCCTTCTTCTTCAGCGTTCCTCTTTCGAAACAGGCGTACATGTACTCGCCGTCACGGAAGCTTCTTATCTCGAAGAACTTCGAAAGGGCGTTGACGGCCTTGGTACCGACGCCGTTGAGTCCCACCGAATACTGGAAGGCCTCGTTGTCGTACTTCGCTCCCGTATTTATGACGGAGACGCAGTCGATGACCTTGTTCAGTGGAATACCTCTTCCGTAGTCCCTGACGGAACACTTCTGTCCCTCCAGAGTGACCGTTATCCTCGAACCGTGTCCCTCCATGAACTCGTCGATCGAGTTGTCTATCACTTCCTTGAGAAGGATGTATATGCCGTCGTCGGGATGACTTCCGTTCCCGAGCCTTCCGATATACATTCCCGGACGCTGTCTTATGTGCTCGATGCTCGACAGCGTCCTTATGTTACTTTCTTCATACGCCATAACTGTAAGTATAGCCGACTTTTTCCGCTGTTATCAAACAGTAGAATATATTTTTTCACTTTTCCGGCCTTTAAGTCAGTCCGGATAACTATCCTCGTCCCATCCTTCCGTTATGGTATTTTGTCTCCTTACTTGATATACTCTCCCCATGAGCAAGTATCCATTCAGTGAAATAGAGCCCAGGTGGCAGAAGTACTGGGAAGAAAACGAGACATTCAGGACAACCGAAGATGAATCGGTTCCCAAGGAAAAGAGGGCCTACGTCCTCGACATGTTCCCCTATCCCTCGGGAGCGGGACTGCACGTCGGCCACCCCGAAGGCTATACGGCAACGGACATATATTCACGCTACCTCAGGATGAACGGCTACAACGTCCTTCATCCCATGGGATTCGACTCCTTCGGCCTCCCGGCAGAGAACTATGCAATCAAGACGGGTACGCACCCGTATGTGACGACACAGCGCAACATCGACAATTTCCGCCGTCAGATAAAGTCCCTCGGCTTCTCCTACGACTGGAGCAGGGAGATTTCAACCTGCGACGAGGACTACTACCGCTGGACGCAGTGGATTTTTCTCCAGCTCTACAGGAAGGGCCTGGCATACGAAGCCTTCACACCGATCAACTGGTGCCCGAGCTGCAAGACGGGACTGGCGAACGAGGAAGTCAAGGAAGGCAGATGCGAACGCTGCGGAGCAAAGGTCGAGAAGAAGAACATCAGACAGTGGATGCTGAAGATCACGGCGTATGCCGAGGAGCTTCTCAAGGGACTGGACGACCTCGACTGGCCGGAATCGGTGAAGTCGATGCAGCGCAACTGGATCGGAAGAAGCGAAGGCGCATCGGTCATGTTCAGGCTCGAGAAGAGCGACGAGTACCTCGAAGTCTTCACGACACGCTGCGACACCCTCTTCGGCGCAACCTACATGGTCATCGCCCCCGAACACCCGCTGAGAGAGAAGCTCACGACTCCCGAGCAGAAGGAGGAGGTCGAGAAGTATCTCGACGTGGTCAAGCACAAGTCGGACCTCGAGAGAACGGACCTCAACAAGGAGAAGACCGGCGTCTTCTCCGGCAGCTATGCCATCAACCCGATCAACGGAAAGAAGCTCCCGATCTGGATTGCCGACTATGTACTCATCTCCTACGGCACGGGTGCCATCATGGCAGTCCCGGCTCACGACGACAGAGACTGGGAATTCGCGAAGAAGTTCAATCTCCCGATAGTCGAGGTTCTGAAGAGCGAAGTCGACGTGCAGGAGAAGGCCTGGACGGAGGACGGAATCCACGTCAACTCCGGGTGGCTCGACGGTCTGAACAAGAAGGATGCAATCGCGAAGGTTCTGGAGTACCTCGAAGAGCACAAGTGCGGACACAGGGCCGTGAACTACAAGCTCCGCGACTGGGTCTTCTCACGCCAGCGCTACTGGGGTGAACCCATTCCTCTCGTGCACTGCGAAAAATGCGGAATCGTACCGCTTCCGGAGGACCAGCTCCCGCTGACACTCCCGCAGGTGAGCAAGTACGAACCGAGCGGCACCGGAGACAGCCCCCTGAGCAAGGTCGACGAGTGGGTCAACTGCACATGTCCGCAGTGCGGCGGCAGAGCAAAGAGAGAGACGAACACGATGCCCCAGTGGGCGGGATCCTGCTGGTACTTCCTGAGATACATCGATCCGAAGAACACGGAAAGATTCGTAGGAGAAGAGAAGGAGAAATACTGGATGCCGGTATCTCTCTACGTCGGAGGCGCGGAGCACGCCGTACTCCATCTCCTCTATTCTCGCTTCTGGCACCACGTGCTCTACGACCTCGGCTACCTCTCGACACCAGAGCCCTTCCAGAGACTCGTCAACCAGGGCATGATTACATCGTTCGCATACCAGAGAGCCAACAAGAGCCTCGTTCCGACGGATTCTGTCGTGGAGAAGGACGGAAAGTACTACGCTAGTGATGACAACGAGGAGCTTACACAGGTAATCGCGAAGATGAGCAAGTCCCTCAAGAACGTCATCAACCCCGACGACTACATCCGAGACTACGGTGCGGACTCGGTGAGAATGTACGAGATGTTCATGGGACCGCTTACTGAAAGCAAGCCGTGGGCAACGGCGGGATTCATCGGCGTCTACCGCTTCATAGAAAAGGTCTGGAAGCTTGCAACAGAGAAAGAAATCAGGGACACGGAGCCCGGTAAGGACCTCGATCGTCTCATGCACAAAACCATCAAGAAGGTGTCACAGGACACGGCAACCCTGAACTTCAATACCGCCATATCGCAGATGATGGTATATGTCAACGAGCTCACGCGTGCCGAGTACCTTCCGAAAATATGCCTCGAGAACCTCGTTCTCCTCCTCTCCCCCTACACTCCCCACCTCAGCGAGGAACTCTGGGAGAGACTCGGGCACACTCCGAGCGTCTCAAAGGCCCCCTGGCCGAAATGGGACGAAGAGAAGACGAAGGATGACACGATCACCCTCGTTGTCCAGATCAACGGCAAGGTGAGAAGCAAGATCTCGATGCCGACCGGAGCTGCGAAGGAAGAGCTCCTTGCGGCAGCAAAGGCGGACGAGACCGTGAAGAAGTGGATAGACGGAAAGGAGACAGTCAAGGAGATTGTCGTTCCCGGAAAGCTTGTCAACATCGTCGTAAAATAAGATAAGGGGTCTCGAAAGGGACCTCTTAATACAGAACATATGAATGAAAATCTCTCATCCTTCAGACGGGGACTCGTCGACGGAATAAGCGTAGCGCTGGGCTACTTCGCAGTCTCCTTCACTCTCGGAATAAGTGCCTCCAACGTGGGAATCAAGTGGTACCAGAGTGCCCTTATGAGCGCTCTCAACTACACTTCCGCAGGTCAGGCTGCGGCAATAGACATCATGAGCGAACACGGTTCGGTGTGGGTTCTGATTGCTTCAACCCTCGTCATCAATCTCCGCTACCTCCTGATGAGCGCAGCCCTTGCGGTGAGGCTTTCGCCATCCACCGGCACGGGGAAGAGAATGCTCATGGCCGCAGGCGTCACGGACGAGATCTTCGGCCTGGCGTCGAGTCAGAAGTACCCTCTGAACCCTCTCTACAATGTCGGAGCAATGACCCTCGCGTGCCCGGGCTGGGTCCTCGGCACCGCACTCGGCGGCGTCATGGGCGAGATTCTTCCATCCGTCATCACTTCGGCCCTGTCGCTTGCGCTCTACGCGATGTTCCTTGCGATAATCATTCCGCCCGCGAAGGAGAACAGAGTCATTGCCGCCTGCGTCATTGTCTCAATGCTCCTGAGTTTCCTCTTCGGAAGGATTCCCTTCCTGATGGGAATATCTTCGGGAATGAAGGTGATCATCATAACAGTCGTAGTCGCAGGTGCTGCGGCAATACTCTTTCCCGTGAAGGAAAATACAGTCGAGGAGAATTACAATGAGTGATACATACATTTATATATCCATAGCAGCAATCGCTGCAGTGACATACCTCATCAGGGTGATTCCCCTTCTCGTCCTCAAGAAACCTATCAGAAACGTCTTCTTCCGCTCGTTTCTCTACTACGCTCCATACGTGACGCTTGCTTCTCTCACCTTTCCGGCAATCCTCAGTGCCACAGGCTCCTTCATCCCCTCCCTCGTCGGCTTCGTCGTCGCACTTGCGGTCTCCTTCCTCGGATGGGGACTGCCGCTCACTGCGGGAATAAGCTGCATAAGTGCACTTGTTGCTCTGCTTGTCGTGTAGGCAGAGGAGAAGATCGCAATACAGATCTTTCTTCTACTGTATTTCCTGACTTTAGGACTTCAGGCGGCCTAAAGGCATAGTTAAACCTCGTTCCTG
>CAVILL010000042.1:0-18773 GCA_963643635.1 Sphaerochaetaceae bacterium | reverse complement strand
GTCTTCTTGAATTGTAAGGTTTTCAAAAATCCTTGACAGATATGAGAACAGGTAGAAAACTTTAATTTCAGATGTTCTAAAACAGTTGTTCTGAAAAGGAGTTTCCATGCCCGCAAAGGCGATGTTCACCAGAAAGGAAGTCACGGATGCTGCTCTCGCCATCGTAAGAGAGGGAGGTCTTGCCGCTCTTTCGAGCAGGAATCTCGCTTCGAGACTCGGCTCGTCACCCTGTCCCATATTCACCGTATTCGGGAGCATGAAGGAAGTCGAGGATGCCGTCAGGACGGAGGCGAAGGCTGTCTACCGCAGATACATGGAAGCGGCTCTGAAGAAGGAGATTCCCTTCCGCGGAGTGGGGGAGGAGTACGTGCACTTCGCATACGACGAACCAGAGCTCTTCCGTCTCATCTTCATGAGCGGGTCGTCAATCGGGTCTCTCAATACAGTCCTGCCGACACTGGAAGACAGCTACGAGGAGGTAATCTCCTCCGTCATGGAATCCTACCGTCTTCCGCGTGAAAAGGCGGAGGAACTCTACGGACACCTCTGGATCTACACCCACGGCATGGCCTGCCTCACTGCGGCGAGAACGTGCACCTATGCGCCCGAGGATGTCGAAAGAAGACTCTCCGATGTCTTCTTCAGTCTTGTTCTCAATCTGAGATAAGACCGGCAGTGCTTTTCAATCCGTTACCGGTGCAAAACTTGTAGTTTTTGTATATTTACTCCCTTAATCCTTGCAACTTGCTTTTTTCGCCGTGAGAATGAAGTCATGAAGCTTATATATGTTGTTGAAGATCATGAAGTGATCAGAAGTGGTGTCGTACAGTATCTTTCCCTTTCGGGCTATGAGGCGGAGGGCTTCAAGTCGCTTTCCGATGCCAGAGAGGCCTTCTTAAGGAAGACTCCCGATCTTCTCATACAGGATGTCATGCTTCCCGACGGTGACGGATTCGCATTCGTCAAGGAGATGAAGGAGAAGAACGGACACCTTCCGGTGATCTTCCTTACCGCCCGCGTCGACGAAAGCGACAGAATACTCGGCTTCGAACTCGGTGCCGACGATTATATAACGAAGCCGTTCTCCCCCAAGGAGCTTGTATTGAGAATACAGGCGCTCTTCAGACGCCTGGACGAGGGTTCCTCGTCGTCAAGAAACAAGTATGCCTATGCCGACGGTGAGAACACCCTCTTTATCGATGAGGACATTCACGAGATAAGAGTCAACGATGTTCCCATCAACCTCACGGCTGCCGAGTGGAGAATCGTTTTGTACCTCGTTCAGAACGAGCCCAATCTCATCACCCGCGCCCAGATTCTCGAGGAATGCTTCGACTATTCCTTCGAAAGCTATGAGCGTGTCGTCGATACGCATATAAAGAACATCCGCACCAAGCTGCGCCCCGGCAACTGGATAGATACTGTCCGCGGTTACGGCTACAGGTTCTCGGGTAAGAAGGCCTGATGCACAGACAGTTTGTTCGCCTGTTTCTGGCAATCGTACTCATTCTCATTGCGATTTCCCTCCTGCAGCTCGCCTGCATAACGGTATTCTCGAAGCGGCTCATCTACACCTGGTCGAACCAGGTATTCGATGAGTTCGCATCCAATGTCGAGGAGACGCTGGAGAATGCCGAGGTCACCAATGCATCGAATATCTACGACTACGTCTTCTCGAACGTATCCGAGAGGGTAAGCGGCTTTGTGCTGCGCTCCGCGGGAGGGGGGCAGATGCTGACCTTCGGCCAGAGCGGCGACGGTTCGATCATCCCGCAGCTCTCCTCCTACGTCGACAACACCTTCACCTACATCGAGGATACGTCCTCTATCGCAACGACGAGAAGCGTCAAGAAGACATCTTACTACGAGCTCGACGAGCCCGAGTACGAACTCGACGTCACGATGGTCTCTCCTCTCGGAATGGAAATCGAGAGCGTGACGTTCCACGAGACGAAGAACAGGGGAACCGTGACTGTTGCCTATCCCTCGTCTATAAAGAAGAGCGACATCGCGGGAACGATTTCCGTCTACATCAACGGCCAGCTTTCGGCCTATCTCGACGTTCTCGTCTATTCCGTAGACTACTACACTCCGACAAAGTTCATCCTGCAGGAAGTCTACAAAGTCCTGACGTTTACGATTCCCCTCATTCTCGTCTTCGGCTTCGCGATGGCCTACATCGTCTCCAGAAGAACCGAAAGGAACGTCAAGAACATCGAGAAGGCGCTCTCGCTTCTCTCCTCGGGGCATTTCGACATCACGGTGCCGGATACGAAGGTTACGGAGTACAACCAGATCGGCGCCTCGATTGAGGCACTCGGCAAGGACCTGAGACGTCACTCGGCTTCCCGTAAGGAGTGGATCAGGAACATATCGCATGACCTCAATACTCCCGTTACGAGCATGAACATGATTCTCGAGGGAGTGTCCGACGGACTCTTCCCTCTCAGTGACGAGATAATAAAGACTCTCAAGAAGGAGAACGACACTCTCAAGGAGAGGATCGCGAGCGTATCGTATTACTCGTATCTGCTCTCTCCGGACGCGAAGTGCGAGAAGAGCGAGCTTGTACTCAAGGACGAAATCGACACGGCCATCATGAAGACCGGAGGCTTTGTGAAGTGCGACTTCGTGGCATCCACCATCGTCTATGCCGACGACTCCCTGATTGTCAGAGCTCTCGAGGAGATTCTGCAGAATGCCATGGAGTACCGCTCTTCGGATAATCCTCCATCTGTCGTTACAGCCGAGGCCGGCAACAACCTTGTCATAAAGGTCATCAACGACGGCTCTCTCCCTAAGCCTCTTCCTCAGTTCTTCGAACCGTGGAGCAGGGGAGACCAGTCACGTACCGGCGGTGGAGGCTCTGGCCTCGGACTCAGTATAGTCTACCAGATCATGGAACTCCATAACGGTACCGTCGACATCTCGGAGAACGAGGAGGGCGGAAAGGTTACGGTTACCTTATCGTTCCCGTGCCTTGACTACGTTTCCGTCGTCTAGGGATATTATCTCTATTCTCCCGTCATTCCACACTGCATAGCTCGGAGCGCTGCCGTTCTTCGGAATCGTGGTGGACCCGGGATTGAGGAACACGACTCCGTTTCTCTCTTCGAGTACCGGAATGTGTGTGTGGCCGCTCATCACGACAGAGGCATCACCGTAGTCGAGGTCGTGGTGGCCGTGCATCAGAAATACCTTCATGCCGTCGAGTGTGATGGCCTTCGAGTCTTCCATAATCGGGAAGGGCAGAACCATCTGGTCGACCTCTGCGTCGCAGTTGCCCCTTACCGCAGTAACAGAATCCTTCATCTCCGAGAGGAGGGGAATCACTCCCTTCGGCCGGTAGAACGGTGGAAGGTCGTTTCTCGGCCCGTGATAGAGTAAATCCCCGAGAAGGATTACCGAGTCGAAGGAACCGTTCTTCCATATGTCGTAAATCTGCTTCGCTCTGTATTCAGAGCCGTGTATGTCCGATGCGATGAGTACTTTCATGGCACTTTTTATAAACGATTGTTTTAACGCTGTGAAGACAGGACAATAAAAAAGGACCCGTTTTCCAGGTCCTGCGGTATGGGCGGTAGAGGGTTTGAACCTCTGACTTCCACCACGTCAAGGTGGCACTCTCCCGCTGAGTTAACCGCCCAATCTTCCATGAACTATAAACCAATCGGAGAAACGTGTCTAGTCACTTCAGAAAGAAATTGACAAGTCTTCTGTTTCTTTCCGTGTAGGGACGGTAACGCATGGGAAGATCCATCCAGGTCTTCTTGTCCACGATGGAGGTGTAGTGGGAGAAGGAGTCGAAACCGCTTTTACCGTGGTAGCCTCCCATGCCGCTCTCCCTGACGCCTCCGAAGGGCATTTCGCTTGTCGCGAGATGGATGAGGGTGTCGTTGATACAGCCGCCTCCGAAGAGGGTGTGCGTCATGACGTAATCAGCTTCCTTCTTCTTCTCCGTGAAGATGTAGAGTGCAAGCGGATGCTCGTTGTCGTTGATGTATTGCAGGCACTGGGATATGTCATCATAGGGAATGACGGGGAATATAGGGCCGAAGATCTCCTCCTGCATGACGGGATCGGAGAAGGATACACCGCTGAGGACGGTTGGCTCTATCTTCAGTGTCTTCTCGTCGTATTTTCCTCCGAGTATGGTCTTCGCGTCGTCGAGGAGCTTTATGACTCTCGAGAAGTGCTTGATGTTGATTATCTTTCCCCATTCGGGATTATCGAGCGGGTTCTCCCCGGTCATACGGATGATTTCCTTCTTCAGAAGTTCCTCGAATTCCTTCTGTATCGTCCTTTCCACGAGAATGTAGTCGGGAGCCACGCAGGTCTGGCCGCAGTTTACGAGTTTGCCGAAGGCTGTGCGCTTTGCCGCAAGAGGAAGATCGGCATCCTTTGTCACGATACAGGGGCTCTTTCCTCCGAGTTCGAGTGTTACGGGTGTCAGATGCCTTGCAGCCTTCTCCATCACGAGCTTTCCAACACTCTTGCTTCCCGTGAAGAATATGTAGTCGAAGTCAAGATCGAGAAGTGCTGCGTTCTCCTCCCTTCCTCCGTCGATGAGGGCAACCAGGCCTCTGTCGAAAGTCGAGGTTATCATATCCCGGAGGACTTCCGTCGTGGAGGAAGAGTAGGCGGATGGCTTGAGGACGGCGGTGTTACCCGCGGCGAGGGCATCCGCAAGGGGCTCGAGCGTGAGAAGTACGGGATAGTTCCAGGGACTCATTATGAGCGTGCTGCCGTATGGCAGGGGACGGGTGAAGGAACGGGATGCGAACTGCGAAAGGGGAGTCGGAACCCTCTTCTCCTTCATCCAGCCTCTGAGATGCTTCCTGAGGTAGGTTATCTCGCTCAGCGTCAGCCTGATTTCGCACATGTCGCTCTCCGCTTCGCTCTTTCCGAGGTCCTCCTTCAGGGCAGTCCGGAGGGCGTCGGAGTACTTCGTTATTGCTCCGTACAGGGCATCGAGAGCTCTGATGCGGCTTTCGTATGAAAGAGTGCGGCCTTCCCGGTAGTATGTCTTCTGTGTTTTCAGGATTTCTTCGATCTTTTTGTTTTCCATAGTTGTATGGTAATTCCTTTATCCCTCGTCGGCCACCTTTTCCTTTCTTATTCCTTTTTCCATCCATCTGCCGTTTCTCCAGCGGAGAACGTAGGCGATGCTCCTTGCAGCCCAGTCGATGTACATGCCCCACATCACCCCTCTGAGGCCGAAGCCGAGGGTGAGACCGAGAATGCGGGCCGACGCGACACGGAAGATCCACATCGAGGACACTGCAACCACCATCGTGTAGGTAACATCCCCCGCGCTCTTGAGAGCCTGGGGAAGCGTGAATGACAAGGGCCATATGAGACACTGGATTATGAGGTTCTCGTAGGTTACAAGAAGCGAGAGGGCTTTCGTCTCTGCACTGTAGCCGTAGATGTTGACGACAAAGGGAAGAATCGCCATTACGACGACGGAGGTGAGGAAGATCGAGAGGTATGCGAGGCGCAGGAAGTAGCGCTCGTACCACCTTGCCTCGTCGTATCTTCCGGCGCCGCAGCTTCTGCCTCCGCAGACCATGAGAGCCAGTCCCGTCGCGGTTCCCGTTATGTTTGCAAAGGTTCCCATGTTGTCGAGGAAGGCAAACGATGCAGTGGAAGCCGTTCCGCAGGCAGCGATCGTGGAGATCGTGACGATCTTACCCAGCTGGAAGATCGAGCTCTCCGCGCCCGAGGGGAGGGCGATGGAGAAGATTGTCGACGCCATTCTGAAGTCGAATTCGAACTTCAGGAGAGAATCGATGTAGACTCGGAGCTTACGCGAGTGGATGAGGGTGAGGAATATCGCAGCCATGACTATGCGAGACACGAGCGTGCTCAGTCCCACGCCGAAGGCTCCCATGTTGAAAACAAAGAGACAGACGGCATTCCCCGCGATGTTCACGACGTTTCCTATTGTCGATACGACGAATGTCGACTGCGTCTTTCCCTGTGCGCGGAATATTGCGGTGAGGGATGATGTGAGGGCCATGAAGGGAAGCGAGAGGATTATGGGAAGAGAGTAGTCGAGGGCTGCCCGGAAGACATCCGCTTCGACCGAGCCGTATATGAGCCTGAGGACTCTTTCCCTGAAGGCGAGGAATACGCCTCCGACGACGAGGGCAACGGAGAGAGCAAGGTACAGCAGCTCCTTCGACGCAAAGCGCGCCCTCTTCTCGTTGTCCATTCCCAGGAGCTGGCTGACAATCACGCTTCCTCCCGTTCCGAATGCGGAGAAGAGTGCAATAAGAAAGTTCTGGATCGAGTTGAAGCAGCTGACTCCGCTGACGGAGGCCTCTCCGGCCTGGGCAACCATCATCGTGTCGGCGATTCCGACAGTGGCGGAGAGCAGAGTCTCCATGAGAAGGGGATAGTATATTTTTCTCAGCTCTTCCTTTGTGAAGAGCATGGAAGGCAGCATCTTCTGTTTCATGCACCGAAAATAGTCATTTTCATCCCCGGTTTCAAGATGTCTGCTGATTTATGAAATCTCATTTCTTAATTGTGTCATTCTTCTGTGGTCTCTTCTATAACGAATGGGGAAAGACAGTACGGGCAGGCCGTGATGTTTCCGTTTCGGGAGTAATCCCTCCGGGAGAATATTGTCGGAGAAGTTATGCGGGAGTGATATCTTCTGCAGAAATCATCAAGAGACTTATGGCTTTCCGTTTTCGCACTTCTACAGTCGACAGGCATAATCTTTGTTCCTTTGACTATAAGGAAATCCAGTTCAAAAATTGAAATATAATACTTGAAAAGATAATAGTACTGATTATATTGGCTGTCATGTTCTGACGGATGATTCAGCCTCCCTGTAATGACCTCCCTGTCTTTTTGAGCTATCATTCTCCCGGAGGCAGAAATATGGATGTCTGGGCACACAGAGGTTTTTCAAGTATCTATCCGGAGAATACGATGATGGCTTTCGAGAAGGCCGTAGAGAGCGGGGCCGACGGAATCGAGATGGACGTGCATCTCTCGTCAGACGGTTATCCCGTGGTTATTCATGACGAGAGCCTTCTCCGTACCGGAGGAATCGACAGAATGGTAGGTGAGTGTACACTCGACGAGCTGACGCATACGGTCGTTTCAGAGACACAGGGTGGAAGGTACAACACCACCGTTCCCTCCTTCGAGGAGTTCTGCGCCTTCGTAAAGGATACGAATACCCGTGCCGACATAGAGCTCAAGACGGGCATTGTGTACTATCCCGGAATCGAGGAGAAGGTTGCAGCACTCGTGAAGAAGTACAGAATCGAGGACAGGGTTATATTCTCCTCCTTCAACTGGCTGAGTCTCGTTGTCATGAAGAGGCTGCTGCCCGGTGTGAAGTGCGGACTTTTATTCGAGTACCATATGAATGCAAGACATCTCTCGTACGAGGTGAAGGAAGCGGGACTCGATCTTCTTCATCCCGATTTCGAGTGCATCAGCGACGAGATGGTGAAGGAGGCAGACGAAAACGGCGTCGGAATCAACGCGTGGACGATAAACAGCGAGGAGCAGCTGAGAAAGCTCATGGAGTGGGATGTGAAGGGATGCATAACCAACTCCCCCGACATGGCTCTCGCAGTACTCGGTCGTTTTACAAGACGCAGAGGGTTCTAGTCTCAGACGCTTTTCAGAGTTTCCCCTTCGTAGAACGAGAAGGGGATTATTTCGTTCTTTCTCTCCGGTTCCTCTCCCGCGATGATGCTGAAGAGCATTTCCGCGGCCTTTGTTCCCTTTATGCAGCCGTGCTGGTCTATCGTCGTAAGACTGTGGTTGAGGTAGTTGTCCCTGTAGGTTCCGTCGAATCCCACGACGGAGACGTCCTCCGGAACCCTGAGGCCTCTGCTCTGGAGCTCTTCTATCACACCAATGGCCTGGATGTCCGACATCGTGACGATGGCTGACGGGAGGCCTTCCTTCAGAATCTCCGAGCATGCGCTGCGCCCTCCGGCTATCGTGGTGCTTTCCGGAAACTGTCTTATCGGTGTTGTCACCTTATATTCCGTCAGAGCCTTCCTGTAGCCGATGCTTCTGAAGTTCGCGACTCCCGGGGCGACTTCGTCTGTCGTCTCTATGTATGCCGCTCCCAGGAGCGTCACCACTGCAATGTCCCTGTGACCGCGCCTGAGGACTTCAGTCATCTGGGTGTATGCTGCTTCCGTATTGTCGACGGAGACCTTGTATCCTTCCTCGTCGTCGATGGCGTCGAGTCTCACGAGAGGAAGCTTCCTTCTCTTGAGAGCCTCTCTGACTCCGCCTCCGAAGTCCAGTCCCATTCCGATTATGCCGTCGACTGTTGCATTCTGGATTGATTCGGCAATGGACGAGTGGAGAGGAGGAATGAGCGTCAGCGAATAGTCATGCTTCTCGCATATCGTTCCGATGCCTCTGAGGATATCGACGACGTGGGGGTTGTCGAGAGTTGCGTCGAAGGACTGGGGAACGAGAAAGCCCAGCGAGAAGTGACGCCCGAGGGAGAAGTTGCGGGCCATGGGGTCTGGAATGTAATCCAGTTCCTTTGCAACCGTGAGGATCTTCATAACCGCATCCCTGCTTATCCTGTCGGGATTGTTGAATGCGAACGAGACGGCAGTCTTCGAGTAGCCGCTCTTCTTCGCTATGTCTGCTATCGTTATTCTCTTTTCATGCATCTTGAACCTGACCTGAACCAGTTTACGGGGAAAAACGGCTGCGGTCAAATGAGTATTATCGAGCTTACAATTCTTTACCGGAGCGGGTGATTGGTGTGGTAAAATCCGACAGCAGGGCATAAAGACGGCAAAGAAACGGTTCAGAGTGGGATTTTTCTCCGTAGTTTTCCTTTCCTCTGTTGCCGCCCCGGCTCTTAGTTTATTATATTTACCGGTAAACAGACATTATTTCATATTCTTCATAAGGAGGTGTTCATGGGTTTCGGCAAACAGCTCAGGGAAGTGGCCGTGTCGGTTCTGCCGATTGTGGTCATTGCCTCGATTCTCGGCTGGATATTCGGCATATTCACCGTCTCGTCCTTTGCCCTGTTCCTGTTCTCTGCACTTCTGGTCGTGTTCGGTCTGACGCTCTTTCTACTGGGTGTCAACGTGGGCTTCCTTCCCGTGGGTAACCACCTCGGAGCCATGATAACGCAGAAGAAGAGTGTTCCGCTTCTCGTATTCTCGGGAATAGGACTGGGTATTCTGATCACGCTTGCAGAGCCTGACGTGAAGGTTCTCTCGGATCAGGTTGCCTCGATGAAGAGCGGTCTCTCGTCGTCACTCCTGGTGTTCATCATCGCGGTGGGAGTGGGGCTCTTCATGGCAATAAGCTATGTCAGGGCGCTTACAAGATTCTCGCTCAAGATCACGATGGCGATTGGAGTGGGTCTGATGTTCCTTGCGGCATCGTTCGTCCCCGAGTTCTTCGTATCTGTCGGCTTTGACGCGGGCGGCGCCACCACGGGACCGATGGCCGTTCCGTTCATCATGGCGCTGGGTATGGGAGTTGCGTCGGTTCACGGAAGCCACGAGGAGGATTCCTTCGGCTATACGGGAATCGCATCCATAGGACCCGTTCTCGCGGTACTCGTCTTCGGTGCCTTCATGGGAGGCGGAACATCGGTTGTCAGTGAGGAAAGCTCCACTGAGGGCATGCTCGCACTCTTCGGAGAGGTCGCACTCTCCGTGACTAAGTCGCTGCTGCCTCTTGTCGTAATCTGCATTCTCGTACAGATTTTCTTCATGAAGCTTCCCAGGATCAGGGCGACGAGAATGTACATGGGTATTCTCTACTCCTATGTCGGGATAATCCTTTTCCTCTTTGCAGTCGAATCATCGTTCATGAGTGTGGCGAGACTTCTCGGAAGAACGATTGCAACGGTATCTCCGGGATCGCTGATTCCGATCGGCCTCGTGCTCGGAGCATGCGTCGTACTCGCAGAACCCGCAATCTGGGTCCTGACAGAGCAGGTTGAAGAGGTGAGTGAAGGAAAGATCAAGAGATTCCTTCTTCTTGCCTTCATCGCCGTCGGAGTTGCATGTGCCGTCATGCTCAGCATGATAAGAATACTCAACGGTACATCAATCTGGTGGTTCCTGCTTCCCGGCTACGCCGTAGTCGTCGCGCTTCTGCCATTTGTTCCGACGCTCTTCGTCGGAATCGGATTCGACTCGGGCGGTGTCGCGACGGGCCCGATGAGCTCGACGTTCCTTCTGCCGTTTGTGTCGGGGGCGGCCGCGGTTGTTGCCGAGGATCCCTCGAGCATGGCATTCGGAATGATCGGTCTCATTGCGATGATGCCGATTCTTGCAATCGAGATACTCGGTCTTGTATTCTCGATACAGGTGAAGAAGGGACAGAAGAAAACGGAGGTGAAGAAATGATGAAGGGTAAGATGCTTTTCGCCATAGTGAACAAGGGGGAGAGCGCCGCGGTCATGGATGCCCTGAGACAAAGCGGAGCCTACGGAGGCACCGTCCTCAATGCGCACGGCACGGCCCCCACATCGATTCTCTCGATGCTGGGCCTCGGAGACAGCAAGAAGGAGATTCTCCTCTCGATGCTCAACGAGGAAATAGAGAAGTCGTGTCTGGAGAGCCTTAAAGGCGTCAGGGCCAGGGGTGTTGCGGCACTTCTGGGAGAAAAAGGAGAAGAGAAAATGGAAAACGGAAAGGACCTCGTGATGATTCAGGTCATATGTGAACTCGGCTATGCCGATGATATAATGGATGCGGCAAGGAAGGAAGGTGCCAAGGGCGGCACGGTCATAAAGGGCCACGGTACTGCAAAGGCGGATGATACGAAGTTCTTCGGCTATCCGATAACTGCAGAGAAGGAAGTGCTCGTCATCGTCGAGGAGAAGGAGAAGGCGGAGAGGATAATCGAGAAGATCGACAATCTCCCGTTCCTGAAGCAGAAGGGAAAGGCCGTTGTCTTCTCTCTGCCCGTCGCCCACTTCTCGTCCATAGGCTGAGGAAATGAGAAGATTGTGTGAAGTCCGGTCCCAGAGACCGGATTTTTCGTTTTTCAAGTTGACTATTGTTTGCAATTTAATTATTTAACATATTGTTTCGATATTTTCCGTATCGATTTCACTTGGTATAACCCGGAGTTGAACAGGAATTGGTCAAAGAACTTTTCTCCCGTGTAAGGGAATATAGGAAGAAGGCCATGATTACGCCCGTATTCATGGTGCTGGAAGTCCTGATGGAGGTGCTCATACCCGCCATCATGGCTCAGATTATCGACGTCGGTGTCGCGAACATGGACATGAGGACGATTATCATCCTCTCATCGATGCTGGTGGTGTCGGCACTGCTTTCGCTCACTTTCGGCGTACTCGGCGCACGCTTCGGCTCCGTTGCGGCTTCGGGCTTCGCGACGAACCTGAGACACGATTTATATGACAAGGTACAGGAGTTGAGCTTCGCAGACATCGACAGATTCAGCCCCTCGAGTCTCATTACCCGTCTCACGACTGACGTGCAGCGTATTCAGATGCTCTTCTCAATGTGCATCCGCATGTTTGTGCGCTCTCCGATGATGCTTATCTTTGCTGCAGTCATGTGCCTCAGAAACGGAGGCTCCCTGTCGCTGATCTTCGTCATCGTCATCCCCGTAATGGTTCTCGGTGTCTGGTTCATGACACACAGGACCCACCGCTACTTCACGGCAGCCTTCAAGGGATTCGACCGCTTCAACCAGGTAGTCGGAGAGAACCTCTCGGGCATCAGAACCGTCAAGGCATTCGTCAGAGAGGAGAAGGAGAAGGAGAAGTTCGACGAGAGTGCGGGCTACATAAGGGACAACTTCAAGAAGGCCGAGCAGATGATGGCCATGATGAATCCCCTTGTGATGTTCGTCTCCTACGGCTGCATGATAGCAATCTCCTATTTCGGAGCACGCCTCGTCAATAAAGGCAGCATGGACACGGGTGCCCTCATGAGCATCTTCACGTACTCTACGCAGATTCTCTCGTCGCTGATGATGACGGGCATGATAATCATCATGTACACGATGTCGAAGCCGAGCATGGAGAGAGTCGCGGAGGTGCTTGCATACACTCCGACTATGGACTCCAACGGGAACGGAATAAAGGAAGTTCCCGACGGCTCCGTCACATTCGATCACGTATCATTCGGTTATAAGGAAGGTTCCTCTGTTCTCAAGGATATAAACCTCGATATAAAAAGCGGAGAGATGGTGGGTGTCATCGGTACCACCGGAAGCGGAAAGACGACGCTCGTATCTCTTATTGCACGCCTCTACGATGCAACCGACGGCGATGTGAAGGTCGGCGGACACAGCGTGAAGGAGTACAATCTCAAGGCTCTGAGGGACAGCGTATCTGTCGTACTGCAGAAGAACACGCTATTCTCCGGCACAATCAGAAGCAACCTCCAGTGGGGAAACAGGGAGGCAGCGGATGAGGAGCTTGAAAAGGCCGCGAAGGTCGCTTCGGCATACTCCTTCATCATGGAGAAGGAGGGAGGATTCGATTCTCCCGTCGAGCAGGGCGGAACGAACTTCTCCGGCGGTCAGAGGCAGAGGCTCTGCATAGCACGTGCCCTCCTGAAGAAGCCGAGAATCCTCATCATGGACGACTCGACATCCGCTGTCGATACGGCAACGGACAGGTCGATCAGGGAGGCTCTCAGGAACGAGGTCTCCGGAATGACGAAGATAATCATCTCCCAGCGTGTTTCGTCAATCGAGTCCGCTGACAGGATAGTCATAATGAACAACGGCACAGTCGAGGACGTCGGAACACACGCCGAGCTTCTCGAGCGCAATGCCGGCTACAGGAATCTCTACGAGACTCAGACAAGGAAGGAGGCATAAGTATGGCAGGTAAACCCAACCGCGCGGCTCTCGCATCCATGCCCAAGGCGAAGAACCCGGGCCGTTCCTTCATGAGACTCATGAAGTTCGTCTTCGAAGGCAAGTGGATGATCATACTTCTCATCCTTGTCTGCATCATACTCTCGTCCCTTGCCGTGACGTATTCCGCAACGTTCATCGGTGACTTCATCGATGACATCGTAATACCTCTCAAGGGCGTGGAGAATCCCGATTTCCTTCCCGCCCTGAAGGCTCTCGGAAAGTTCGCACTCGTCATTCTCGTTTCGATAATAACGTCGTTCATATCGTCCTGGGTGATGGTCGGAATATCGCAGGGAGCAGTATACAAGATGAGGACTTCGATGTTCTCGCGTCTCGAGAGTCTTCCTCTCTCGTACTTCGACCGCAACGCCAGAGGTACGATCATGAGTGTCTTCTCCAACGATACAGATACCATCAGCCAGCTCATTTCGAACGGACTCGTGCAGCTCCTGACATCGGGAATCACACTTGTGATGGTCTTCGTCTCGATGGCGAAGAACAGCCTCGTGCTGACAGCTGTCGTCATAGTCTTCATCTTCATCACTCTTCTCGCAACGGGAAAGGTTGGCTCGAGGAGCGGCAGGTACTATGCCGCGCAGCAGAAGGATCTTGCATCCGTCAACGGCTTCATCGAGGAGATGATGAACGGGCAGAGGGTCATCAAGGTCTTCACCCACGAGGACGAGAGCAGAAAGGACTTCGATGTCCTCAATGAGCAGCTCAATCACTCGATGGCGTCGGCAAACAGCTGGGCCGGAAGCATGGGACCGCTGAACAACAACCTGGGACACCTTCAGTATGTCGTCCTCGTTCTCTTCGGAGCGATGGCGATCATCAACAATCCTCTTGTATATACAATCGGAGGACTTGCAGCGTTCCTGCAGCTGAGTAAGTCGTTCACGAACAACATCTCCCAGATATCGCAGCAGGCGAACACGGTTCTCGTGGCCCTCGCGGGCGCAGAGCGTGTCTTCGACATGCTTGACGAGAAGAGCGAGGAGGACGACGGAAAGGTTACTCTCGTAAGAGTCTCGTCTCACGATGGAAATATGCACGAAGTCGAGGAGAGCACGGGTAAGTGGGCCTGGAAGAAGGACGGCGTTCTCGTTCCGTTCAGGGGCAGCGTCGTCATGAAGGACGTGGACTTCGCCTATGTTCCGGGGAAGCCTGTACTGCATGACATAACACTCTACGCAAAGCCGGGACAGAAGATCGCCTTCGTCGGCCACACGGGAGCCGGAAAGACGACGATAACGAACCTCCTCAACCGTTTCTACAACATAGAGAAGGGCGAGATCACGATAGACGGCATCAACATCATGGATATGAAGCTCTCGTCCCTCAGACGCAGCATGGCCATGGTCCTTCAGGATACCAGCCTCTTCACGGGCACTATCCGCGACAACATCCGCTACGGCAGACTCGATGCCACGGACGAGGAAGTGGAGAAGGCGGCAAAGCTTGCAAACGCCCACGACTTCATCATGATGATGAGCCAGGGCTACGATACGGTGATCACCAACAACGGAGAGAACCTCTCGCAGGGGCAGAGACAGCTTCTCTCCATTGCCCGCGCGGCCGTCGGCAATCCGCCGATTCTCGTCATGGACGAGGCAACCTCCTCCATCGATACCCATACCGAGACACTTGTGCAGTCGGGTATGGACAAGCTCATGGAGAACAGGACGGTCTTCGTCATCGCACACCGCCTCAGCACCGTCAGGAACAGCAATGCAATCATGGTCCTCGACAAGGGCAGGATAATCGAACGCGGCGACCACGACGACCTGATTGCGGCGAAGGGCGTCTACTATTCGCTCTACACCGGAACGAGCGAACTCAACTGAATGAGGAGCGGAAAGGGAAGAATCCCGATCCGCTCTTTTTCTTTTTCCGTTCTCTGGACTAAAATACTTCTGTGAAGGACAGAACATACATCTGCATCGATCTCAAGAGCTTCTACGCCTCCGTCGAGTGTGTCGAGAGGGGACTGGACCCGATGACGACGAATCTTGTCGTCGCGGATCCCGAGAGAAGCGACAAGACCATATGTCTTGCCGTCTCTCCGTCGATGAAGGCACTCGGAGTGCATAACCGCTGCAGAGTCTTCGAGATACCTTCCCACATCGAGTACCTCATGGCTCCCCCGAGGATGCAGAAGTACATCGACTATGCTGCAGAGATATATGGAATATACCTCAGGTATCTCTCTCCCGACGATATCTACGTCTACTCGATAGACGAGGCCTTCATGGATGTGACGGACTATCTTCCGAAATATAAGAAGAGTGCGAAGGAGATGGCGGTCTTTCTGATGGAGGAGGTGAAGAGGGAAGTCGGAGTGAGGGCTACGGCTGGAATCGGAAGCAACATGTACCTCTGTAAGATCGCCCTCGACATAACGGCAAAGCATGCCCCGGATTTCATCGGAATACTGGATGAGGAAAGCTTTAAGGAAAAGCTCTGGGACTACACTCCGCTCTCGGACTTCTGGAGAATCGGGAGGGCCGTCGAGAACAGGCTTCACAGACTCGGCCTGTATACGATGAGGCAGATCGCCCACTGTCCGGAGGACATTCTCTACAGGGAATTCGGAATAGATGCCGAGATAATGATAGACCACGCCAGTGGACGGGAGTGTGTGACGATTGCCGACATACAGCACTACAGACCAAAGGGCTCGAGCCTGAATGCGGGGCAGGTTCTGATGAGGGACTACGGGGCCGACGAAGCGGAAACGGTTGTAAAGGAGATGGCTGACGAAGTCGCACTGATGCTTACGCGCCGTGGAGAGTCCGCCTGTGTATTCTCTCTTGCAGTCGGCTACGCAAAGCGTGACGGAGGAGGTGTCGTAAGCTCGAGCGGAACGTACGCCTCCCCGACACGGAGCGACAGCGTGATCAGGCGGATCCTCTTGGAAATCTACTCCCGCATCGTCGACAGGACGAAGCTCATCAGACGCTTCTATGTCTCCGCGTCTTCACTGACAAAAGACGAGGCGAGGCAGCTCGACCTCTTTGAGGACACGGGAGACGAGGAGAGGAAGAACCGTATCCAGAAGGCTGTTCTCGACATAAAGGGAATCTACGGAAAGAACAGCATAGTGAAGGGAATGGACTACGAGGAAGGAGCGACAGCGAGGGAGAGAAACATGCAGATAGGAGGACACCGGAGTGGAACAGAACAGTAGACCGCGGATGAGCGTCGAACAGAGAGCGAAGATCTTCCTTCCATTTGCGGGAGTAAGGGGGCTGGATGAGGCTCTCGAGAGAAAGAGACAGGAGAGACTTGTCGAAGAGCGCATTATTCTCTCGGAGGACGGGGAGAAGGAGATCGATGCCGTCCTTGCGGATATAAGAAAGGGAGACAGTGTCTCGGTTTCGTACTACGACGGCGAACGCTACAGAAAAGGGGAGGGCATTGTCCTCAGAAAGGACGAGAGAGAGGGCTTCCTGCTTCTCGAGAGCGGACCCGTGTACTTTTCAGACATACACACTGTAGAGAAGAAATAGCACTCTTTCTGTAAAACGGATGAAGCATAAGATTATCAAAGTGCGGTAAATGTATGATAATTTCTCAGATGAAGAAAATCCTCGTCACCCTGACGATTCTCACGCTTGCCTTCTCACTCTCCGCCCTCGGCTGCAGAGTCGGCGCATCTGCGGGACTCTCCGTCAACTCCCTCATTGCGGGAAAAGGTTACAGGAACTATGAGTACGGGGAAAAGTCCGGACTTTTTCTCTCTGCCGACCTGGTTCTTGACCTGGACAGTCTGTTCGGTATCGAGACGGGGATAGGGTACATCGGGAGGAACTACACGGTTTCAAGAAAAGCAACATATGCGGGAAGTGAAAGCACCGTCCTGTCCTACACTGTCAGCAACAGCTTCCTTCTTGTTCCGCTTCAATTGAGGTTCACCCTTCCCGTTCTGGGAAGTGACGGAGGAGACAGACTGATGGTCCTTTCGTCCGTCGGAGGATACGCTTCCTGGTGGCTGACGGGGAGACGCAGGGGAAAGGAACTTACACTTTCGTATTCAGCGGACGTTGACGAGAAGACCGACCTTGATCTCTACAACCGCTTTGACGGCGGACTTCTCACATCCCTGGCTCTGGTTCTCGAGAGCGGGGATACTCAATGGAATTTCCGCCTCTCCTATCTTCTGTCACTTACCGACATGAACAGGCATCAGGATTACGGAGCCTACCCGATTCATAATTCGACATTCATCTTTTCCTCCGGCATACTGTGGAGGACGGAATCATGAGGAGGATAACCGGGATAACGGCAGCAGTCATCGTCCTGCTTCTCGTTCTTTCATGCACAAACGACATAGCTTCTCCGCTGGACAGCAATGAGAAAAGCTGGGAAGGCATCTTCCGCCTCTACTGGAATGCGATGAACAGTGAATATGTTCATTTCGAGAGGGAAGCAGTCGACTGGGACAGAGTCTACGAGAAATACCTCCCGCTCTTTGAAGAGCTCGATTTCACAAGGCAGGAGGATTCCCTTTCAGCCTTCAGATACTTCCGGGAGATTGCTCTCGCTCTCAACGGCGACGGCCACTACGCACTTACCGTGTATGATGATTTCGGGAGTTCGATAAGAGTAATCTGTGCTTCCGAGAGAAAATGGCTCGAGAGAGGGGAAAGCGGGGACGATGAGGACTACCCCGATGTCGTCTGGACTGAGAGAGGAACAAGCTCTTACAGGGGGGTGAACGGAAAGGTCACGATTGCAGATCTGGACAATCCTACCGACGCTGAAAGAGACGCCTACTGGGCGTACCTGGATTCAGTCGAGGGCAACAGCGAAGTGAGAGTACTTCTGAACAGCGGAACAGACGAAGACGGAGAGTACGGCTGCTTCCATAACGGAACAGAGGACTTTACGGATTTCGTCGGGTGGACGATAAAGGCAGATGACGAAACAATAACGGACAGCGAGGCACGGAAACTGTGGAAGGAGATAGTCACCTACCTCAAGCTCGACAGGTTCAGCGGGTTTTACGGTATAACGGAAGACGGTATCTTCTATTTCCATTTCACATCCTTTCCGAGCATGGAAGCTGTCTATGCCGCGTCTCTGGCGGACGAGGATGAACCAGTCTTCCTTTCCGCGGAACTCGAAGAATTCCGTGAAAGACTCCGGAGTGGGGATGATCCCCTCTGTTCAAAGCTGTCGTCCCAGCTTTCGTCACTGAAGAGAATCAGCGACATGCTCATCAACCTCGGTTTGATCGGAAATGGAGACGGGTGCACGTTCGACGACGGGGAGACTTTCAGAAGTGTCCGAGGCGTCATAATGGACGTAAGGTGCAACAGCGGCGGAGTCCTTGAATTCGAGCATACTCTTATGTGCCGCTTCTTCGCTGAAGACACTCTCCTGGGGTATCTCAGGTACAAGGGCGGCTACTCCCGCTATGAATATACTCCATGGTTCGAATACAAGATCGAGGCGGGCATTTACGAAAGGTATGAGAACTACCCCCATCCGTTCTACGTCATCGTGAACGGAGCATCCATCTCCTGCAGCGAGAATGCCGCAAGAACAGCCTCCTTCCTTCCGAAGGGGAAGATCATCGGGAGCACGACATACGGTGCCCTCTCACCTCTGCACGAGCGTGAGTTAATGCATTCCGGACCTTTGGAAACAGAGTACCTTGAAATCTACACGACATCATTCATCATGACCGGACTGGATAAGGAGAATTTCGAATACAGAGGAATCGACCCCGATATTTATGTCGAAAGCGGCACGGACTGTGACAGAAGGTATATCAGAGCTCTTGAGGAGATAAGAAAGGATATTGCAGCGGAGTCG
The DNA here is from genome assembly GCA_963643635.1 of Sphaerochaetaceae bacterium. GTDB lineage: Bacteria > Spirochaetota > Spirochaetia > Sphaerochaetales > Sphaerochaetaceae > Ornithospirochaeta. The sequence continues at coordinate 71 of CAVILL010000042.1, read as the reverse complement.
ACATAAGAGCGGAGATAAGAATGTGGCAACAGGTCAGATTCCGCCCCTGTTACATTATGATTTCTTTTTTT
>CAVILL010000041.1:0-18883 GCA_963643635.1 Sphaerochaetaceae bacterium | reverse complement strand
GTTTTAGTTTTTATAACTTTAAGGGCTTAGCCTTCTTTATTTCAACATCTTTCTTCTCTTACGCACTTAACCGGTCAACACACAGAAAAAGTGATTGAACCAGAATATTGCTGCAGTGATGACTATTATGAACCTTGCGTTGAAGAATATGACAGTGAATCCGGCTTTGATGTAATGGATGGTTTTTTAGATAAGTATGGGCTGGAAGGCGATGACGTGGAATACTGGAGCGATACTGATTACTGAGCCTTTATCAGATCCTTTATGACCTCTCCCGCGATTATGAGACCGCAAACGGAGGGAATGAAAGCAATGGATGCCGGGGTGGAACGGCGGGAGCTGTTTTCTTCGGAAAAGAGGGGCGTGAGGGGCTTCTCCGTCGAGTAGACGACCTTGAGCTTTCTGATTCCTCTCTTTCTGCATTCCCCTCTTATGACTCTTGCAAGAGGATCGACTGATGTCGAGTATATGTCGGCTACTCTGAAGAGTGTGGCGTCCATCTTGTTTCCCGCTCCCATCGAGGAGATTATCCTCGTTCCCGTCTTATCTGCCTCTTCAATCAGCGAGAGCTTTGCCGCCACTGTATCGACGGCGTCGACTACGTAGTCGTAGTCGCTGAAGTTGAACATGTCCTTTGTCTCCGGAAGATAGAAGAGGTCGTATGTCCTTACACAGCATCCGGGATTAATCGAGAGTACTCTTCTCTTCATCACTTCGGTCTTCTTTTCGCCCACTGTATCTCTCGTGGCGATTATCTGGCGGTTGAGGTTGGAAAGAGCGACTGTGTCGGAATCGATTAAATCGAGACTCCCGACACCCGTTCTGGCGAGAGCTTCCGTGACATAGCCTCCGACTCCCCCGAGTCCGAAGACGGCAACGCGGCTTTTTTTGAGTTTTCCGACTGCTTCCCTTCCGATGAGCATTTCAGTTCTTGTAAGATAATCGTCCATGGAGTGAGTATAGACAATCTCCGGAAAAAGTCACAGCGCGATGTTGTGGAATTCCGTCTCTGCTGATAATATGTTCCCAGTAAGGAGAAACTAACTATGGCAGGCAGAAATCTTTCCACATTCCTCATCGGAGCTCTCGTCGGAGCAGCAGCTGTTACACTTGTAAAGACACCGGCATTCAGAAAGGGTGCTGCGAAGGTCGTCAGCGCAGGCATGCAGCTCAAGAACGACGCTCAGCGTTTTGCATCCCAGGTCAAGGAAGACGCCGAGGATATCGTGGCGGAAGCTGAGTACAATAACAACAAAACAGAGAAGGCTGAAGAAGGCGGGAACGCCTGAGGCGGCAGAGTGTATTTTTCTGTAAGACATTCCATTCCCGGGCGTTTACGCCTGGGATATGATTCCTCGTCTGTCCGGCCGAGGCAGATTGCCCTTGTGCAGAATCTTCTCGAGGTTCAGGAGGGCATAGAGGACGTTTCATTCAACATCCTCACTTCATCTCTTCTCATCAGATACAATACCAGTCTCCAGACGGAGTCGAGCATAAAGGCTCTCGTTTCCGTCATCGACGGAAAGTACCTCGATGACGAGGAGATGCTCTCTGCCGTAGTCGAGCCCGAAAAGCCGAGAAGCCTCGTGTATGAACTCGGGGAGATGGTTCTTTCCTTCTATCTCAGGAAACTGCTGCCTCTTCCCGTAAGATATGTTCTGAGGGTGAAGAATCTCGCTCCGAGAATCCTCGAAGGTGTGAAGTGCCTTCTTTCGGGAAACATCTCGGACACGCGCGTCCTCGATGCCACGGCAATCGCCGTATCTTTATATACCGGTGATACCGCAACCGCAGACAACATCTCGTTCCTCCTCAATGTCGGAGAGACGGTCGAGGACTACACGAAGGAGAACAGCTTCCGCAATCTTGCGAAGGCCATGTTCAACGAGAAGGAACCGGTTCAGCTTGTCGTGAACGAAAGCGAGGAGAAGTCTGTTCCCTTGTCTCTTCTCAGGTCCGGCGACACTGTAGTCGTCAGAGACGGTGCTCTCATCCCCTGCGACGGCGAAGTACTCAGAGGCGAGGCCCTCGTCAATCAGGCTTCCATCACCGGAGAGCCTCTTGCCGTCGAAAAGAGAAGGGGATCATCGGTGTTTGCCGGAACGATAGTCGAGGAAGGGGAAATCTACGTCCTTGTGCGTTCCGTCGCCCGTGAAAGCCGGGTCAACAGCATACTTTCCCAGATAAAGGACAACAGGGATCTCAAGGTTTCGAGTGAGATAAAAAGTGCGCTTCTTGCCGACAGGCTTGTGAAGTACAACTTCCTCCTTACCGGCATTGTCGCTCTTACGACGAGAAACCTTACGAAGGTCGTATCGACTCTGATGGTCGACTACTCCTGTGCAATGAAGCTCATTGCTCCCGTGGCGGTTCTGAGTGCAATGAAGGAAGCTGCGTATCTCGGCATTGCTGTGAAGGGTGGAAAGTATCTCGAACTCACGTCGGCTGCCGACACCCTTGTCATGGACAAGACGGGAACTCTTACCCAGTCCGAGCCCAGGCTTTCGAGAATCATAGCGTTCGGAGAGGAAGACGAGAGGGAACTGCTGAAGCTCGGTGCATGCCTCGAGGAGCATTACGTTCATCCGATAGCGAAGGCGATTGTAAAGGCCGCGGACGAGAGGGGAATCGAACACCCCGAGGATCACGCGAAGGTCGAGTACATCGTGGCTCACGGTGTCGCATCATCGGTTGCCGGAAAGCGTGTTCTCATCGGCTCGGGCCATTTCATCTTCACCGACGAACATGTTCCCGTACCCCGGGGACTCCGGGAAGAACAGGAGTATGCCCTCGAACACGGAGAGGGACTGCTGTACCTCGCTTCCGACGGCGCTCTCATCGGCGCCTTTGCGGTAACCGATCCGGTAAGGCCGGAGGCAGCTCAGATAATCCGCTCTCTCAGAGAAACCGGAATGAAGAACTTCGTGATGATCACCGGTGACGAGGAGGGGGCTGCAAGGGAAGTAAGCAGGAGAGCCGGCATCGACAGGTATCTTTCCAGAGCACTCCCGGAAGACAAGGTCAGACTTGTGCGCTCTCTCAAAGATGACGGCAGCCGTGTGATAATGATCGGCGACGGCATAAACGATGCCCCGGCACTCTCTGTTGCCGATGTCGGAATCGCAATGGGTGAGAGTGCGGCAATTGCTGCAGATACTGCGGACATCGTCCTCTCGTCCGGCGACGGACTCGTGAGCCTCTACAAGACAAGGCTCCTGGGGAAGCGTCTTGTGAAGAGAATCGACAGGGAGAACAGGGAGATAGTCGTGTTCAACTCCGCTCTCATCGTTCTCGGTCTCCTGGGAATTCTTCCTCCGTCTTCAGCTGCGCTGATGCACAACCTCTCGACGGTTGTCTTCTCGCTTGAGGCTGTGAGACCCTATCTGGAGGAAAAATGAGCATAGTTACGAGTTATTTTCCCGGCCGCATCAGATTCCGGGCCCCGTTCCTCAGGGACAGAGACTTGAGAAATGCTCTGATAAGTGCCATCGGGGAACTGGGGTTCAGCGGGAAATACACGGTAAATGAATCTACGGGGAGCGTCCTTGTCGAGTACGACACCGCCCAGATAACCGGAGATATACTGGAAACCCTGAGGCCGATGGCGGCAGCCGTCGCTCCTCTGAGGACAAAGGCCGAATACTACAGCCCCCGGGACAAGGACTTTCTTCTTTCCGAAATAGAAAGACTGAAGGAGGAAGCGAAGAGGAGACTCGATGGCTGAATACTTTTCCGATGATTCCCTTTGTGTCATGGCGTCGCTTATAGGGCTGGGGCGCTCTCTCGAGAACGACCCGGAGCCGCTGGGGGACGTGATGACGCTTCTCATGAATACCGTCGTCGCCATAAATAAGGATAATCTCTCTTCCTCTGATAAGGATGCGCTTAAAGCAGAGCTCCTTGAAGCAAAGAGGAAGACCGTTCCCTCCTGCTTCGTCTGTCCGCAGCCCTGCGGCCACAATGACGACTATCCTCAGGAGAGGCTCTCCGACCTCGACAGGGCTTCGACAAAGGAGATCTTCTCGCTTCTTTCGGCGCTGATTACTTCCGACACAGTCCCGGAGGAGAAGAAGAGGGAGCTGTGCATAAAGAGCATTGTGTACATATCTTCCGACTTCGAAGATGAGTACATACAGTCGCTGATTTCAACGCTGAGAGTCAGTTTAGGATTTCTTCCTTTCATTCGCTGATGTCTCCTGTCCCGCTTCTGAAGTTTATACCGACTGCGCGGACTCTTCTGCCTTTGTGAAGGTACTTTCCTGCACAGCCATTTTCATGAATCTGCTTCAGCGCTTTGTCTGCGGACTCGCCGATCTTGAGCTCCTATACTATATCTCCGGAGAGAAGACGATGTCGCTTCTGCCTCTGAGAACGGGTTCCTCTGCTGTCGGCTTTGCTCCGAATGAGACGAAGAAGCCGAAGAAGATAAGCTGTATGCTTCTTTCCGTGATGATTCTGCTCTCTTCATCCTTCAGCATCTGCTGGAACATTGAGAGGAAGATTTCATGATTCGTGCCTTTCACCCGGGAGAAATCCAGATGATAGACAGGCCCTTTCTGAAATCGTAATCCGTGTCGTAGATGTATAATCCCCTGAAAAGCTCCTTCTCTCCACGGAACAGGGCTTCGAGAGTAGAGCACAGGAGGCTCTTGCCGAATCTGCGTGGGCGAGCAATGAAGAAGCAGCTGTCGGCTTCCTGACTTACAAGATTTCAGATGTCAACACAGAGAAAGTCTTCTCGTCGCATCTTCGGAATACTGACGGGGATGTGGAAATCTTCTTCAACATAACTTCATTCTATCTGAAGAGGTAAGAGCAGACAATATGCCTTTTGAATCTGCAGGGTTAGCCAAGTCAAACTGTTGACAGAGAGGCGTGAAAGAAGTATTAAGTTAGCTATGACTAACTCCAACCTGATAACCATTACTGATCTCACGAAAATCTACAGAACCGGAAAGGAGGAGGTAAAGGCCCTTTCGGGAATAAACCTCACCGTGGAGAAGGGCGAATTCACCGCATTCTCCGGACATTCGGGGTCGGGCAAGACAACGCTTCTCAATCTCATCGGGACTCTCGACAGCATCACGGAGGGAGACATTCTTTTCAATGGAAGGAGCCTCAGGGGAATGAACGAGAAGGAGAAGACGCTTTTCCGGCGTCTCAACCTGGGGTTTGTCTTCCAGAGTTACAATCTCGTTCCCGTTCTCACCTCTCTCGAGAATGTCCTCCTCTCCTTCGAGCCCCTGAAGAAGTGCGACATCAGGGCACTCGGGATCGAAGATACGAAGGCCGCGGCAGTGAAGGCCCTCGAGGATGTGGGGCTCGGGGAGTACCTTGACAGAAAACCCGGCGAACTCTCCGGGGGACAGCAGCAGAGGGTCTCGATAGCCCGTGCAGTCGTCCGCAGACCTCTTCTCATGCTCTGCGACGAGCCCACCGCGAATCTCGACAGCCGCAACAGTGCTGTGATTCTGGACCTCCTTGAAAAGCTAAACAGGGACTATGGTATTACGGTAATCTGTTCCTCTCATGACAGCGATGTACTTGAAAAGGTGAGGAGGACGGTTGTTCTCAGGGACGGAAAGGTTGTGGAGGACATGAGGAAATGAAGCTCTTCGGTCTGTCTCTCAGGAACATGAGGCGTTACCGTGCTCGTACGGTGATCACCGTCACAGCCGTGACGGTCTCCGTCTTCATCTCCGTGGTAGTCGACGGCTTTCTGAGGGGAATCTTCGATCTCTCGACGTACAACCTCATCAGTTACGAGAGCTCCGAAGTTACCGTTTACGCTGACGGCTACTTCGATAAGAAGGACGAGTACCCCGACGGGAATCTTATCGAAAAGGACGATTACGCGTCTCTTTCCTCCTCTCTCGATTCCTCCCCTTATTCCTTTGCTCCCCGCTACAAGACAGCGGTGACGCTCCTCTACTGGAGCGACGAGGAGGAAACCGAACTGGAGCTGTCGTCTCTCCTTGTCGGAGTCGATGCAATAAGGGACGCAGGCGTCTTCTCGGTTTATGAGAGCATCGACGACGGAAGATGGTTTGAAAAAGGCGGGGACGGGATAATACTCGGCTCCGGGATTGCCGAAAAGCTCTCCGTCGGGGTTGGAGACTACGTGACAGTTGAAGTCAGCGGAAGAGGGGGCTTCAGGGAAGTTCTGGAAGAGGAAATCATCGGCATAGCCAACACCGGGAACCCCGAGGTGAACAGAAGTGAAGTCTTCATGGACCTGGAATATCTTGACTCATGCCTTCTTCTAGACGGAGCTGTAAGTGAAGTTGCGGTCTCTGACGGCAGAACGGCAGTGGCTTCGAAGAGTTTCAGAGATAAGGTTCAGAGTCTCATCACGTCGGATAATCTCGAGGCATATTTCTATGAGGACGTCAATTCCGACCTCATGGCAATCATGAACGGAGACAAGGGAAGTTCGATCATGGTTCTCGTCTTCCTCTTCATAATCGCCGCCGCCGGGATATCGAACACGATGATAATGGCGGCGATGGAGAGACAGAAGGAGAGTGCGATGATGCGCTCCGTCGGCTTCTCCAGAGGAATGATAACAGCGCAGTTCGTATTCGAAGGCTTTTTATCCGGCGTGGCGGGAGCGGTAATCGGCTCCTCACTGGCATTCTTTGTGCTCTATCCCCTCTGCCGTTACGGACTCGACATCTCCTCTCTTGTTCCCGACACCATTGACTTCGGCTACCGTATACCTCTTGTGCTCAAGGCCGGACTCTTTCCTCAGTCATTCATCACGATACCGCTTCTTGCTCTTCTCTTTTCGTCTCTCTCCGCATATTTTCCGGTAAGGAGCTACGGAAGGAAGGAGATAGCGGATCTCTTCAGGAGGTCGTAGCATGTTCCGTCTTGCACTTGGCAACTGCTTCAGAAATACGCGGCGCACCGTCATAACTGCCCTCTCCGTCTTCATCGCATCCTTCATCGTCATCGTCGTCATGGCCTTCATGTACACGGTTATCGGCAACATGGCGGAAAACGAGAAGCTCTACTGTCTGGGTGACATCAGAATAAGAAACGAAAAGTTCACGAAGTACGAGAGTCTCATGCCGGTTCAGTTCTATGTCGAGAATCTCTCCCGGACGGAGGAGGAAATCCTCTCCGTTCCTTCGGTCGAGAGAGTTACGGCTCAGACCTCCCTCTACGGTGCTGTCTACCAGGACGGGAAGACTACCTCTACGACAGTCATCGGAGCGTCCGCCGATGCGGTCTTCTTCTCCGACGAGGCAGTCATAAACGAAGGAAGACTTCCAGTCCCGGGGGAGAAGGAGGCTGCCGTCACGGTAAGGTTCCTTTCCCAGTTCGGACTCTCCGTCGGGGACACGGTGACGCTTCTCTTCAGTACGGTAGACGGCGGTTCAAACGCACTGAAGGTGAAGATAACGGGATCGGTGAGCTACCTTAACGCCGAGTACAACTCCTCTCTGGTCATCCTTCCGATCGATACGCTCTCAAAGGCGGTACATATGGATGACGGGGCCCTGGAAATCCTCGTCTATCTCTCCTCCGGGGCGGACAGCGCCAGAGCTCTGGAAGAGATTGAGGAGAAGCTCTCCGGGCGAGGACTCGAAGTAAAAAGCTACGAGAGTATATCGCTGATGGCGAGCATGAAGATCGTCTACGACATAATGATGGATGCCATCATCGTTCTCTTCTTCTTCATCGCTTCGACTCTCGTCTTCAATACCATGATGATGAGTGTCCTGGAGAGAAGGAAGGAGATAGCGACCCTCGTGGCCCTCGGCTTCTCGAGAGGAGCCGTGATTCTCCTCTTCGTCCTCGAAGGCGTGATTATCTCCTCCATCGGCGCCGCCCTGGCAGCTGTTCTGGGAAAGGTGACAGTCACCGTCTTCCATTACACGGGGCTCGATCTTACGCTCTTCGGAGCCGATGCGGTTGAGGGATGGAGTTTTCCCAGCATTCTCTATCCGGAGCTTTCCGGGGGGAAGTACATCCTTGTCATGATAATCGAAATAGCAGTCGCAGCCGCTGCCGCATTCCTCGCCTCGGGAAGAATCAGGAGAATGGAAGTTGCAGAAGAGCTGAGGGAGGAAGCATGATGAAAAGAGTCTTCACGACTTTTCTTGTTCTTGTATGTGCATTACTGTCGCTGAGTGCGGTCACCAGCGGAGAGATTCTCGACTGTATGGAGGAGAGAATGGATTTCGAATCCGCCGTCTTCAGCGCGACTCTCGTCAACACCGACCGCTTCGGAGAAACGACCCTTTCCTTCGATACATATCAGAAGGGGGACGGAGACACGCTTCTTACGGTCACATCGGGCTCGGACAGGGGACAGAAGATTCTGCGCCTCGGGGACGAAATCTACGTCTACTACCCGGATGCCGACGAGACCATAAGGCTCTCGTCCTCCGGTCTCAAGGATTCCTTCCTGGGCTCCGACTTCTCCTACGAGGATGTAACGGGAGACGACGACTACGATAAGAGGTATACGCACACCCTCTTGGACGATGAGACAGTTGACGGCAGGGAGTGCTACACGGTGTCGCTGAAAGCGAAGAAGAGCAGCGAGACATATCAGACTCAGATCATCTGGGTTGACAGGGAGACGCTTGTTCCCGTGAAGATGGAGCTCTCCTCACGTTCCGGAAAGCTTCTCAAGACAGTCCGGTATTCCGACTACATCACGGACGGAGACACGTATTTCCCGGGGAGGATCGAGATTGTCAATGCTGTGAAGAAGAACTCATCCTCTGTGATGACGGTAGATACAATCGAATTCGACACCGTTCTTGACGACTCTCTCTTCGACATCGGAGAACTCTCATGGTAAGAGCGTCCGTTCTCCTCAGCTGTCTTCTCATTCTTTCACTCTCCTTCCTCTCTGCCGGGGAGATTTCCTCCGGTGTGGAAACAGAGGCGGTCTACCTCAACGGCAGGGGCGATGTCTCGTCATATATCGGGACAGATGTTCCGCTTCTCACACTCAATGACACCTTCCTCAGAACGGATGTGTCTCTCTCATATACCGAATCGAAGGGAGACATGAAGGGGGAGGTGAAGGGGAAGGTGTCGTACTCGGCCCTTCTCGGGGAGGCTGCCGACACTCTGTCATCTTTTTCTTCTGCAGATTTCAGATCCGTTATGTCGTTCTCAATTGAGAAGGCATATATGAAGTTCCGTTTTCCTCTCCTTAATTCGAAAAGGAAGACAACCGTCACTGTCGGAAAGGCTCCGGTGAGCTGGGGCAAGGGCTACTGGTACCGCACGGGAGATGTTCTCCTCGAGTCGGAGTACACCAACGATGAGGCCGGGGTGAGTACCTCCCGAAGCCTCTGGGCTCTCCTCCTCGAGCAGGGGTTCCCGGCGGGAATCACAATGAAGCTCGGCTATTCGATTCCCCTCGAGAGGCAGAAGAGCATCATTGCCCTGAATCTTTCAAAGACCCTCGATACTTCCTTCCTGAAGGGAGCTTATCTCTCCTACGCTTACCGCTGTGAGGACGAGAACCGCCACAGACTTTCCCTCTCCCTCGACGGCACACTCTTCTTCGACTTCACGGCCGGAGTGGAGACATTGTTCAGAGACCGGGACGACTTCTCCCTTGCTCTCAATCTCCTGAGACAGTTCCCGATAGAGACTGAAACGGCGGGTCATACACTCGGTCTCTACCTTTGTGGAAGGTATTCCTTCCACGAGAGGAGCGGAGAAGCAATGTTCACCCTCACGTATGACGTGACGGAGAGACTGACCTCGACGCTCTCTGGAGTCCTGCCGTTCACAAGTGAGAGAGTGCTGACACTGACGCTCTCTCCGTCAGTGGAGTTCACGGTGAATGACTATGCGACAGTGAAGGCATCGGGAATATTCATGAGGGATTTCGAAGAAGAGGAGAATATCTACGGAGTGAGCCTGGTCTTCTCTTCTTCCTTCTGAGTCTTCCATTTTCCGAGTTCTTTTACGTAGCATACGAGTCCTACGAGTCCCGCTGTCGTTTCCGAGAGCGGGAAGGCCGCCCACGTTGCCGTGAGAGATATCTTCGAGAGAATGTAGAAGAAGGGGATGAGGCAGAATATCTGGCGGGTGAGGGCTATCATAGTGCTTTTGAAGCTCTGCCCGACTGCCTGGAAGAATACGGGGAAGGTGAGTGAGAACACGGCGCTTATGAAGCTTGATCCGATAAGTCTGAATGCCGGAACTCCGACGGCGAGGACCTCCTCGTCACGTGTGAATACACTCAGAATCGTCCTCGGGATTCCTATGAAGCAGAACATTCCGATGAGCATGAAGAAGGATGCAACTCCCAGCGTCAGATTGACGCTCTCCCTGCATCTTGTGTGGTTACCGGAAGCATAGTTGTAGCTTATTACCGGGACGACACAGGTCTGGAGAGCCAGGAGCGGAATGAAGAAGAACGACTGGTATTTGTAGTACAGGCCCAGCACAGTGACGGCAGCATCGGAGAATGATGCGAGAATGAGATTGAGAACGATGATGTAGACGCTCATCGTTGCCTGACTCAGCATCGAGGGGTATGCAAGAGTGAGCGTATTCCTGGAGAGGTTGCTGAATTCGCTTATTCTCCTCGGCGGTTTTCTGAAGCCCCTGGGGCATACGACAATCGCTGCGACGCACTGTCCCATGACTGTCGCAATCGCCGCTCCCTTCACCCCCAGTGCGGGAAACGGGCCGATTCCGTAAATCAGAATGGGATCGAAAATGATGTTTGTCAGCGCTCCCGATACCTGTGCAATCATCGGCGTTGCCATGTCTCCTCTCGCCTGGAGGATCTTCGTCCAGTTGCTTTCGAGAAAGAGTCCTGTCGACCCCACACATACGATGTAGCCGTAGGTGAGGGAATCGCGGATTACCTCCTCTCCGTTTGCGGAGAGTCTCACATATGTCGGAAGAAGAGCAGTGATGAAGAGCGAATAGAGCGCCCACACGATGATTTCGAGAAGCATTCCCGTGCCTCCCGCTCTTCCTGCTCTCTCGTCCTCCCCCAGGGCATAGAGGCGCGAGGAATACGTGTTGACTCCCGTGCCGAGTCCCACGGCCAGGGCTGTGGAGAGCCACTGCAGGGGATATATGACGGAGAGGGAAGTGAGGGCGGGTGTCGAGTATGAGCCCACGAAGTAGCTGTCGACTATGTTGTAGAGTGCCTGTATGAGCTGTGAGAGCATCACTGGCGGTGCCATTCTGAGAATGAGACGGCTCAGTTTTTCTGTTCCGAACGAGGAAGGTGATGTACTATGTTTCATAGCGGAAGCATATTTATCATTTACTTTATTTTTTGTGAACAGTTCTGCTGAAAAGGAGAAAAAGTGTATGGGAAAACCTCTTATCGAGATATGTCTTGAGAATGCAGAGAGCGTGATTGCCGCCGAAAAGGGCGGGGCCGACAGAGTGGAGCTCTGCTCGGATCTCTTTGAGGGCGGACTCTCTCCGACGCTCGGAACACTGAGGGCGGCAGTGAAGCATGCACATATTCCCGTCTCCGTCATGGTGAGACCGCGCGGCGGTGACTTCTGTTACAGTGATATCGAGTATGAAGTGATGAAGGAGGACCTCAGGCTCTTCAGAGAGAACGGGGCATCTTCAGTCGTCTTCGGTATCCTCAAGCCCGATGGAACTGTTGACAGGGAACGCACACGGGAGCTGATTGATCTTGCACGCCCTCTTCCAGTCACCTTCCACCGTGCCTTTGATATGACACGCGACCCGTTCGAGGCTCTCGAGACCCTGATTTCCCTCGGAGTCGACAGGATTCTCACAAGCGGCCAGGAGGCTACGGTAACGGAAGGTCTGGATCTTCTTGAGGAGCTCGTGAGAAGAGCGGGGGACAGAATCATCATAATGCCTGGCTGCGGCATAAATGAACGCAACTACAGGAAAATCGATTCGAGACTTAAGGCGAAGGAGTACCACGTACATCTTCCGGGGGAGTATTCTTCGAGAATGGAGTTCCATCCGGGACACATCTGGATGGGAGGAGTGCTGAGACAGAGCGAATTCATGCTGGAAGCGACATCTCCGGAGAGAGTGAAGACAATTGTCGACATGAAATGAACGGCCCTCCCGGAGGAGAGCCGCAAGCAGTGAAGGAACACAGATCCTATTTGTCTTCCTTCTTCTTGTTTGTAAGCTTGTTCAGAACGACGACTACGAGGCAGATGATTCCCATCGAGAGAGCAAGGAGCCCCCATGCCAGGAAACCGTACTGTACAGCTTCCGCTACTGACTTGACTGCGTTTGATGTTACATGAAAACCGAACATTTATAGCCTCCTCTTATTTGAACATCGAGAGAATCAGGCCGCCTGCGAGGACGGATCCGATCTGACCGGCAACGTTTGCACCGAGAGCGAACGGCAGAAGATGGTTCTGCTTGTTTGCTTCCTGACCGACTTTCTGTACGACTCTCGAGGACATCGGGAATGCCGAGATTCCGGCTCCTCCGATGAGCGGGTTCATCTTGTGGTCCTTCGGAAGGAAGATGTTGACTATCTTGATGAAGAAGACACCGCATGCCGTGTCGAAGACGAATGCAAGAAGTCCGAATGCAATAATCATGAGAGTATTGACTGTAAGGAGCTCTGGGCCTCTCATCATCGGTGCGATGGCAAGACCGAGCAGGAGCGAGATGAGCGGAGAGAGGACATCCTGTGCGGCGCGTGAAAGCGAGTCGAGGACACCGCATTCCCTTAACAGGTTACCGAACATGAGCATACCGACGAGCGATGCGCTGTCCGGAGCCATGATTGCGCAGATGATTGATACTGCGATCGGGAAGATGATCTTCGTCGATTTCGATATCGAGCCTGCGCGGTATGTCATCTTCATCTCTCTTTCCTTCTTCGTCGTGGTGAGTTTCAGGACTGCCGGCTGGATGATGGGTACAAGCGCCATGTAGCAGTAAGCCACGATGAGGATGGGGGCGATGAACTGGCTGTTGAGAACCTGGCTGACGAGGATTGCCGTAGGACCGTCTGCTGCGCCGATGATACCGATTGAAGCGGCATCCTTGAGCGGGAAGAAGAAGGAGGCAAGCATCATTGAAAGGAAGATGCCGCCCTGACCTGCTGCTCCGACGAAGATGAGCCACGGCTTCTGGATAAGCGGTCCGAAGTCGATCATTGCTCCGATTCCGATGAAGAGCAGAAGCGGGAAGACCTCACCGTTCTCGATGCCGAATTCATAGAGAACCTTGAAGATGCCGCCGTCGGCTGCGATGACGGATCCCGGGATATTCACGAGGATAGCACCGAATCCCATAGGAAGAAGGAGCGTAGGCTCCATTTCCTTCTTTATTGCCAGATAGATGAGAACCAGTCCGACAACAATCATGATAAGCTGATAAATCAAATCTGTGTTCATAGGTTCGATTCTAGACGGTTATCGGGAGTTTGTCAGTCTAAAAGTTGGAATAATCCGACAGATGTTACATGAACTGTTCCCGATTGAAATGAGGTCTCGGTCAGATAAAAAAGCCACATCTGACGAGGAAGAAAGCGCCCGGGAGATATCATAAGCGTCATTTCCGGCATCCCGGATGTCAGATGCGGACGGAAAAGACCCGGATAAGACGAAAGGTGGAATTTCTCGCAAAATTTACATTTTTTATATATCTTGCTCACTTTTACAAATATGTTATAATTTCCGTATGAGCAGACTTCACATTGACTTCAACCCCGAGAAAAACCATCAGATGCCACAGCTCCTCTACGTCAGCTATTCGCGCTACGAAAAGGACAAGGGCAACATAATGCACTCGCACTCCTTCACGGAGTTTCTGTATCTGGACAAGGGGGAGGGGTCTGTTCTGACACGTACGTCCTCCTTCCCTGTGAAGGGCTCGGACCTTGCGGTCTTTCCTTCCGGTCTCTACCACACCGAGCAGTCGGGCGTGGAGTCGAACATGGAGTACTACATAATCGCCGTGTCGAACATAGTCCTGAAGGATTACACGGAAGGGGATGACTTCAACCCCATACTCAATCTCGGCTCATACTCCGACAAGATGGGAAGCGACATAAAGAGGATGTTCGAGCTTCTGAAGGGAGGAAAGGACGGCTTCGAAATCGAGGCCCAGGCGATTTTCCTGGACATAATAATGATGCTCATGAAGCTTCCCGAATCACGCTTCTCACTTGTAGCGGCGACACAGCAGAAGGGCCAGATGGTGGGCGTCAAGGATTACATCGACACCCACTACATGAAGTCCTTCAATCTCGACGACCTTGCAGAGAGGTTCCACATATCGAAATACCATCTCGTGAGGGAGTTCTCGCGCTGTTACTCACTCTCCCCGATGTCCTATCTCGAGGACAGGAGGATAAGGGAGGCCAAGTACCTTCTATCGTCGACCGACATATCCATGACGGCGATAGCCTCCACACTCGGGTTCTCGTCCTCCTCATACTTCTCGCAGCGTTTCCATTCCTCGGTGGGCATGACGCCGATGGACTACCGCAGAAGCGTCCAGAAGGGTGAGCTGGTGGATGGAATCTGAAGAAGAGTCTCCTTCTCTCACGGAACCGGGCTCCCGGTTCATTCGATTGTAACGAGCTTTATCGTATTGAGCGTTCCCTTTGCTCCGTCCGCGGGGCCTCCGCAGATGACGATGTTGTCACCCTTCACGAGGTTGAGAATCCTCTTTGCCGCAAGCATTGCATAGTGGTACATGACATCGGAGGAGGTGTAGCGTTCGCTCAGGACCGGCGTGACGCCCCAGCTGAGGTTGATGAGTCTCCAGGCTCTCTCGTCGGTGGTCATTCCGATGATGGGGACGGGACACCTGAATCGCGAAACAAGACGCACTGACATACCGCTCTTCGAGCAGACGACGATTGCCTTTGCGTTCAGGTCTATTGCAAGGTCGCAGGTTGCGTGGGAGAGGGCATCGGTGGAGCTGTGTATCGTATACTCGGTCGTGCGGAATCTCTTCTCGTAGTTTATGTCTCCTTCAGTGGACTCGCAGATCGAGGCCATCGCCCGGACAGCCTCCACGGGGTGCTGTCCCGCAGCGGACTCTCCAGAGAGCATGACGGCGCTCGTGCCGTCGTAGACTGCATTCGCCACGTCGGATATCTCGGCGCGGGTGGGGCGGGGGGATGTAATCATGCTTTCCAGCATTTCGGTTGCCGTGATGACACGCTTACCGATGATTCTGCAGCGTGATATCAGGTACTTCTGGATTGCGGGAAGGGAGACGAAGGGTACTTCGACTCCGAGGTCTCCGCGGGCGACCATGATGCCGTCGACGTGTCTGCATATGGAGTCGATGTTGTCGATTCCGCTCTGGTTCTCGATCTTCGCAATCAGCTCGACCTTCTCTCCGCCGTGTCTGTCGACGAACGTCCTCACGCTCTTTACGTCATTTGCGTTCGATACAAACGAGAGTGCGATGTAGTCGATTCCGTTCTTGAGTCCGAAGAGGATGTCGTCTTTGTCTTCCTTCGAGAGATAGACAGCCCTGGTGACGTGGCCGGGGAAGTTCATGCTCTTGCGGTCGGAAATCACTCCGCCGTCGACGACCCGGCATACGGCTTCCGTCCCGGTCTTCGTCTCCACCCTGAAGGACAGGAGGCCGTTGTTGACGAGAATCGTCTGCCCGATTTCCAGTTCATTTATGAGATTCTTGTATGACACCGAACAGCGTGTGCTGTCTCCCTCCACGTCGTCTGTCGTGAATGTGAAGGTGTCGCCGCTCTTCACCACGGCCTTATGATCCCTGAATACACCAACCCTGTATTCCGGACCCTTTGTGTCGAGCATGATGGCGATGGGGAGATTCAGCTTCTCCCGTACCTTCTTTATGAGTTCTATCTTTCTGAGGTGTTCCTCGTGTGTTCCGTGTGAGAAGTTGAGTCTTGCGACATCCATCCCGGCCTCGGCCATCTGTGTGAGCGTCTCTTCGTTCTCGCTGGCGGGGCCGATTGTGCATATGATCTTTGTTTTCCTCATGGGGATATTCTACAGGGGAAGTGCAGAAAAGGTAAATCGGAAGGAGATAAAAAGCGGTAAAGATAAAACAGAGGACTCCGGAAGGGATTGTTGCCGTCTTCACTTAACCAATTCGGAAAATATGATTATATTCGTCAGTGGAGAAATAAAATGAAGAAGAAAAGTTTGACACCCATCACACTCCTGTGCGGGTATCTGGGGGCCGGAAAGACAACCCTCCTGAACAATGTTCTCAGAAATCAGGAAGGATATAAGGTAGCTGTAATCGTAAACGACATCGGAGAAGTCAATGTCGACGCATCCCTCATCGCCAAAGGCGCCAACATTACGGACACGCAGGACATCGTTCCTCTTACGAACGGATGTATCTGCTGTACTCTCAAGGGCCAGATGGCGAAGAACATCGAAAGAATCATCGCAGGCGGAAAGTATGACTACATCATGATCGAGGCAAGCGGAGTCTGCGAGCCCATGCCGATTGCCCAGCAGCTCATGTCGATCAAGAACGGCGTTCTCGACAACATCGTAGGTGTCGTCGACGCAATGAGACTCGTTGACGAGTTCGCTTCCGGCGAGAAGCTTCTCGAGAAGGACAGGATCGGAGAGGAGGATATCGAAAGTCTCCTTGTCCAGCAGATTGAGTTCTGCTCGACGCTTGTCATCAACAAGACTGACCTTGTCTCCGAAGAGGACAAGGCTGAGGTGAGAAAGGTAATCGAAGCTCTCCACCCCGGCGTCAAGGTCATCGAGACCACAATGGGCAATGTAGCGGTGGGCGAGGTTCTCTCCACTCATTCCTTCGACTTCGACAGAGTCTTCGAGGAAGCGGGCTGGTGCAGGGCATTATCCGACGGCGAGGGAGGACTCGGCGACGACGAGGATGAGGGTAATCCCGATAATCATCATGACGACGATGAAGACGAACACGAACATCATCATCACCACCATCACGACCATGATGATGACGATGACGACGATGACGATGAACATGAGCATCATCACGATGATGAAGACGGGGATGAACATGAACACCATCATCACCATCATGAGCACAGACACGAGGGAGAAAGCGAGGATGAATACGGAATCGGAACATTCATCTACTACCGCCGTAAGCCTTTCGTGCGAAGCAGGCTCAGAGAGTACGTGAAGACATGGCCGAGAAACATCATCAGAAGCAAGGGAACAATCTGGTTCAGCGACGAGGACGACATGGCCTACATCCTGGAGACGAGCGGCCGTCAGCTTTCGTGCGCTCCCTGCGGCAAGTGGATCGTATCCGCTCCGACAGATATCCGCGAGCAGCTTCTGAAGGAGAACCCCGATGTCCTCAACGACTGGGATCCCTATGAAGGCGACAGGATGATCAGACTCTGCATCATCGGCAAGAACCTCGACAAGAAGGCGATTGCTGCGGAGCTTGACAAGCTTCTGGGCTGATTGAAATAGAGTATCTTCTTATAAATCAAGGAAAACTGAAGACCCCGGTGAGGGGTCTTCGTTGTATCAGCCGTTCTTCTTTTCCTTCTTTATCTCATCTTCCATCTCGACCTGCGGGATGAGCGATGCCGCAAGTTTTCCTTTTCCCTTCTGCTTCACGTAGAAGTAGCCGACTATGGAGAATGCGACTGCACCGATGAAGTTGATCATGAGGTCCTTCATTGTATCGAGGAGCCCTATGTCGAGGTATCCTCCGACTCCGAGAGCGGTCTCCGTTCCGTCCTTCTGGACGACGATGACGTCGGTTATGTCCTTTATCACCACGGCCTTGTTGACCTTGTCGGGATTGAGAGCGACGGAGGAAATGGTATTGACGGTGAAATCCTTCTGCAGATCGAGGTTGAATATCCTGTCACCGCCGAATTCGAAGAATTCCCACAGGACTCCTATCGTCATCGAGAAGCAGAAAGCCACGATTGCGACGAAGAGAGGGGAGAGTTTCACGGAGAAGCGTTCGCTGCGGTTGAAGAAGTCGACGAGTGCGAAGCCCACGGCCGCGAACAGGAATCCGTTGACGCAGTGCAGCATGCTGTCCCAGAGCGGAAACGTCACATAGAAGGATGCAATCTCCCCGAGTATTTCGGCACAGAATATGAATACGAGGACTATCACCTCTAGGGCCGTCGGAAGGTAGACGTGGAAGGTGCGTGAGAAGAACGACGGAAGCAGCATCAGAACGAGCGTCAGAACGCAGATGAATGCACTTTCGTAGTTTCCCTGGAATATGAATCTTACGAGCACTCCGATTACAAGGGCTCTCATTATGAGATAGACAATGAGCGTCGTTTTGTTCCTGTACGGTGCTTCCTTCTTCTTTTTCTGTTTATTTCTCAATGACATCTTGAACAGTCCCCGCTGCATTCCGTTCCGATACAGTCAAGCTGTAAATCGTCTTCCTCGAGAGTCCCGGAAGCAAACTTCCTGACGGCATCCTTCACCGTTCCTCTTACCCCGCCGATTATCTGTATGTCAGCCAGGGCCAGGTCAATCAGCATCTTCGACCCCAGCGAGAGGCAGATGAAGACGTCCGCTTCCCTTTCCTTTAGAAGAGCGACGATGCTCTCTTCTCCTCTCACCCCGGTCTCCTCTCCCGAGAGGATCTCGTCCTCCTCGATATCATACAGAGCGATGACGGGGGCGTCTTCGGCCTTCTTTTCAATCAATCCTTCCCTTACGGGCAGAGCTACTCTCATCAGTTACCACCTGTAGATGAGTGTAAAGGTTATTTCAAAATGACGCCAGTACGGTAAGAGAAAAGAAACGCTTAAGTATACATTTGTTGACTTAAACCTTTTGAGCCAGACTTTAAGAAGACAAATATCGACATTCTCTGCCAATTCTGTTTGACATTAAGCATTAAAAATCCACTAGATCAACAAAAATATACTAAAGCCAAAAGAAAAAGCCCGTCATCGGGCATTATCCTTTGCAGC
>CAVILL010000040.1:0-18982 GCA_963643635.1 Sphaerochaetaceae bacterium | reverse complement strand
TGGAGATAACGTCTCTCGGAGTGGAAACCCAGCCGATGTTGAAGATCTTGAGGCCGGATTCCTTTTCGATTGCGTCAGCCCATTCTGCAAAGAGAGCGGAGTTCGTGAGATTCTCACATTCGTCGATGCTTGTCAGGACATACGGAAGGGAGGTTGCCATGATGTCCGGTGCACCGTAGGAAGCATAGAAGTCACCGCTTGTTCCGCTGATGATGTTTGCTCCGATCTTTGTCTGTTCGACAACGTCTGCAAGAGATCCGAGTTCATTCGAGCAGTAGAGTTCGAACTTGAGCTCTCCGCCGCTGAGTTCCTCCATCTCTGCGATCATTTCCTTGATGACCTCTGCCTTGATGTCGACTGCCGTCTCTGAGATGGAAATCTTCAGGACTGTAGCCTTCGTGCTGCCGGATTCGGAAGAACCCTGAGCGAATACCATACCGATGCCAACGATGAGGGTTAACATGATAACAAGAACTTTCTTCATATTTTTCTCCTTTTTTGAATTCGTTCTTAACCGATATCTTTTTTCAAGATATATAAATCCTTATTCACTTCTGTCCGTAGACAGAGTCTTTACCTCTCTTCCTTCACTACAAGGACGACCTTTCCGACATTCTGTCCCTTCTGAAGGATTGAATGTGCTTCCTCAGCTTTCTCAATCGGAAGCGTCGTGTAGATGGTCGGGAGCACCTCGCCCTTCTCCACCTTCGGCCATACGTCTCTCACGAGGGAGGAGAGAATTTCGGCCTTCATCTGTGGAGTGCGTGCTCTCAGGGTGTTTCCGATGATTCTGATGGACTTCTTGTACATGAGCTTCATGTCGATCGGAGCGGTATCACCGGCGAGGGTTGCGATGATGATCCAGCGGCTTTCCCTCTCGAGGTACGGCATGCACCTGGGAACGGCTGAGCCTCCGAGGCAGTCGATTGCGAGGTTGACTCCGTGTCCGGCCTCAAGCTCGGCCTTCATCACTTCTGCTATGTCCTCGGATTCAGCAGACACGACCCTGTCGGCATTGAGGTGCTTTATGGATGCGGCAATCTCGTCTGTGAGGACAGTCGTTATGACTCTCAGCCCGAATGCCTTCGCCATCGGAATGACGACGCTTGCAAGTCCGCTTGCCCCCGCATTCATCAGAAGGGTCTCACCCTTCTTTGCCTGGCCTTCGATAAAGAGGTTGAGGTATGCAGTCGCGAAGGCTTCGGGAATAGCTGAAGCCTGGACCATCGTGCAGTTGGAAGGTACGGGCATCGCCATGTCGTAACGTACCGTCACGTACTCGGCATATCCGCCGCCTCCGAGAAGAGCGCATACCCTGTCACCGATTCTCCACTTCGATTCGGCTTCGGCGGTCTTTCCCATCGCCTTTATCTTTCCAGCGACTTCGAGGCCCATCCATTCCGGGCATCCTGCGGGTGGCGGGTAATCCCCCGCCCTCTGCATGAGGTCGGCCCTGTTGAGAGCTGCGGCATATATCTCGATGAGGATTTCATCATCCTTCATCACGGGGTCCGGAACATCGCTCCAGACGAGGCTTCTCTTGTCATCATCCCTGATGAGTATTGCTTTCATAGATAAAACTCCTTCTTACTAAACTGATCCGTATACAAGTTTCGGTACTATCAGTGTGATATCCGGGAAAACGGTGATGAGAACGAGGACTGCGACGCATACGAAGATGAAGGGTATGAGCTCCTTGCACACCTCCTCCGTCCTGACCTTTATCGCACCGGAGACGAGGAATATGTACGTTCCGAAAGGCGGTGTGATTGCTCCGATTGCCGTGCAGAGACACATTACGATACCGAAGTGGATAAGGTTCACTCCCATGGCTGTTGCAACGGGTGCAAGGATGGGGGCGATGATCATCATGCATGCCATTCCGTCGAGGAACATACCCAGGATGAGCATTACGACATCCATCAGCAGGAGGAAGAGGATCTTGTTCGCCGTGACACCTGCGATAGCCGTCGAGATTGCCTGGGGAATGCGTTCCCAGCTGAGGTAGTAGCTGAATACGTTTGCGCCGCAGAGAACAAGCATGACGGGGCCGATTGAAAGCACGGACTCGAGCATAATCTCGGGAAGGTCCCTGAATTTCAGTTCCTTATAGACGAACTTACCGACGATGAGAGAGTACAGAGCGATGATTGCGCCGCCTTCGACAGCCGTGAAAGCACCGACTCTGAGACCGAGGATGAGTACGAACGGAATAACGAGAGCCCATATGGATTCCTTCAGAGCCTTTCCGATCTCCTTTCCGCTTGCCATCTTCTCTCTTGTCTTCTGGATCTTGTGCTTCTTCGCCCAGAGGTAGTTCCATGCCATCATTCCGGCACACATCATGATTCCGGGAAGATAACCCGAGCAGAAGAGCTTACCGACAGAGCACTCGCAGATTGCTGCGAATACGACAAGTCCGACTCCAGGCGGGATGATCGGTGTGATGACTGCAGATGCTGCAGTGACAGCACCGCTGTATGCCTTGCTGTAGCCGCGCTTGTTCATCTCGGGAACGAGAATCTTGCAGTCGGAGGCAGCGTCGGCTGCACCAGAGCCGGAGATTCCGCCCATGAGGGTCGAGAGGACGATGTTGATGTGTCCCAGTCCTCCCGTGAGGCTTCCGACAAAGCAGTCTGCAAGGTTCATGAGACGGCTCGTGACACCGCTGCGGCTCATGATGGCACCGGCGATGATGAACATCGGAGCGGCCATCATTGCCGGAGTCTCGACGTTGGCGACCATTCTCTGGATTATGACGGTTGCAGAGATGTACGGATCGGAGATGAAGTATCCGATGAGGCACATCACGAGTGCTATTGCAACGGGAACGCCTGCTGCAAAGAACAGGAAAAGCAGAATTACGGGATAGAGTGTCATGCGTTACCTCCTTCGACCGCAGTCTCATCATCGTCATAGGCCGCTACATAGCGGGCAGCGAATCTGTCGGGATGAGTGAATGACTCGATGAAATAGATGATTGAATAGATTTCCATGCTTCCGAAGCCGACGACTGCCGCGAAGTCGATGTAGCGGTAGTTGAGACGGAAGAAGACCGTGGTTTTCGTAACCTGTCTCAGGAACATGATCGAGAGCACAAAGAGGAATGCGAAGACGAATATGCTGATGAAGATGATGGCTCTTCTGAGCTGGATCTTCGCCTTGAAGGGAAGTCTGTCCACAAGGAAGTCCATGCCGTAGTGCATGTTCTTCTTGTATGCGGCAGCAGAGGAAGTGAAGGTCGCCCACACGAGACAGATGCATTCAAGCTCCTCGGCCCACGTGAAGGGACTGTTCAGGACGTAACGCGTAAAGACATTGAAGATGGCGGTCAGAATCATGACGGAAAGGAATATAGCCGCCAGGATGTCCTCCCAGTTCTTTGCCAGGTACAGCAGTTTCTTTTTCATTTGTTCTCCTCAAAGATCTCTGTCACACTGCCAGTTGGCGTTCGAAAGCACCGCTTTCATCGCCCTGACAGAAGGCTGGAGTCTTGAATTCTCATTGTTATGACTGGTTACACCGAGTACTATCGAGGACCCGAACATGTAACCGCCGACTCTCTGTATGCGGCTGCAGCGTCCGCAGGAAAGGAAGAGGAACGGAATCGAGAGCGCCTTCTTCAGATGCACCGATGTCCGGAGGTTGTCCACAAGTTCGTCCTCCGTATCCGCCCAGGTGACGATCTTTGCGATATCCGCCCCGCGCTTCTCGTGAATGGAAGCGAATCTGATGACATCCTCCTCCTTCATGAAGCATTTCGTATGCGACGACATCAGGACTTCCCCGCCCCTGGCGTGGATTTCCTTTATGAGCCTGATCTGCTTCTCCTCGGCCTCCGGATTCTCCGTGAGTTCGAGCTTCTGCGGGTCGAACATGTCGCCCATGACGTCTATGAGGGTTGCACCCGCATCGAGAGCCACAAGAAGCTCCCGGGCCAGCTGTTCGTCGCTCTTACCGAGATTATTGTTCTGTCTGTAGTTCGTGACGTAGACGGGACGGCTTCCGGCAACGGAGAAGATCTCCCTCAGTTTCGCCTCCGTCTTGTCTTCGTCCTTCATGTGGTCGAGCTCTATTGCAAATGCCTCGGCACCGTCGTCGAATGCATTGCACATATCGGAGATGATGCTGCTGGGCTCGCCGTTTTCGGTGATTGCACAGAGAATCGGATTCTGCTGGTTGAGGAAGGTGGGTTTAAGTGTCATTTCAGCCCCTCTTCACTCTCATGATGTTTCTGCCGCCGTCGATGAGGAAGTTGGTACCGTCGATGAACGCGCCCTTATCGGAAGCGACGAACATGATGAGGTCGACTATCTCCTCAGGTTCGGCAGCTCTGCCGACAAGAGTCGACATATTGCTCATGGCGGCTCTTGTGAGAACGGGACCGGGAGAGACGCAGCATACTCTTATACCGTACTGCGCACCGTAGAGGGCGAGAGACTTCGTCAGGCCGTACATGACACCGCTCTTTGCTGCCGAGTAGTCGACAGCCGACGGACAGCCCTCCTCTCCCGTGATTGACCCGATATTCACGATGACACCGCTTTTCTGCGCCACCATCTGCTTCATCATGACGTGGTTGACGTAGAACGGTCCCTTCAGGTTTACATCAATACCCCAGTCAAAAACCTCAATAGGTACATTGATGAATTCGTCATTGCATTTCCAGATTCTCTTGCTCGATCCTCCGGCGCAGTTGACGACGATGTCGATAGTCTTGAAGGCTTCAAGAGTCTTCTCTCTTGCTTCGACGATTTCGTCGTATTTTCTCAAATCAACCGGGATGCCGATGACAGAGAGTCCCAGAGCCCTGAGCTCGTTGACCTTATCATTTAAAGCTTCAGCATTTACATCGAGCATCGAGACCTTTGCGCCCTTTTCGGCAAAGGTCTTCGAACAGAGAAATCCCATTCCGGATGCAGCGCCCGTAACGACTGCGGTTTTGTTTGAAAACTCCATTTCCGTTCCTCTTATTGTCTGAATTATTGAATCAGAAGGAGAGAACCGTCAATTTAGAATAGAGGCTATTTTTTAACATTTTCGATACAGACTCAAATATGAGGAGTATCGATTTTGTTAAAGGAAATGCTGTTTTCACAAACACAGACCGTACATCTGACTGCCAATTTACAAAGAAAACCGGTTCAGATGCCCTTGATTCCGTACTGTTCGAAATATTCTGTAGCAGTGCACCCCACTTCGTCCTTGAAGCAGCGGCAGAAGTGATGGACACTGGAGAAGCCGCACTGGGCGGCAACCTCCTGGATGGAGGGCCTGTTGACGTTCAGAAGCTGTTTGGCCTTCTTGATTCTGATGGCGATCAGATACTTTCTCGGAGAGGTGCCGTAAACGGATTCGAACATCCTCCGGTAGTACGCAACGCTCATCCCGGAAACCTCCGCCATCTTCTCGACAGACATCAGAGGATCGGAGAAGTTCTCCTCCATGTATCTGATACCCGCCGTGATGAGGTGGTACTCCCTGCTCTGGTAGTCCCTTACGCCGAGATTGCCGAGCATATCGTAAAGGGAGCTCAGGGCCTTCAGGTGGTAGTTATCCCTCTTGAAGAGGAAGAGCTTCTGAATATACTCATACGAGTTCATGAATACGTTCATCGAATCGACCTCGCAGGAGATGAAGTCGTCGATCCTGCAGTCATCGGTGCAGGTGAAGTTGATTACGGGGAAATGTCCGGGGTGAATCTCATGGATGGTATACGAAAGATTCCTCGGGAGAATCATGACATGCTGCGGATCCGAGACGAAACTCTTCCCGTCATGCTCGTACACAATCTTCCCCTCGGCACAGAAGGAGATTCCGTACTCCTTCCGTGTTATGTGCCTCTGCTGATTCCCCCCTATGATATTCACAAGGAGAACATCAGTAACATCTGTGATGACAATATCTTTCAAACGGGAATCCAACTCAAGCCTCCTCTGCCTCTATCTGTACAATACTATTGTCACCACTTACACGACCGACAGATCGGTAGTTATAGTGTGAACTTCCTAGAAATTATACCTCAAAGTTCAATGATCTTGAGAACTTTCTCGAATGATTTTCCACTTTTCTTAACTGCCTGAAGCAGAATCTCCGTCTGTATCTTCCTTTTCTCATCAAGGAGGTCCTTCAGAACAGCAAGTGTGTCATCGTATTCCTTCTTCAGGCGAATTGCTTTCTCCTGAGTTCTTTTAATCCTTGCATCAATCGCCTTACAGCTGGGTCGCCTTGCCATTCTTACTCCTCCTTCTTCAGAATTTCACCGAGAGTATCGGCTTCCTTCCTGATGTCATCCTCGCTTATGCCGAAATAGCTCAGGATGTCCTTCTGCGTCTTAGTGACCGGGTGGTCCAGGCGGTAGACGTTGTCGAAATGTTTTGTAATCTCAATCTTATCCAATTCCTTCATGACTGCGGGAACCGTCGCATAGTTGGGTTTATTCGCAAGTTTCAGTGTTGCCAGATTAATGTTGGAGTAAATTCTGGATCTTACGATGAGAGCTACGAATTCGATGAGAATCTTGGCATCCGTCTTCTCATCTGTATAGGTTCTGAGTGCACTGTTACCCAAGTAGCTCTTGTCGCCTCTGAAGAGTTTCTCGCTCTCATCCCTGGATTTGTATTTCTCCAATGCCTCCGGAGCCTTCATTTTCTCGGATGTAATGATGGCAATATAACCGCAGTAGGAAAGCTCCCTCTCCCTTACTCCCGGCTTTTCTTCGTAGAAGAGAACTGTCCCTTCCTTATCATAGGTAATGTTGTAGTAATCGTTGAATGTACCGTTGAATTCATATTTATGTCCTATCTGCTTCTCGATGGCATCACTCATCTTGTTGAACTTGTCTTCTATCATCCTCTGAGCCTGTGCCGCTCTGGTTATAGAGTAGAAGATGTGGATGTAACGGTTCCGGTCATTCTCGAAAACCGGGCCTTCGATTGTAGTGCCGTACACCTTGTAACTCTTTATGTAGCAACTGCTTTTTGTTTCGAATGTGCCACGTACACTGTCAACAGATTTCTCAAGGAGCTTCTTCTTCCCCTTGAGCATGATTATGAAATCATACCCCTCCTGATCGAGAAGCCTGAAGTTGCCTTCGGAGAAATATCCCCTGTCCAGAATGAAGGAAACCGCTCTGTACCCGTAGGCCTTCGCCTTCGCAATCATGAACTCAAGCTGCGAGACATCAACTATGGAGCCGCAGTATCTTTCGTAGAAAAGCGGTTTGCTGTTGGTCTTGTCATAGGCAATGGCATAGTTGAATATCGGGAGATTCTTCTTATCCTTGGCCTCTCCGAATTCACCTATCGCTAAATCTCCCGCCTGTGTATTCTTATTAGTTGCATCATAACTTATGTATATCTTTTCCCTGTGATCCATCTTCTTGTTCCACCGGTCGAGAAACGAAAAGGAAGCTTCCTCTCCCAGGTCGGTAAGAAATGACGAAATCTTGCTGTCGGAGAATATCTTCATCCCTTCCGTGAAAAGGGCATGATGGTATGCATAGTCCGGGTAATACTGTGCTTTTCTTCGTCTGCTTTTGTAATCAACAGCACCATGCGGATCATTTTATGTTACAATCTCGGGAAGTAAGCTTGTTCGGGGACAGAAAAACACACTATCCGTGTCCCGACAGCGGTAAGGGTTTGGGAAGATGATTGTATACAGCGGATTAAAGTCTGATTTCATATCGAGTGTCGAAGACGACAGAATCGCCGACGAAATTCTGGACAATCTAAAAACAAAGACGGGAAGAGCCTCAGCTCCGAATGAAATCAGATCATGGAACAATTCCATGCAGTTCATGTACAAGGTCATGAGTGATGCCGGCATACCGGCCGACTCTGGAATTGCCATTGAATACAATATTCCTCAATCCGCGAAACGCGTCGACTTCATGATATCCGGCTACAATTCAGTCAATACCCCCGAGATGGTTGTCATCGAACTCAAGCAGTGGGACAGTATAACGAAGGTTCCCGGCCAGGACGGACTTGTTGAAACATATACGGGAAACGGAATCAGGAGAGTTGTCCATCCTTCCTATCAGGCATGGTCGTATGCACAGCTGATTTCAGACTTCAATGAAGCCGTTCAGAATGAGAATATTGAAATCAGTCCCTGCGCCTATCTTCACAATTACAAGACGAACAGCAGTTACGATCCCCTGTTCGACCCGCAGTACGATTTGTATCTGAAAGCCGCACCTGCCTTCACAAGCGGACATGTATCAGACCTGAGAGCATTCATAAAGAAGTATGTCAAGACAGGCGACAACAGGAAAGTCCTGTACCAGCTGGATAACGGTGCCATCAGACCTTCAAAGAAACTGCAGGACTCGATTTCCTCAATGCTCCGAGGCAACAGGGAGTTTGTCATGATTGATGAACAGAAGGTGGCCTTCGAGGATATTCTTCATATTTCTCTGAAATGTCAGAAAGACCACAGGAAGAGAACAATCATCTGCAAAGGCGGTCCGGGGACGGGGAAAAGCGTCATCGCCGTCAATCTGCTGGCAGAGCTGACGAAACACGACCAGATTGTCTGCTACGTCTCCAAGAACGAAGCTCCCAGAAAGGTGTATCTGAAGAAGCTGAGAAACGGCGTTCACCTTTCCGGTGTGGACAATCTCTTCAAGGGATCAGCCTCTTTTGTCGAATCGAATCTGAACACTTTCCATACTCTGATTACCGATGAAGCACACAGACTCGAGAAGAGGAGTCAGTATACAAGCGACAACGGTAACCGGAACCAGATTAGGGAAATCATCCATTCCTCCTGCTGCTCCGTTTTCTTCATTGATGAAAACCAGCGTGTTACGACATCCGATTTCGGCTCAATAGACGAGATAAGGAGACAGGCTGCGGTTGAAGGTTCAGAAGTTTCCGAACTCGAACTCGTATCACAGTTCAGATGCAACGGCTCGAACGGATATCTTGCCTGGGTTGACAACCTTCTGGAGATTCGCGAGACAGCAAACCCGACGCTGGACGATCTGGACTACAATGTCATCCTCTGTGACAGTCCGGAGGAATTGAGAGCTCACATACTCGAGAAAAACAGAGAAACCAACCGGGCAAGGATCGTTGCAGGTTACTGCTGGAACTGGAACAAGGAAAAACAGAATGATCCTGATTACCATGACATTAAAATCGGAGATTTCGAAATCAGCTGGAACCTGCGCGATCAGATCTATGCACTGGAGGAAAGCTCGGTAAACGAAGCAGGCTGCATTCATACGACACAGGGTCTGGAATTCGACTACATCGGAGTGATTATGGGAGATGATATCCGCTATGAAAACGGTCATGTGGTCACGGACTTTACAAAAAGAGCTTCAACGGACAACTCCATCAAAGGCTTGAAGACAATGTACAAGAAGACCCCCGGAAAGGCCCTGGCTCTTGCTGATGAAATCATCAAGAACACATACCGTACCCTCATGACCAGAGGTATGAAAGGCTGCTACATCTATTGTACTGATCCAGGTATGCAGGAGCATATCAGACAAAGTCTCAGAACAATAACCTGCGACAACATGTAGGCAATCGCTTCCTTCATCAGTCGTTCCCTGTCAGCTGCTTCCCCGGTTCTAGAGATGTCGTTCCGGAATTTCAGGTAGCGCTCCTTTTGCCTGCGATATCCCCATACTCTGTCTCTTTTACCGGAGGCAGTCGCAAGATTCACCTTCAATCCGGGGATTCTGCAGGAAAAGCGGAATCGGGACGGATGTTTAGTATAAATTAATTTATTGTCACGTAAGTTGTTGACTGTCAGTTTAGTATATTGATGATATCTGAAGCGACGACTCGGAGTGACGGGTTGCAGTCTGCTGTCCTTCTGTCGGGGATTGAGGTGACACTGTTTACAGTTTTCTCATGGCAGAAGGGTTCAGGCATCATTATGGGTTCCGGTTAAGGGAAAGCAGGTAAAGATATAGGAAAGAATGTATTAAGCGCTAACTTTACAGTTGTCTGTTTTCTCAAACTTCTGTTAGAATGACGCTGTCGGAAATATAACAGCACTGTCGTGCGCCGCCGGCGGCGGGACGGGAATTCTCAGTTGCGGTGACTGTGTTTCTATAAGGAGTTTAATCAATGAACAATATCGGGCAGTTCTATGCTGCAGTTGGAGCCGATTCGGCTGTTATCCTCTCGCGTCTCGGAGGCAATGAGAATCTTGTGAAGATGATCCTGGGTAAATTCCCGAAGGACGGAAGCTATTCGAGTCTCGTGTCTGCGCTGGAGGAAGGCAAGACCGAGGAGGCATTCCGTGCCGCGCACACGCTCAAGGGCGTCAGCGCGAACCTCGGTATCGAGAGCCTGTATAAGCTCTCGTCGGAAGTCACGGAATATCTGAGGGCCGGGGATGCGGAGAAAGCGAAGGCTGCAATGCCGCATCTGACGGCGGAGTACGGGAGAGTCTGCACCTTACTCGCCGCTCTCAACTGATGACAGGGGGAATGAAAGATATATGAGCAGCACACTATCGAGTTATCTTCTCAGCTCCGCATTCATGCTGATCATCCTCGGCATCATTGCGGTACGCTCGTTTTCCGCGGTGGCGGACAGTTCCAGCCGCAGGTATTCCCTTATCCTCATCGGAGGAACGGCGTTCTACGCCGTCATGGACGGAGTCTTCATCACCTGCCACCTTTCGGGAGGTCTGACACCGGCAGCATGGAAGATCGTATCCTTCATCTTCTACGTTGCATATACGGTTCTGCCCTTCGTGTGGCATGTCTTCGTGCGTAACTTCGTCGGAAGCACCTTCGGTAAGGTTATACGCCGTATCGAGCTGATTCCCATCGTCATTCTCCTCGGACTCGTAGTCGTCACCCCGTTCACGGGTGCCCTCTACTACTTCGACGAAGCCGGCATGTACTCCAGAGGCCCCGTCTACGACTTCTACGCATTACTCAACTACTTCTACTACGCCGAGTCGCTTCTGGACCTCCTCATAATCAGCGCCAGAAGAAGCGAGCAGAACGAACGCTACGCATTCCGTGCGATGCTGATTTCCTTCATCATGCTCATCGGCGCCGTCGTCAACGGCTCGGTAATCCCGCAGGGAACGATCTTCCCGTTCATGCCGTTCTGCTCTGTCATCGTCACCATGCTTGCATTCTACTTCATTGCAACAAAGGACTCCGAACTTGTGAAGGAGCAGCAGCAGGAAGCCGTACAGGAGGCTCTGGAAAAGGCACAGGAAGCCAGCGAGAAGGCCCAGGAGGCAAGCCGTGCGAAGACGGATTTCCTCTCGCGCATGAGCCATGACATGCGTACCCCGATGAACGGAATCATCAACCTCACGGAGCTTGCGCTCCTCGAGCCGGTATCGGACAGGGTACACGACTACCTCGAGAAGTCGCTGCTCTCGAGCAGGTTCCTTCTCGGACTCATCAACGACGTCCTCGACATGAGCCGCATCGAAAACGGCAAGATGGTTCTCAGCAGAGAGAACCTGACACGAACGGAATTTTTAAACATGGTGGACACCGTCATCACTCCCATCATGGCCGAGAAACACCTGAATTTCCATCAGGAGGTCAATCCGGGGAAATACACCATCGCAGTCGACAAGCTCAGGTTCAACCAGATTTTCTTCAACCTGCTCTCGAATGCGGCGAAGTTCACCCCCGACGGAGGCGACGTATGGTTCGAGGTTACGAACCTCGAGACCGAGAACAACAGGCTGAGAATCAAGTTCGTCGTGCGCGACAACGGAATCGGAATGAGCGAGGAGTTCCAGAAGCATCTCTTCGAGCCGTTTGCACAGGAGCACTCCACCCTCACTGACAAAAAGAAGGGAACGGGACTGGGTCTTCCTATTGTGAAGAGCCTTGTTGACGCAATGGGCGGTACGATTACGGTCAAGAGCAAGGTCAACGAAGGAACGGAATTCACAGTCCTCCTCGATGTGGATATCGTATCGAAGGCGGAAGTCCAGAAGCCGGTACAGCCGAAGAAGATCAGAAAGGACCTCAACGGAATGAAGGTTCTCCTTGTCGAGGACAACGAGATCAACACATACCTTGCAAGAATCATCGTCGAGAATGCCGGCGGCATTGTCACTGAAGCGGTGAACGGTCAGGAGGCGGTGGATCTCTTCAAGGCAAGCAGGCCCTTTACATACGAAGCAATCCTCATGGATGTACGTATGCCGGTCATGGACGGCCTCGAGGCGACGAGAATCATCCGTTCTCTCGAGAGGCCCGATGCAAAGACCGTTCCTATCGCGGCACTGACTGCCGATGCCTTCGACGAGGAGAGAAAGAGGACTATCGAAGCGGGAATGAACTTCCATCTCTCGAAGCCCTTCGACTCCACATCCCTCTACGAGATTCTCTGGCAGTGCGCAAAGCTCGGTAACGGAGAGAGGATGTAGGACACCGTATCTTTCAGGAGATAATATCTTCAATATCTGCGGGGGCGTATTCGTACGCCCTCTCTTTTCAGTCTCCCTCCAGCTTTCCCTGTTCCATCCCCAGCTCTTCTTTCTCTGTGCCTTTTCCTGTTGTCCTTCGACCCTCCATGGCTTACGATTTACCCATGGCAGAGAAATACAGATATTACCATGTGTCCCGGGCCCTCATAAGAAACTGGTCCGAAGACGGAAAGAAGGCATCGTGGTGCAACCCGATCAGAGAGAAGAGTATCGCAGCGGGAGGTATCGACAGATACTTCCACTCATCGTATCTCGACGAAGACGGAAAGGTCACAGAGTATCTTGAGAAATTCGACAGGTCCTTCACCCGTGTGGTCCGGGAACTCATGGAAGGAAACTTCTCCTCCATGTCGGCAATGGGAACGCTGACGGGGAGGGAGCTTCTGCTGCTGCAGCTCTACGCTTCCCCATCCGTCCGGGGATGCTTCGAAGACTTCACGGAGAGGGTGGAATCCATTGCGGACTCCCCCCTTCTCAAAGGCCTAAACGCAACAAAGGAGAGAAACGAGTACTACCGGAAGGAGAGATGGAAGGAACTCTTCGATGCAACCAACAAGGCGATTACATTCGGTGTATACCTTCTCGATCTCACTCCGTGTCTCCTGAAAGCTCCGGAGGGAAAGAGCTTCATCATCGGCGCTTCGCCTCTGAGCATCATCAACACTTATGTGAAGAGGCAGAAGAACATCTTCACAGAAGGCGTAAGACCTGTCTTCATGGACAGGGGAACGGTGATTGTTCTTCCTCTCACTCCGACACTCTCATTCTGTCTCTACGACAGCGACATATATTCCCTTCCCGTCTCCGACGGCGTCGCAGCTCTTTCCGGAAAGGATGTGGATATTCTGAACAGAGTCCAGATCTACAATACCGGAATGAATGAAGGCGTTCTCTACACGGGTGACGAGAAGTATGTCCATTCCCTAGTCAACAGGAATAACAGGGGCAGCTCCATCCGGAGCGGCTTTCCCGGGGACTTCTCCGATCTCTACCCGTTCTCCACTCTTCTCTCCGTAATGGACATGAAAAAGAAGCCGGCCCCGGATGATGAGGAACTGATGAGGCAGTTCTCAATCAACATGAAGGATTACGACGACGAGAACTTTCAAAAGATAACGGGGGACCGGTTCTGGATTGAGATCGAAAACCGCAACAGATATGCCCTCAGAGTCCTGAGGTACCTCAGAAAACAGAAGGAATAGCTTTTCCCCTCTCCTCCCTTCCGTCTTTCTCACTCTCCGTCGAAAAGAAGGAAGGACGGCGTCGTCATTCCTTCCTTTTCAAGCCGTTCTGCTCCTTCCAGTGCCGTTTTCTTCGCTTCCATCAGGAGCGTTTTCGGATAGAACCCAGGAAGAGCGGCGGATGCAATGAGGGTACGGGCGGCTTTAAGGGCTGAGAGGAAGGCGCAGAGCCCCTCCGTGTCCGAAAAGGACGGTGCATAGTCCTTCATGAAGGCTTCGAAGAATGCCCTGTTCTCTTCTTCATTATCATTCTTCCCGCCATTTCCTTTATAGAGGTGTCCCGAGTAAACCGAAACGAGGTCGAAGACGCAGTGCCCCTTTCCCGCGAAGAGAAAGTCGATGAAATTTACTCTGCCGCGGGAGATTATGGCGTTTCCGGGGTGGCAGTCGCCGAGAACAAAGGTATCGCGCTCGGGTATTACCTCGAATATTCTCCTCACCTTCCCCCTTTCCGCCCCGTTCAGCAGCGACGGCGCTATGTGCTCCGTCAGGGCAATCGCATACTTTCTCATATCGGGAAGGCGATCGTCGGGTACGTGAATCGAATGGATGCGCTTCACGCCGGACGCAAAGATCCCGATGAGAGACCGGGACTTCTCCGGTGACGAAGCAAGGAGGTTCTCGAGACTGTCGCCTTTGAGCTTATCGAGGATTATCCCGTAGGAAGCGCCGGAACGGACGATCTCATATGCCCTTTCGTCTGTCACTCCGAGGTCGTGGGAGACGGAAGTGAGTATCTTCTCCTGGTTCACGAGAGTATACGGAACCTGTGCTCTGAAGAGCTTCAGAACCCTGTCGCCCATGTCATAGACGGAGGCGGTACGCCCTCTTCCGATTTCCTTCAGATCCGCTCTCCGGATGGTGCGGAAGTTCTCCCAGTTTCCCTCGGGAGGAAGAAGCGCGAGCTTATCGAGCTTTCCCGTGGAGAGGAGAGGAAAGTCATCGAGGTGCACGAACGATGTCGGGACCATGTATTCGGGAAGAAGCTTCAGAAGAGAATTGTGGATATCTTCCTCATCGAGTGTGACACTGTCGGTGTAGAAGACGATTATCGAGGAGATGTCCTTGTAGACGAATCCCCTGACGACGAAATGCTCGAGGGGGCATACCTTTCTCACTGCCCCGGCAACCTCCTCTGGCTCTATGCGGTATCCTCCGATCTTGAAGCATTCGTCTGTTCTGCCGTGGAGTATGAGATTCCCGTCTTCCGTGATTTCTCCCGAGTCTCCCGAGTGGAATACGCGGCCGCGGAGAAGGGCGCGTGTCTTCTCGGGGAGATTGAGGTAGCCCCGGACATACGCGTTGCGCCACACGACTTCGCCCTTCTCTCCTCTCTCGGCCTCCGTTCCGTCCTCACGGAGTATGAAGACCTCGAGTACCGCACTCTTTCCAACCGGAGCGGGGGTCAGGGGCTTCTTCAGTTCATATACAGTCGTAAGACACCCCGACTCGGTCGAGGCATAGCAGTTGTATACCTTCATGCCCGGGATATCGAGTCCGTCGGCGGGTTCGGAGGAGAGGATGCAGAGTCTCCACTTCTCGCCGAAGGGATAATGCTTTCTCAGAAACGACGGCGTGAGGTAACCCGAGTTCACTCCGGCAGTCTTCACGTAGGAGTGGAATTTCTCATCGCTCTCCCTGTACTCGCAGGGCATCAGGGCAAGCGTCGTTCCCCAGACGCAGAGAAACGAGAACATTATGGGTTGGGAAACGAAGTTGAGCGGGCTCATTGCGAGGAATGTATCGTTCTCCGTCAGAATGGGTTTCCCGTCGATCCGGGCGCTCAGTGCTGCGTTGTCGAGCGAGCCGTATTCGTGAAGAACACCCTTGGGTTCTGCTGTCGTACCGGAAGTATAGGCTATGTACAGAAGGGCATGGAGATCGACTTTCTCAAAGCCCTCGAGACTCTCCGTCTTCTCTATCTCCCTCCACTCCTTTTCGCCGATTACCGTCTTCGCTTCCGAGTTCCTTCTGATGAATGCCGTTCTTTCGTCAGCTCCCGTTTCGGTGAGGATGAATGCGGCTCCCGCTCTCATCGTGCCGACCATGGCTGCGTAGTGACACAGTCCCCTCGGGAGAGTGTACAGTACCCTGTCCTCCTTTCCGATTCCCATCCTCTTCAGATAGGAGTACACACGACCCGAGAGCAGCCATAACTCCTC
The DNA here is from genome assembly GCA_963643635.1 of Sphaerochaetaceae bacterium. Taxonomy (GTDB): domain Bacteria; phylum Spirochaetota; class Spirochaetia; order Sphaerochaetales; family Sphaerochaetaceae; genus Ornithospirochaeta. The sequence continues at coordinate 3,135 of CAVILL010000040.1, read as the reverse complement.
ATATGTCATCCTCTCATCCGGATGATAAACGAGGCATACCTTCTCCGGTGTTTTCCTCGTTCGTTCGTAAAGCATGTCAAGGGCGGTTCTGTTCTCTGGCATTGTATTCTCCTTGTGAGAATAATGACCTTTTCGGACGTGAGAGGCAATATTATCCGGCGGGCGCCCGCTTCCAGGCTCTCTTCTTCCTTTCCCGGTCTGTGCTTCCCGATATGCCGCGGAGAGGGGGCAGACAATGCGGTACTTCGTTGCGGGGCCGCTTCCGACCTTCTCTATGACGTCGCTTTTTACAAGACGCCCAAGCTCCGCCTCTATCGTCGAGACACTGACAGGCGGAAGAAGCGACATGATCTCCTTTTTCGATATCGGGCGGTTACTCTCTCTCAGGGCCTTCTCGACAGCCCCGCTCTTCCCCTTCGATCCGCCATCCAGGAGAGATATGTGCCCTGAGAGTTCATCGCAGCATAGAGCCATCATCAGAAGATTGAAGTGAATGAATGATGATCATTCACGCATTCATTCCATCCTGCAGATGAATGTTTCAACGCTTCATAGTACATGGCTCTGTGCTCATCCACTGCATTCTCGTAGGAGATATAGCGTCCGACGTCGAAACCGGACTTATAGAAGAGGAGAAGCGTCAGCAGCCTCGAGACACGCCCGTTTCCGTCCGGGAACAGGTGGATGCAGAGAAAATCGAGGATGAAGCACGGAATGAGGAGCAGGCTCTCTGCATTCCTTTCATCCCTTGCTTCGGCGTGCGCAAGACACATATCCTTCATGGCGGACGGAGTCTCCCCGGCACTTACAGGAACGAACCTCACATCTTTCTCAAGGCGGGATACGGTCCCGCCTTTGTCTTTTCCTACTGATTCCCCGCCCTCTTCATAGTGATGAGAAGTCCTCCGAACATCCATATGCCGCCGAGGCTTATCCAGGAAGTGGTCAGGGCATTGACCCAGGGTCTGTTGCCGAAGACGTTGAGAAGCAGTACTGAAGCCATCATAACGGGAAGAGAGAATACCCAGCACCACTTCGGGTACGGCGTGCATCCCGCCAGGAAGGCCCTTATCTGGGAAGCGGAGAGAATGATGAAGAAACCAAAAAAGAGAATGATTGACGGAAGGACGAAACAGAGTGCGTACTTCTCCACGATGTCGCTCGCACCGATGTGTTTCTGAAGGAACACGGCCGCACATACGGGAACGTGGAAGCCGCAGGGGGCGAAGAGCATCCAGCCGAATATTCCGGTGCGGTAGAGGTGTGCATACTTCTCACTGTACGGGGCGATCATGCGGTAGATACCGAAGAACGAGAGTCCCTCGATTGAGATTCCGACAAGTCCCAGAAGACCGCAGATGAAGAGCGCCGTATCGGAAATATCAGTATATGCCGAGAGCATCCTGCCGATTCCCGTAAGCGTCACGTCCTCCGTTCCCCAGCCGAGAATCATGTCGGAGACGAAAGTGATAAGCGACGAGAAGAGTCCGATTGAAAGAAGCTTCCTTATGCGTGCGGTGTCGAGGGCGCGTGAAATCCCTATGTCATTGTAGCTGTTCATGAGTTAGTCTCCACTTACTCTCATCCTACAGCTTTCCCTGTCTTTCTGAAACACCCGCCGTCATTCATTCCGGCTTTCCGATGTACTTTTCTGCGTCTTTCTCCATCTTTCTCCACTTACCGCATTCCTGTCCCGCTGATGCGAAGATTTTCCTGAGGTCCCTGTTGAGAGCGGTCATCTCCTCCACTGCATTCATCGCATGATCACACACGCATACTCTTCCGATTTTCGTGAGGGCGATGAGCCTGTAGAGTATGCGGCAGATCCTCCTGTAACGTCTGCTGCGGAAATCCTCGTTATCGGGCAGTATCCGGACACCGGCCTTCTCGAGGGCCGAGTACCCCTCGACTGAAGCATCTATGATTCTGTCTATGTATTTTCTTCTGAAAGCTATTTTCCGCAGGTTCCCGTCAGTGAAATAGCATGCAAATGCCGCAGGGACTACAAAGGCCGCATGGGAAAGAAGATAATCCCCCATGTTGTCCTCCACCGTCACCCTGTATTCCGTACCTTCGAAGATTCTCCCGATGAGAGAGCCGTACGACGGACTGTTTCCAGTCGAGCCTATCGTGATTTTCTTCAGATCGATGCCGTAGACACAGTCCTTCTCCCTGTGTCCGGCAGCTGATACGAATGCAAACATGACGTTTCTCCCGGGAAGTGCATCCAGACACTCATCGACTTTCGTGTTGTTCCCGATGAACACAACTGTCCGCGATTCATTCGCCTTCAACACGGAAATGACGGATTCAAGTGACGTGAAGCGTACAGCCACGAAGATTACGTCATAGCAGTCGGAAGGAGAGAGGGTGCGGATCACCTTCACATCCACCTTCCTCCGGCCGGGACGCAGACATGATCTGAAGCAAAGCCCCCTCTCCTCTATTTCATCGGCCCACTCTCCGCGGGCGAGAAGAGTGACATCCTTCTTTCCGGACAGCAGGCCGGATGCAAGGCTGCAGCCTATCACTCCAGCTCCGTATACAAGTATTCTCACTGTCTTTTCTCTTCCATGCGGCACATGTCCCGTTTCGATGAAGACACCGGCGGAAAGCGCGTTCAGTCTTCCGACGCCTCTTTCTTCCCCTCTCTGTCTTTACCCTTCTTCCCTGCGGATATTTCACAGCGCTGAAGATACCGGCGGGCCTTCTCCAGAACATCGTCACTGAAGCCCTCGAGATCCGAAAGCGTTATGACGCCGTCGCCGAGGAGCGTCAGGATATTCATATCCATCTTCGAGCGTCTTATGTCGAGAACAAGGGATGAAATACGCAAATCCCTCTCAATGGTGTCTCTGAGCTTCCAGAATCTCTCCGAAGGCTGCTCCGGGGAGGAAAGGATGAAACTGTAGTTCTCCACGAGCTCCCGGAATATCCTCTGCTGCCATTCCCCGACTCTCTTACGAAAGAGAATCCAGTCGTTTTCGTTGACTTCTCCGTACATCTGCTGCCTCCTCTCTCATTCTGACGCATCTTCCTTACTCCCGGCAAGAGGCATATCGTTCGTCAGATATCCTCCACGCTTTCACCGGCGGCCGCACCGCCACAGGAGAGGACCCAGCTCACCGTCCCCGC
>CAVILL010000039.1:0-19008 GCA_963643635.1 Sphaerochaetaceae bacterium | reverse complement strand
TCTTGACAGGATAGTTTTCGGTAACTGAGGGAGAATGTCTCCCTCTTTTTTACAAAGGAGTAATCATCTTCCGTCATGTCGGTAAAGAAGGAGAAGACAGCCTTTAAGAGGCAGTCGGAGAGTGTCCGGATTTTCCGTGTGATACGATTCTCACCAGGCTCCGTACTACCGTTCCCGGCATGAACCGGCTTGAGAGGAAGAAAAGAGAGAAGCTATCTCAGAAGTGAGAAGGCCTTCTCGTAATCGCTGCGGCTCTTTGCAGTGGAGAGCGCATTCTTGCACTCCGAGGAGCCTCTTATTCCCTTGACGTATGAAACGGCGTGCTTTCTCATAGCGTGTGAGGCGACTGTCTCTCCGTAGTATTTCACCATGAGGTCATAGTGCTTCATCGCAGTCTCCGTCTTCTCCTCAAGAGTCGGGAGAGTGCAGGAACCGCTTCTGAGGTACTCCTCGGTTTCGCGGAAAATGAAGGGGTTCCCGATGGCGCCGCGGGCGAACATGACGCCGCTCATTCCGTAGTTGTTCATTACATCGACTGCATCCTCGGGAGTGAAGATGTCACCCGAGGCATAGAGCGGGATTCCCGAGCCTCTGAATGTATTCGATAGCGTTCTGAAGGCCTCCCTGTCGGCTTTTCCTTCATAACCCTGGGCACGGGTCCTGGCATGGAGCGTGAGGGCGTCGGCTCCGTTTCTTACGGCAACTTCCGCAAACTCGAGGTAGTTGATACTCTCTCTGTCCCACCCGAGTCTGAATTTCACAGATACCGGCACATCGAGATTGTCCTTGAGGACTCTCACGATTTCCCCCATCTTCTCCGGATTCCTCATCAGTGCCGAACCCGCTCCCGTCTTCACGACCTTCGGTACGGGGCAGCCGCAGTTGATGTCCACGGCGTCGACATGTGCCTTTCTGAGGAATGGCAGTGCTCTCTCCACCGGGTCCGAGGACGGAGCGAAGAGCTGGACGGTGAGGAACCGCTCTCCGTCGTACTTCTCCATCAGTTCCTCCGTCTTTCCGCTTCCTCTTGCGAGTCCCTCGGCGCTCACCATTTCAGATACCGCATATCTGCAGCCGAAGAGCGAGCATATTTCCCGGAAGGCCTTGTCGGTGTAGCCGGCAAGAGGTGCAAGAATGAGAGAGCCGTTTCTGTCCATGCGGCAATGATAACAAACCCTCCTTAAATTTTCGACCCTTTATTGATAATCCCTCCTATCCGTGTTAACTTTTATTCCATGAAGAAAAAGCAGACAGCGCATGAAGAAGAGAGCGCTTATGTATATGCTGTAAAGAATCCGTCCTACAACGACATATGCCTCGGAGCGTGGGACAGTGTGATATATGCCGGAACACCGGTTGTCTACGACACCCGCTTCGGGCTCGACCTCGGAATAGTCGTCGGCCCCGCCCCTACCTTCACTGCGGGCTACAAGCCCGGCAACGCGGAGGTGACGGGAGCCTGCCTGAAGTTCTGTTCTGAGGCGGACGAATACGAAGGCGGGGAGAACGAGCATCAGTGTCTTTCCTGCTTCGGCTGCCAGACGGGGAGAGAACCCGTGAAGACGAAGGTTGACGGAGACGTGCTCTGGATTGATCACCTCGCAACTCCCGCCGAGATGGCGAAGTACGAGGAGAACAGAAGGAGCGAGGAGACCGCAATCGAGGTATGCAGGGAGAAGATCATCAGGCATAAGCTCCAGATGAAGCTTATTTCCGCACACTTCCTGCTCGGGGAAAGCAAGGTGATCTTCTTCTTCACCGCAGAGGAGAGAGTCGACTTCAGAGAACTCGTGAAGGACCTTGTCTCCGTATTCAGAATGAGGATAGAGCTCAGACAGATCGGTGTCAGGGACGAGTCGCGTCTCATCGGAGGCCTTTCCGTCTGCGGAAGGGACTACTGCTGCCATGCGATGAACAGGGAGATGGAGCCTGTCACGATAAAGATGGCGAAGGAGCAGAATCTCTCCCTCAACTCCGCGAAGATCAGCGGCCCCTGCGGAAGGCTTCTGTGCTGCCTTGCATATGAATACGAATATTATATGGAAGAGAAGGCCGGAGCCCCCAGCGAAGGCACAAAGCTCAGGATTGACCACGACATATGGAGAGTGAGCGAGGTCAACATACTCTCGCGCAAGCTCACCTGCGTCACTCTCGACGGCAGACAGATATTCATCCCCTTCGATGAAGTCTACTTCGACGGAGAGACCGGTCACTGGGAGGTCTACCAGGATTACCAGGACGAGCTTTTCAGCGAGGATTGAGCCGGGGAGGCGGAAAAAAGCGCATTCTTTGGTGAAGAATACAGCAATTACTTTTAAGAAAGTGAAATATTACTGTTGACCCAATCAATCTATTATGATACTTTCCTTAATTGTCGTTGGAGTCAACGATTATTTATAAGACTATCTGTCAACGTTTGGAGGAAATATAATGTCAAGCAAGTCAGTAGAGAAGAGAGATCGTGAGAACGCAAAGCGCCGTCTCAGAAACCGTGCGGCAAAGAGCACAGTCCGCACAGCTGTCAAGAAGTTCAATGCAGCAGTCGAAGCAGGTGACAAGGCAGCAGCTAAGGAAGCTCTGGATCTTTCCGTCAAACTTCTTGATTCTGCAGCAGGCAAGGGTGTCATCCACCAGAACACTGCAAGCAGAAAAAAGAGCAGAATGACACAGGCATACAACAAGTTAGCTTAATCGGGAATCATATTCGGGAGACTTGAAATGCAGGAAAAACTTACAAAGGCAGCAATCATTGAGAATCTTCACAATAAGCTCGGCTTCAACAGAAGCGAAATCCACAGCATCATCGACGAGCTTTTCGAAGAGGTAAAGGACGGTCTCAAGGACGGTCGTGTGATTGAACTCAGAGGTTTCGGTACTTTTGAAGTGAGAATCAGAAAGGGCAGGGAGAAGGCAAGAAATCCGAAGACCGGCGAAGTCGTCGCAGTCGACAGGCATGGTGTTGCCATCTTCAGACCCGGTAAGGAACTTAAGGATTTCGTCTGGAACATCACAAGCACTGATGAAGAGTGATTTCTACGGAGTTATCCTTGAGTAACAGCAGATATAAGAGGAGCCTCGGAACACTGTGTTCTGAGGTTCTTGTTTTACTCTCTTCGGCTTTTGTGCTGGCCGCCGCATTCCCGGGCTTCCTTACCGATGACGGAATAGGCTGGCTGAGCCTGGTTGCCCTCATTCCCGTATTCGCAGTCATCAGGAACACCTCCTGGCGCTGCGTATGGTTCTACGGCTTCATCTTCGGTCTCGTATACTACTTCTTCTTCAACTACTGGCTGAAGACGTTCCACGCCCTCGCAATCGTCATCGCACCCGTCATCAAGGGCGGCGAGATGATATTCCTCTTCCTCGCCCTCAAGGCGGTGGACACCGCATTCCCGAAGCGGGGCTATATACTCAAGGGAGCTGTGTGGGCTGCGTATGCATACCTTGCCGAGAACTGGTTCGCGGGCTATCCCTACGGCAACATCGTCTATGCACTCTATCCCTACCGTGTCCTCTACCAGATAGCGGACATCACGGGAATCTGGGGTGTTATATACCTTATGGTATTCCCGCAGGCATACCTCTCAGAGTGGCTTCTCGACTTCGCTCATAAGGAACCGCTTGAAGTCAGAAAGAGAGTAAAAAGCAACCTTATCCCGATTGTTATCTACATCGTTCTCGTCATAGCGACCATCGTTTACGGCTGCTTCCAGCTTTCCTGCTGGAGTGACAGGGAAAGCGACGAGACGCTGAGGGTTGCGACTGTGCAGCACAACCACGACTCGTGGAAGGGCGGCTACAGGACGTACCTTCACAACTTCAACAATCTCAAGAGGTACACGACCGCATCTCTCAGCGAAGACCCGGATTTAATCGTCTGGTCCGAGACTGCGTTCGTTCCCTCCATCGCATGGCACACGAAGTACTCCGCGGAAGGCACGGTGTGGGAGGATATACACGACCTCACCATCAATTTCGTCGAATACGCGAAATCAATCGGTGTTCCGCTCCTCACGGGAAACCCCAAGTCCGTCATCAAGGATGATACCCAGCCTCCATATGACAGCGAGGGCAACAAGAACAGCGAGGAGTACAACACGGTAATCCTCTTCAAGGACGGAGAAATAGAAGGCGAGTACATCAAGCAGCATCTTGTTCCGTTCACCGAGCACTTCCCCTATGAGAAGCAGCTTCCGTGGCTCTACAGGCTCCTCAAGAGCATGGACTACAACTGGTGGATTCCCGGTACCGAATCGACTGTCTTCGATCTTGACGGGGTAAGCTTCTCGACTCCGATATGCTACGAGGATGCCTTCGGGTATCTCAACGCCGAGTTCGTCGCCTCGGGAGCCGAAGTCATAATCAACATGACGAACGACAACTGGTCGAAGACCGTGTCGGCAGAGTGGCAGCACGCCGAGATTGCGGCATTCAGATGTGTCGAGACCAGAAAGAGCATGGTGAGAGGCACCAACAGCGGAATAACATGCATGATAGTCCCCACGGGCGAGATACAGGATCCCATGGAGCCCTTCACGATGGGCTACCACATCTACGACGTTCCGGTGTACAGCTTGGAGAACTACTCCAACACCTTCTACGTCGACCACATCGATCTCTTTGCCCGGATTTTCATTGCCGTAAGCATTGCCGCTGTGGCACTGAGTGCACTCAAAGGTGTCGTTTACGTGATGAAAAAGAAGAAGAAAACAGAATAATGCTGAGCCCCGGGAAGCCGGGGCTTTATGAAAGAGGAGAAAAGAATGAAACAGGTAAGCCTCGTAGTAATAGGAACCGAACTCACAAGAGGAATAATAGAGGATAAGCATACATCCGTAGTCGCGAGGGAGATAACGCACCTGGGGCTCCACTTCCGTGAGAGTGTACAGACAGCCGACGACGGTACGATAAAGGAGGCTCTCTCGTTCCTCCTTCCCCATAACGACATCGTCATCATCACGGGAGGCCTCGGACCGACAGCAGACGACATGACGCGTGCGGCTATTGCAGAGGCTGCGGGAAGGAAGCTCGTAAGGGACGAAGGCGCCTGGAAGCACCTTGTAGAGACTCTCGGAGAGCGGGCATACGGCGCGAACGAGAAGCAGGCGCTCATTCCCGAAGGCTTTTCAATCATACCCAATCCCAACGGAACGGCCCCCGGTTTCTACGGGGAGTGCGGACACTCCCTCCTTGTTTCCCTCCCGGGACCTCCGAGGGAGATGAGACCGATGCTCTACGACTCGGTTCTTCCTCTTATCGCAGGCCGTTACGGCCTCGAGAGAGACGAGAGGGACGAGTACACGTCGCTCATCACCGCCGAGGCAAAACTCGAGGAGATGTGCGAAAAGGCCGACAGCACCCTCGAGTGGGGGACGAGATTCCAGGACTACAGGATAAGTCTCTACGTCTCAGGAAAGGATAGAAAAACGAGAGATGATGCAGTGGAAAAACTTAAATCCCTGATCGGAGAGCACCGCATCGAGAACGGAGATACCTCTGCACTCGAACTTCTTGTTTCTACTCTGAAGGAGAGGAATGCTACTATTTCGTGCGCGGAGAGCTGCACGGGAGGGCTAGCGTCATCGCTTCTGACAAGCATTCCCGGCTCGAGTGAGTACATGCTCGGCGGAGTTGTATCGTATTCTCCGGAAGTGAAGAAGGGCGTACTCGGAGTGAAGGAGAGTACTGTTGAAAAATACGGTGTGGTCTCCGAAGAGTGTGCTCGTGAGATGGCGGACGGAGTGAGGGAGAAGACGCATTCCGACTGTGCATTCTCCGTTACCGGAGTCGCGGGCCCCGACAAGAGTGAAGGAAAGGAAGTCGGAACGGTATGCTTCGGCTTCAGCGGAAGCGGCAGGAAGACGGAGACGGTTACCCTTCATTTCCCGTCCTGGGGGCGCGAGAGCATCAGACGGCGTTCGTCAGTCACCGCTTTCATTCTCATGAAGGCCTTTATCCTCGGTGAGGATATAAAGGGAATAGTTTCTTCCTGGAAGGTCTTCTGATGCGTTTTCAGGGAACTGAAGTAAACCTCCATACACATACTCTCTTCTCGCATCACGGGAAGGGAATGCCGGAGGATTATCTCAATGCGGCCGGAGAGTGCGGGCACATAAAGGTCCTGGGCTTCAGCGAACACACCCCGATAGCGGATTCTTCATTCCCGCAGGAGAGAATGAGGATGAACGAGCTCGGAGAGTACACGCAGAGCGTCAGAGCTCTCAGAAGCGACATACTCATCTTCCTCGGCTCCGAGTGCGACTGGAGAAAGGACTTCGTGTCCTTCTACCGCGAGGAGCTCCTGGGGCGATGGCACTTCGACTATCTTCTGGGCTCCGTTCATTACCTACCGGACAGTAACGGTGACCTGAAGTTCGTCGGAAAGGCGACGAATACGGACTACTCCCTTACGGAATATGTCAATCTCTACACAGCGATGCTTTCGTCTCATCTCTTCCTCTACGGCTGCCATCCCGACCTCTTCATGGCGGGCCGCCGCGAGTGGGATAAGGATGCGCTAAGCGCGTCAGAAGACATTATTGAGTGCGCACTTGAAAACGATATGCCCCTCGAGATAAACGGAAACGGTATGAGAAAGAAGCCTCTTGTGCTCGGCGACGGCACGGAGAGGTATCTTTATCCCGTGGCCCCATTCTGGGAGATGGCGTGGAACAGGGGAGTGAAGATCGTCACATCCAGTGACGCTCATAAGCCGCAGCATGTCGACATCAGGAGCCTCTCGGAGGAGTTCGCGGCGCCACTCGGAATCAAATGGGCGGAGTACGAAATCGACCCCGGAGAGAGGAAAATCGCAATAGTGTAGGAAATGATACCTGAAAGAGACCTTCCGGCATCCTCCGTTCTGGAACTGTCAGACCCTGATTCCGGTGCATAGAAGGCTGCGCTTCGCGTCCGTGTCGTTGAAGGAAATCTTTCAGAAGGACAAACGCTCGAGACTCAGGATCAGAAACCGGGTGGCGTTCGATGAAATCATGAATTATCTTGTTGCAAATTTCGGTTCCGGCACGCGACAGAAGAAAGGGAACACAGGCCGCTCGAAATGATTACAGGGGATAACTATCCCCGCTACGTCATGACGAGAGACAATCTTATCCAGAAGAGGAACGGTATCAGGCATGTAAACATGATGGATTTCATGAAAGACGGAAAAGACTTCTGAAACGGATGGCCTCTCGGAAACCACTCTCATGATATGTTGTGTTACAGGTCGGACAGGAAAAAGAGGAGCGCGGGGCTCCTCAATCAGGCTGACGTGCTCTTCATGCTGCTCTTCGGAAGCATGTAGATGACGAAGGATGCAGTCAGGGCGAGAAGGCCCAGGAGGAGAACGATGAGTGACGACGCAGGGCTCTCTCCGTTTGTGATCACCTCGTTGTTTACGATGATGAACGAGAGCGAGTAGGAGTAGATTCCCGATTTCTCCGAGAGTCTGTCCTCAAGCTTGAAGAGTACTGTCACAGCGACAATGCATAAGACGACGCTGAGGGGAGGCTTCGAGAGTGTCGTGATTGACGCACAGAGCGTTCCGATTGAGAAGAAGAACACCGCCCCCGCAAGGAATCCGAGGATACGGGAGAAGAAGAACGACACCGGATACGTCAGAGCCGTCACGGCGGGAAGAGAGGCGAGGATGATTATCACGAGCCCGAGGAGTATTGCACCCAGGTATGCGAGCATTACCCTCAGAAACGCGGCCTTACGCGTACAGCCGAAGAAGAGATATGTCCGGATGTACTGCAGACTCTGGGCTCCGCAGACTATACAGGTGATTATCAGTACCGCCGCCAGAATCTGCGGGGCCACGTAGAAGAAGTACGCTCTTGTTATCTCCTCGAACCTGAAGAGAGAGAAGACAAGCGGAACGATGAGGTAGATGATCAGAACTGCGACTGCCGCCGTAATCAGAATCGACTTTGCTATGTCCCTGAGGATTACCCTGTCCTTAATATTCATACACAGACTCCTTTGTGAGTTCGACGAAGTACTTCTGAAGGTCCACCCCTTCGACTGTCACACTCTCGTTTCTGTCGACTTCGCCCCTTACGAGAGCGACTGTCTTTCCGAGCTTTACGCTCCGTGAAATCTGGTGTGCCTTCACGGTCGCCCTGTTGACGTCCTCCTCCCTGCCGCTTACGTAGTAGAGGTCCTCGAGCATCTTCTCCCTGTCTCCGGATGTCAGCACGCGGCCGCGGTCGATTATGGTGACAGAGTCCACGAGGGATGCTATCTCGTCGATGAGATGCGTTGCAATGATGAGGCATCTGTCCTCTCTGAAGGACGAGAGGAGCTTTTCGTAGAAGAGCTCCCTGTGCGCGGCATCGAGCCCGAGAACGGGTTCGTCGAAGAAGACGAAGGGCGCTGAGGACGAGAGCGCGAGTATGTCCTTGAAAATGGTGCGGTAGCCCGTGGAGAGCCTGTCCCACCTCTTCCCCGTGTCGAGTCTGAATTCGCCCGAAAGCGCCTCTGCCTTTCTTCTGTCACCTTTTCCCAGATCGTCCATGAGAGCATAGACAGAGCGTATCTTCATGGAGGATGGAAGCATGTTCTCTTCTCCCACTGTGAAGACACTGCCGAAGACCGTACTCGAGGAGGAGAGAGGTGTGCCGTCGAGGGTCACGAGGCCCGAGTCGGGACTTATCCTGTTTCCGATACACTTTATGAGTGTGCTCTTACCCGCACCGTTGCGGCCGAAGAGCCCCGTTATATGTCCCGTCTCGAAGGATATGGAGGCGTTTTCGAGGGCCGTCAGGGACCCGTAGCGCTTTGTGATGTTGGTTATCTCAAGTTTCATCTGTCTTTCCTTCTCCGATCATCCTCAGGACGTCGTCTTTCCCGAGCGAGAGCTTCTCCGCTTCCCTTAAAAGGGGAATGACGAAGTCCTCTTCGAATCTCTTTCTTCTTTCCTGAGTAATCTTCTCTCTTGCTCCCTTCTTCACGAACATCCCGATTCCTCTTCTCTTCTCGACAAGGTCTTCGTCAATGAGGAGGTTCACGGCCTTGAGAACCGTGGCGGGATTGAGGTGCAGCGTGACGCTGAGCTCCGTCGTCGACGGAAGGGGAGCATCTTCGCTGTAGAGACCGAGGAATATGTCGTCCCTTATCTGCTTCGAGAGCTGCATGAAGATGGGAGAGTCGTCTGTGAATGAATACATGTCTTTCCTTATGCGGTTAGTTACTCAACCGACTAACCGAATAACATATTTCACTCCTTCTGTCAACACTCTCTTCCGGCCCTTCGGGAAGCTCGGGAGCTAAGTGACGCCGCCGGTTGAAGTTACCGGGAGGGTATTATTGCAATATGTAGGGTCTGTATGTTGACAAAGCTGAAAATCACTGTTTAAAATCCGGATATATACAGAAGGACAGAGGGGATCTGTCCGTTCAAGAATCTTATTCATTCTAGTTTATAACGCTTATTATCATACTTGGTATCTATTAAGAGGTGTGAATGTCTTCAGACATCAACGAAGAGGCTGCAGCAGAAGCAGCCGGTACAGAAGAAAAAAAGAAAATCACAGTGAAGGTTCCGGTCAGGAAGAAGATTGCGCTCAGGAAGAAAGCTGCGCCGGCCGAAGAAACTCAGGCTGACGCTCCCGTCGTAAAGACAGAAGAGACAGCTGTGGCGGAACCCGTTACAGAGAAGGAGGAGAAGAAGCCTTCGCGCTCCAGAAGCCAGAAGAAGCCTCATTCCTCATCACATAAGGACACGAAAAAGAAGAAGGAGAACGCAGAGCCCGAAGCAGAGGTGCCTTCTCAGGAAACACTTCTCCCTGAGAGCCCGGCTCCGGCTGCCGCTCCGGCGGAAGAAGCTCCGGCCGGGGAAATGAAGACTGAAGCTGAAACAGCCGCTGTCGAAACTCCGGCAGAAGTAACTGAAGCTCCCGCTGCAGGCACGGAGAAGACTGAAGGTGATGTTCCCGGAAGCGAAGAGAAGTCTGAGGGTCAGAACGGTCAGAAGAGAGACAAGTTCTCCAAGAAGGACAAGTTCAAGAACAAGAAGGACCGGAAGCCCCAGGAGGACATTCCACCGGAAGTGAACCTCGATGAGCATCCCGATGCTCCGCAGCTCTTCGTATCGGTACTTACCGCACTGCCTCTCGAGGCAATCAGAAACAGGGCAAGAGACACGGGAATGACCGAGGAGGCGATTCTCGACTGCCGCAAGCAGGATCTCATAATCAGAATCATACGCCATCACTCGTCACAGGGCGGGGCAATCATGGTCGAGGGAGTTCTCGAGACTCTCAACGACGGCGGCTACGGCTACATCAGATACGCAGTCAACAACTATCTTCCGGGTTCCGATGACGTCTACGTTTCGGCATCGATCATCAAGAGCGTCGGCATAAAGACGGGGGACACCGTTCTTGCCCAGATAAGGGCACCCCGTGACAACGAGAAGTACTCTTCCGTCGTCAGGGTAATGAAGGTCAACGGAGAGGAGCCGAAGATGGCGAAGATCCGCGCACCGTTCGACTCCCTTACGCCTCTCTTCCCCGATGAGGCACTGAATCTCGAAATCGTTCAGGAAGGAAAGAAGAGCGATCTCTCGACAAGAGTCGTCGACCTCTTCTGTCCTATCGGAAAGGGACAGCGCTCACTGATTGTCGCTCCTCCGAGAACCGGTAAGACCGTCCTCATGCAGAAGATTGCGAATGCGATATCGCACAACCATCCGGAGGTGATCCTCATGGTCCTTCTCGTTGACGAGAGGCCGGAGGAGGTCACGGACATGAGACGCAACGTCAACGCCGAGGTCGTCGCATCGACCTTCGACGAGCAGGCGACGCACCATGTACAGGTTGCCGAGATGGTGATAGAAAAGGCGAAGAGACTCGTCGAGTACAAGAAGGATGTCGTCATCCTCCTGGATTCGATTACGAGGCTTGCGAGAGCCTACAACCAGACGGTACCCGCATCGGGCAAGATCCTCTCCGGCGGTGTCGACTCCAACGCACTGCATAAGCCCAAGAGATTCTTCGGTGCGGCGAGAAACATCGAAAACGGCGGAAGCCTCACGATAATCTCCACGGCTCTTATCGAGACGGGCTCGAGAATGGATGAAGTCATCTTCGAGGAATTCAAGGGTACTGGCAACAACGAAATCGTACTCGACAGAAAGATGGCCGACAACCGCAAGTTCCCCGCGATAAACATCAAGAAGAGCGGTACGAGAAGGGATGATCTGCTGCTTGACGAGCAGACTCTGGCTCGCGTATTCCTCTTAAGATCCTCATTCGGAAACCTGGATGATATCGACATGTCGGTGGATATCATTGACAAAATGGGTAAAACGAACAACAATAGGGAGTTCCTGAGCCTGATGAATACCGCATCAAGGAATCTGGGCTGATAAGAAATTCCTTGTCTGTGAAAGCAGACAAAGCATATAAGGAGATAAAATCATGAAAAAGGGAATCCACCCGAACTACGAGTTAAAGGAAATCCGCTGCTCATGCGGTAACGTCATCAAGACAAAGACAACGGCTAAGAACCTGACAGTTGAAATCTGCTCGGCATGCCATCCGTTCTTCACAGGCACACAGAAGCTTGTCGACACAACGGGAAGAGTCGAAAGATTCAACAAGAGATATGGAAGAACATCCAACTGAGGAAGCTTCCTTCCACCTGCCGCAGCCAACACCTGCGGTTTTTTTACGCCCTTATATTCCCGGAATAAGGGAAGAACATGGGGAATTAAGGGAAATCAGGGGAAATCAGAGGAAAATTTCCCCTATTTTATTTTCATAATCAGTGTTATCCTCTCCTCATGATAGAAGATGCTCCGAAAACCGCCCTTACACCGGAAGTACTGGAAATACTCACTTCCGGGGATTATGCTCCTCTCCTGAAGAAGATTGATGACGAATATCTTTACTGGGACAAGGTGAAGTACCAGGTCCCCGAAGGGCTGGGAAAGGAGAATTTCTGGGCTGCCGTCAGATACTCGCGCCGTCTCGATGCTTCCGTGTTTCAGTTTGCAGGACGCACATTCTCCTTCAAGGTGACGCCTCACATGCAGGAGCTGCTCCACTTCTTCGACACGCTTTCGATTTCCTCTCTGATAAATCCGGAGACCCCGGAGAGCGGGAGGGAATACTGTCTCATCAGTTCGATAATGGAGGAGGCAATCGCCTCCAGCCGGATGGAGGGCGCCTCCACGACGAGGAAGATTGCCAAGGACATGCTTTTGAGACAGCTCAGACCGAAAGACAGAAGCCAGCAGATGATTCTCAACAACTACAACACGATACAGTACCTTGTTGAGCATAAGGATGACCCGTTGACGCCTGAACTCCTTCTGGATATACAGAGAAGGATTACTCATAAGACTCTCGACGCCCCCGTCGACGAAGGCCGGTTCAGAACGGACAACAACATATTCGTCGTGAATGCAATGACGGGGGAGACGGCCCATGAGCCTCCGTCTTACACTGTGATCAATGAAGCCGTCGGCGAGATATGCTCCTTCGCACGGAGCGACTCACCTTACATTCATCCCGTATTGAGGGCCGTCATAATCCACTTCATGATTTCATACCTTCATCCGTTCGTCGACGGAAACGGCAGGACCGCACGTTCCCTTTTCTACTGGTATATGCTCAAAAGAGGGTACAGTCTGATGCAGTATCTTTCGATATCCAGGATAATCTACCGCAGCAAGAGCCGCTACGAGAAGGCATTCCTCTACACGGAACATGATGATCTGGACCTGGGGTACTTCATCCAGTACAACCTGAAGGTTCTCAGGGAGGCTTTCGGAGAGCTGAAGGAATATGTCGGACGCAGACTCGGGGAGGAACGGAAACTGCTCGCCGACAGGATTCCCGGTCTCAGCGGAAGACAGATGGAGATTCTCCGCCTCTATTCGGAAAATTCCGCCGCAGTCTATACAAGCAGAAATCTCGAGACACGCTTTTCCGTCTCGGTGAAGACGCTCCGCTCGGATCTCGAGGGGCTTGTGGAAGCGGGGCTTCTTGAAAGGGTTGCCGTCAACAGGAGACTTACGGGGTATATGAGAAGCAGTGACTACGAGAGGAGAGTGGCGGAATTGAAAGGCCTCTGAGTTCCTTTTTTTTCTGTTCCGGACGATTTTTCAAAATAGTTTGCGTTTTCACGTGACGGGATAGATAATTGTCTAAAAAAAGGAGTGGAAATTGAGCGAGCCTTATTCGGCCCATGAAAAGGAATTCGGAATACCGCCCGATCTCGTGACGGCAGTACCCCAGGCAACGACATTACTCGGAACATTTTCCGATTACATAAACGGATGGAGCCTCGGCTGCAACACGGCAGACGGCATAACCCTCACGATTTCAGGAAGAGACGACAACATCGTCAGAGTAGTCAATTCCACCAAGCAGGACAAGAAGAAATTCTCACTTTCATCAATCAAGTACCGCAGGGAAGACAAATGGGCCAATGCAGTGAAGGCCGTCTTCTTCGAACTCGGGCGCAACGGCATCAGAAGCGGCGGCTACAATATCCTCATATCCGGAAGGGGATGCAATGCATCTCCGTATTCGCTCTCCGCTGAAATCTACGCGGGGCTCACGGTGGCCCTGAATGATCTGTTGTCTCTCGGCTGGGACAGAAAGAAGCTGTATTCGCTATCTATCGAGGCGTCTCGCTTCTCCATCCAGGGAGCAGCGAGGTGGAGAGACCTCTGGCTCCTTTTCTTCGGAGAAGAGGGGAAGATGTACCTCTTCGACGAGAAGACGAAGAGTGTGAAGGATGTGGGGTTCGATGTGTATCCCTGCCGCTCGCTCCTCTTCAATTCAGATATCCCGTACTCCGTCCTCACTCCCGAATACGACGAGTTCAAGGCGGGGCTCCCGGACCTCGTGTCACGCTTTGTCTCCGGCCTTCCGAAGGATACGGAGCTGAGGAAGCTCAGCGACAAGGAAATCAGGTACTACTCATCACGTTTTTCCGAGAGGGAGAAGAGGTACATCATGTTCCTCAATCTCTCCTCATCCTCTGCGAAGAACGCCTTCGACGAGATACAGAAGGGCAATACAAGGGGGTTCGGCAGCGTGCTTTCGTCGGCGCAGCGTTCCCTTGTCTCGAACGCCGAGCTCACAAGCCCCGAACTTGACTGGATCTTCCGCCGCTCGAAGGAGAACTCCTCCGTCATCGGCATGGCGAGCATAGATATCGGCATCGCGGGCTCCCTTGTGGCCGTTGTTGACGAAAAGAGCGGCTTCCCGAATAATCAGAGAGTGGACGAATACGAGAGGATCTTCGGTTTCCACCCGTCGGTTGCAGACTTCAGTCCCTCTTCGTCCGTCGAGATTATCGGGAAATAAGATATGAACATTCTGCTTGTAAACGATGACGGCTATACCGCCGAGGGAATACTGACACTCGAGAGGGTTCTGAGAGAGAAGGGCCACACCACCTGCACAGTCGCTCCGCACACCCAGCAGAGTGCGAAGAGTCATGCAATGACTGTGCACGGCAGCATGACGGTACACCGCTATGACGAATACCACTACTCCCTCGAAGGGACGCCCGCCGACTGCGTGATCTATCCCATCCGCTCCGGCTTTATTCCATTCCGCCCCGATGTGGTAATCAGCGGCATAAACCACGGCTACAATCTCTCGAGCGATACGATATATTCCGGAACCTGCGGGGCTGCGAGGCAGGGGGCGATGTACTCCATTCCCTCGATTGCGCTCTCGGCGCACTACGACGAGAACGGGAAGTACGACTTCGTTACTCCTGCAGAGTACACGGCATCGAAGCTTGAACATTTCGTCAACGTCCTCGAAGGTGCGGAGTCATTCCTCTCCCTCAACTTCCCGCCCCACTGGAACGGGGAAGTGAGGAAGGCGATTCTCGGAACACTCAACTACAGTGACGAATACACCTGCTCGTACAGCGGTGACACGATTGTCATCGACGGCAACGGCTACTCACTCGACTTCACGGCTCCCGAGAAGGAATACCCTGGAGACAGAAGCCTTGTTCTCGCGGGGTACGCAACAGCGACGGTCATCGCCGTAAGTCCCGCTTCCGATTATTCCAGGATGAAGGAACTCGAACTCTAGTTCCCTATACCATAGGAGAGATAAATCATATATAATACCTCTGCCCGAAGGGGTGCGGTTTGTCCCGTCAAACCTTGACGGAACAGCATGGGCTGATTAACTTTAGGGCAGAAGGAATACATATATGGACAGAATTGTCTATCTTGACAACAACGCCACAACACAGATGGCTTCTGAAGTCATTGCAATCATGGAGGAGAACTCCTCCCTCTACGGCAATGCCTCCAGCATGCACACTCTCGGCCGTTCCTCGGCTTCCGGCATAGACTGGGCGAGGGGGGAAGTTGCGGCGCTTATAAATTCGGATCCCGGAGAGATCTACTTCAACTCCGGTGCCTCAGAGTCGAACAACACGGTCTTCAACATCTTCAGAGACCTCATTGACGACGGAAGCAGGAAGGACAGGATCCTTCTCTCCACAGTCGAGCATCCCGCGTCAATCGAGACTGCAAAGTACCTGATCAGAAAGGGCTACAAGGTCGAGTTCATCCCCGTCGACAGAACGGGGGAGCTCAATCTCGAGGGACTCGAGAAGATGATGGGAGACGACGTGTGCCTTGTTTCCGTAATGACGGGAAACAACGAGAGCGGCGTAATCCAGCCTGTGAAGAAGGCTGCGGAGATTGCGCACGCCCACGGCGCGTACTTCCACACCGACGCCACCCAGGCCATCGGGAAGATAAAGGTCGACGTCCGGGAAATCGGAGCGGACTACCTTTCGATGTCGGGCCACAAGTTCTACGGCCCCAAGGGAATTGGAGTGCTTTATGTTAAGAATGGCGCTCCCTTCACCCCCTTCGTCCACGGCGGACACCAGGAGAAGGGATTAAGGGCCGGTACGTACAACAACCAGGCGATCATAGGACTGGGGAAGGCTGCAGAACTGGCAAGACTGAACCTCAGGGAGGAGCACGACAGACTCTGGGAGATGAGGGAAGAGCTCAGAAAAGGGATTGAGGAGAGAGTGCCAAACGTCGTCGTCAACGGCACTAACGACCCTGAAAAATGTCTCCCGGGGACCCTCAACGTATCATTTCCGTGTGCGGAGGGTGAGAGCATACTGCTCTACCTCGACCTCGAGGGAATAGAAGTATCTACGGGAAGCGCATGCGCCTCCGGCTCGCTCGAGCCGAGCTACGTGCTCCTGGCTGCGGGACTGGACGTGGAACTTGCTCACGGTTCCATCCGCTTCTCCTTCGGACGCTACAATACGATGGACGATGTAACGTACACACTCGAGAAGCTTCCGCCGATTATCGAGAGAATAAGAAAGATGAGCACAAGGAAGGACTGAGACAATGGCATCAAGTTTTATGGCACAGTGGGTTTATACAGATACGGTCAAGGACCACTTCATGAATCCCAGAAATCTCTGGAAGGAAGGGGATGAGTTTGAAGCGGAGGGTGTGGGAGAAGTGGGGTCTCTCGCATGCGGCGACCAGATGAGAGTCGGCATAAAGGTGAAGGACGGAAAAATAGCTGATCTCAGGTGGCTCACCTACGGCTGCGCAAGTGCAATCGCCTCGACATCGATGATGAGTGAGATGGCTATCGGAATGACACTCGAGGAAGCGTATAAGCTCACCCCGAAGGCCATCATGGACAATCTCGGTGGACTTCCCGAGCACAAGTTCCACTGCTCCGTTCTCGGAGACAAGGCCCTGAGGGCTGCAATCGACAATTATCTCGAGACGCACAATCTCCCGAATCCCTACAAGAACAAAATCGCCGTCATCGTCTGCGAATGCAAGGGTGTGACGGACCAGATGATCGAGAATCTCGTGAAGGAAGACAAGGTGAAGAACCTCGAAGACCTCCAGAGACTGACCGGAGCCGGAACGGGCTGCGGAAAATGCATCGGAAAGCTCAAGGCTCAGATAGAGGAGTCCATGCACATCCTGGGAAAGTCGAATTGAGCTCGAGCTATTACTCGGATACAGTCAAGGACGCCCTTTTTCCGAAGAAGACGGGCGTCGTTGCCAAAAGCAACAGATACATAAAGGCGCTGGAACCCGAAACGATGACCGCAGCGGAAATAAGAAAACTCAGGGAGAAGAAGCTGAGGCTTTCGACTGCGCTCTTTGCGGAAGTCCTCAATGTCTCGCATAAGACCGTCGAAGCCTGGGAGAGCGGCACGAATACGCCCTCGGGTTCGTCACTGAGACTCCTCAGAATGATGGAGAAGAACCCCGACATTCTCTTCGAAGCCGGGGTTCTCGAGGACAGGACCGCCTTAAGATAGGAGAAACGCCGATCCTCCGATGAATTCCCTCAGGACTGAGTCCGAAGGAACGAGTTCGGGAGAAATCGGGTTCACGAGTTCCAGAAAGGCCATCAGTCTTCTTGCCGTCGTGTAGGCCATGCCGTCCTCGAGCCTGACAGACCTCAGGAGAGGCATAGCGGAAGAGTAGAGGACACCCAGTTCATACTCGAGCGCGGAGTTTATCATCATGTCGGCATTGTTCTGGTAGGGGAAGAGAAGGTTCTTCTCCTCTTCCTCGATATCGTCCCAGCTGTTGATTATGTCAGCCGGGCTTACGTCACGCTTTCGGCATTCCTTCACTATACGCCTCAGGAGCCTGTTGTCCCTTGTCGAGATATTTGAGCAGGTGTCGAGATTGAGCTGCGTGAGTGCGGAAACGAATATTCTGTAGATTTCATTTTCATTGAGATTCGGAATCAGATGCTCGTTGAGCGTCTGGACGCCCTCGATTACGAGAATCGAGTTGTCGTTCATTTTTGCCCTCAGTGTTCTGAAGAGCCTCTTCGTATCGTTCTCGGATGAGGTGAGCATCACCTCCTCGCCGTTGAGGAGTGCCTTCACTTCCTTCTGAAGGAGCGCCGTATCGACGTAACTCTTACCGTTTTCGTCCTTTTTTCTGTAGTCGTCGAGACTGAGCATGACGGGAGAGAAGCCCTGGATTGTAAGCTCCGCGCAGAGCTTGAGGCCGCTTGTCTTCTTTCCCGAGCATGCGGGGCCGGAGATGAACACAATCCTCACTCCGCCTTTCTTTCTGATCTCCTCCGCGGCTCTGTAGAATGAGCGGCGCTGGAGAGTCTCACTGAGGACGATCACTTCGCGTATCTTGCCCTGTGCTTCCTTGATGTTGAGGGAGCCAAGAGAATCGACATCGAGAATCCTCGCCTTCGCCCTCGTTTCCTCGAATACCCTGAACAGGAGAGGATTATCCTGGAAGGCCATCATGCTGTCCATCTTCCTCGACTGAGGATACCTCAGAAGCATTCCTTCTCCGTATTCCATCAGGTCCCAGACGGAGAGAAGGGAGACGGATGAAATAAGAGGTTCGTAGTTCACGGACCGGCAGTCGCCGAGTCTGTTGAAGATGTATGCGCCGTCGTTACGTGACTGGAGAAGCTTCTCTGTCTCCGCCAGGCCGTGAGCTCTCACATACTCGAGAGCCTGCACGGAGCTCAGGCGTTCGATGTCGATTACCATCTCGTCCTCGACTGCCTGCCTCATCACTTCCTTCAGTCTCGAGATATCCGACTTCTCCTTGTCGCGGAAGTAGAAGTAGTAGCCGTCACCGAGGGAGTGCCCGGAAATGAGTGTGCGTTCGGGATAGACAACCGATGCCGCATAGGAGAGGAGGAAGCAGAGTGTACGTCTGTACACAGTGCGTCCCGTCTTGCTGTTGAGGTATACGAGGTTTATTACCGCGTTCTCCTCGATTTCGTCCTGGAGGGACTTGAGCTCTCCGTTGACGACAGCCGCAACTGGCGGGTTGTCGAAGTAGCCGAGCTTCTTCTGCTTGCCGAGTAGGTATGAAATCTTCATGGATGACTTCTCCACGAATGTATCTGTCTTCTTTCCGTTGAATAGGATCGTGTTCTTTTCCATAACCCGATTATAGGAGTGAACGATTCAGAGTGCAATTGCAGGAATTCTGTCTGGAGAGAGTCGCTGTCTTGA
>CAVILL010000038.1:0-19212 GCA_963643635.1 Sphaerochaetaceae bacterium | reverse complement strand
GTGATGATGTCGGGCTGGCATGTTCCGCCGGAAACAGGGCTCATGGAGAGGTCGAGCTGGCTTGCACCCGCTTCGATTGCAGCCATGTACTGCTGGATGGAGACACCTGCAGTCTCGTGGGAGTGGAATACGATGTTCATGTTCGGTCCGACGAGCTTGCGTGCTCTCCTGATTGTCTCGTAGACGTTGTGGGGTGTGGATGTACCGGAAGCATCCTTGAAGCAGAGAGAATCGAAGGGGATCTTCGCTGCGATGATTTCCCTGAGAATCCTTTCATAGAAATCGGGGTCGTGAGCGCCCTTGACGCCCTCGGGAAGTGACATCATCGTGACTGTGACTTCGTGCTTGAGACCTGCGTCATGGATTGCGTTTCCGCTGTCGATGAGGTTGTTGACGTCGTTGAGGGCATCGAAGTTACGGATTGTCGTCATGCCGTGCTTCTTGAAGAGCTGCGCGTGGAGCTTGATCATGTCTCTCGGCTGGGAGTCAAGTCCTACGATGTTGACGCCGCGTGCAAGTGTCTGGAGGTTGGCATCGGGGCCTGCGACTCTTCTGAATTCATCCATCATTGCGAAGGCATCTTCGTTCGTATAGAAGTAGAGTGCCTGGAATCTTGCACCGCCGCCTGCTTCGAAATGTCTGATTCCCGCTTCCTTTGCAGCAGCTACTGCCGGCATGAAATCCTTGGTGAATACTCTTGCACCGTAGACGGACTGGAAACCGTCTCTGAAGGCGGTGCACATGAAATTAATCTTCTTCTGACCCATTTTGAGTTACCTTCCTTTGTTGACTGAAGCGGCGATAGCCACTGCAATCTTCTCGTCTTCGTTAGATACCGCTGCTGTTGCAGGTTTAGCAGCAACCTTCTTCTTTGGTTCTTCTGCCGGAGCATTCTTCCCAACAATCTTAGACATCAGCTTTATCGAATAAATAAGAATGGTGAGGAAAATGAAGACAACAATCATACCAAGGAACATTAACACGATTCCGTCCTTAAGCTGTGCACTGAGATATGCACCAGGCAGATTTGTTAATAATGCCAACATTTATTTTTGTCTCCTAAACTGGAAATAAGATTTTGGCTTTATTCTACCAAATAATAACTTTTTAATTCAACAGTCTGGGATTTTTTCGAATGACCTATTTGCACTGTTCTTATCTGTTTCCTTCTCCGATTGACCGGCCACGGCGGCGGTATTATATTCTTCTCCGGAGACTGATAATGGAAAACACACAGAAAAGCGAATACGATCAGCAGACAGAAAGAATAGACGCTCGTATGGCTCAGATCGGCCGCAAGATCGTCGTCATGTCCGGTAAGGGCGGAGTGGGTAAGACCACCGTCACCGTCAACCTCGCCAATGCCCTCAGAAAGATGGGTAAGACAGTCGGCATCCTCGACTGCGACATCCACGGCCCGAACGTGGGCAAGATGCTCGGGGTGAAGGACGCCGAGCTCATGAGCCCCGACGGTAAGGTCATGTACCCCGTCGTGACGGATAACGGAATCGAGGTGATGAGCCTCGCCTTTGCACTTCCGGATCCCGAGGATGCGATAATCTGGCGCGGTGCGATGAAGATGGGCGTCATCAGACAGTTCCTCGGCGACACGGAGTGGGGAACTCTGGACTATCTCATCATAGATACTCCTCCCGGAACGGGTGACGAGCAGCTCACTGTCGTCCAGTCGATAAAGGACCTCACCGGTGCAGTCATCGTCACGACTCCCCAGGAAGTCGCGATTCTCGATTCCAGACGCAGCGTCACCTTCGCCAGGAAGTGCGGCATTCCGATCATCGGCGTCATCGAGAACATGTCAGGCCTGAGGTGCCCGAGTTGCGGTACCGAAATCCCCGTCTTCGGAAAGAACGGCGGAAGGAACATGGCTGCGGAGATGAACGTACCCTTCCTGGGTGCCGTTCCGATGGAACTGGATCTCATGAAGTGCGAGGACAGCGGAGAGGAGTGGGTGAAGGATACCACCCATCCATCTGCCGAGGCTCTTGTCGCGATAGCCGACAGAATCGAGAACGGAGATGCATGCACCACAGGGCGCGAGATGAACAGACCTGACACATCCTCATGCTCTCCCGAGGCATGTGCACACTGCACATCCAACTGCCCGAGCAGAAAGAACTGAGCATGAAGAGCGACGACGAGCTGAGGTGGAACACGGGGGAGAAGAGAAGGGTATTCACTTCTCCGATTCTAAGCGTGGATCTCTCGCACAGAACCCACGGGGAGAAGAGCGGTGAGTTCGTGACTCTCGCTCTTCCCGACTGGGTTTCCGTCATTCCCTGGATGCGGCGTGACGACGGCGTCCCCGTATTTCTGATGGAGAGGCAGTTCAGACACGGCAGTGAAACTGTAACCGTCGAGTTCCCCGCGGGTTTAACAGAAGAGGGGGAAAGCCCCGAAGACGCAGTGAGACGGGAACTGAGGGAGGAGACGGGATACGAGGGCGACCTCACAGAGCTTGCGTCCTTCAATCCCAATCCCGCATTCATGACGAACAGACAGACCTTCTTCCTTGCCCGGAACCTGAGAAGGACAGGGGAGCAGAATCTCGATGAGAACGAGGAGATAGAACTTTTCTTCGTGCCCGTCGAGGAGGTAATCGGAAAGATGGGAGAGGGGGAGTACTCCAACGGGATAATGCTCTCTGCTCTTTTCGCCTTCATGAGGGAGGCTGAAAGGAATCCGGAACTGAGGAGAACAGTTAAATGAAGAGAAGATTCACACTCATTACTGCATTGATTCTCATACTTGCAGTGCTTACGTCCTGTGCAACGACAGAGAAGGAAGAGACGAAGCCGTACATAACGGTCACGGCTTCGAGCACGGTTGCCGTCATTGCCGACACCGCATCCTTCTCGATTACGGCGGAGGCGCTGGAGGCAACGACGGAGGAGGCGAGGAATGCATCGAGCGACATGATTGCCAATGCCGTCGATATACTGAAGGACGAGTACGGAATAACCGACGACGAGATCACGACGGATTACATGAACATATCTCCATACTACCAGTGGCTCGATACCGGCCGTACCCTCATGGGACAGAAGGCGACGCAGACGCTGACGATCACGCTCCGTAACGGAATCGAAAAGGCCGGAAAGGTCTATGACCGTCTGAGCGTTCTCGACGGTATTTCGATTTCCTCGATCTCGTACTCGAAGGCCGACACCTCCGCCGAGGAAAGCTATGCCCGTGTCCTTGCGACGAAGAATGCCCTTGAAAAGGCAGAGGATTACGCAGAAGGCGCTTCGATGACGGTGGGGAAGGTTCTCTCGCTCACTGAAGGCTCTGACGGCGGCTACTACTCATATTCCAAGAATGCGGTGATGCTCGCCGAGACTGCCGCTGCCGCTTCGGACAGCTATGCTTCTACAACCTACTATCAGGGAGACCTTTCTGTCAGTGCAACTGTCACCGCGGTTTTCGAACTCGACTGACAGCGTACACAGAGCCCCGTGGTTCCTGATTCCACGGGATTTTCCCGTCCCTGAAATCATTTTCAGTCGAAAAAAGTGTAGAATTCTACAGAAAAAGAGGGTTGAATGTGATTTCCGTTGATGTTCAGATCGGATTCTCACAGAAAAAGATCATCGGCAGATACGTTGGACTGTTCAGGTCAGAGTACCGGTTATGACTGAAGGGCCCCGGAGTGACAAGAGAAAAGGAGCGGTAAAGAATCATTGAGAGGAAATTTACGCAGTATAAACATTATAATCAGCGAAAAGCCGGTCAGAGATACATCTTTTAGCTGATTATGATGATTTTCTGCTGAAACTCTTCTCTCAAGTGGCAGTTTCCGCCGTCCCGATTCCCGCCTTCTTCCTGAAGAGTCTTGTCCCCCGTCTGAAGAGAATGGGGAGAGAGAGGCCGAGGGCGCGGAAGGTGTTGTCCAGGGCCATGCAGACCCAGACGCCGAGGAGGTCGGTATGGAGGACTTTTATGGCAACAGTGGAAAACAGGATTCTTATTCCCCATGCTCCGATAGTCTCGATTATGAAGGTGAACTTCGTCTCTCCCAGTCCGTAGTAGATACCTTCGCTTACTATCATGAGTCCGAAGAGGGGCTCGGTGAAGGCAATGAGCCTGAGTATTCCCGTTCCTTCCCTGATTACCTCCTCCTCGGGGGTGAAGAAGCCCATTATGGTGTGTGCCGAGAAGAAGAGGAGAGCGCCGGTGAAGGCCATCATGACTATCGTTATGACAGTTGACTGCTGCTCTATTATGCGGAACTTCTCCTCGTCCTTCTCTCCGACGGATATGCCGATGAGGGTACTTGTCGCGCCCCTGAGGCCGTAGCCAGGAACGTAGAAGATGGTCTCTGCCGAGAGTGCGATTGAGTGTGCTGCGAAGATGATCGTTCCCATTGAAGATACGAGAGAAGCGAATACTATGTGCCCCAGACAGCTTGTCGTGTTCGTCGCCGCTGCGGGAAGGGCTATCTTCACGGTTTCCGAGAGCACAGCCCTGTCGGGTTTGAGGTACCTCAGGCTGCAGCTTACCTCCTTCTTCCGTCTCCAGATGACTGCTAGGGCCGCCGCTCCGCATGCGTACGATATGAGCGTCGCGACTGCGGCCCCCTTCACGCCGAGGGAGAGTGTGTAGATGAAGAAATAGTTCAGACCTATGTTGAGAATGTTCGCAGAGAGGTTTATGAGCATCGGGGTCTTCGAGTCCTTGACGGCCCTGAGTACCGAGCTTCCGATTATGATGAATGACCTGAACGGGATTGCCGCACTGATTATCGCAAAGTAGAGCGATGCGCTTTCCCGGATTTCTGTGGACGCGTTCATCCAGACCGGGATGAAGGGACTGAGGGCTATCGCCGCCACCGCGACTGTGATTCCCGCAAGAATGGAAACCGTGAAGGCCATCGACGATGCCTTCCTTATTTTCTCTGTATCCCTTGCGCCGAGTGCTGTCGATACCACCGCCACCACTGCGATGCCGAAGGAGGAGAAGAGGGAGTAGATGAGCCAGTTGACGGTGCTCGTGAGACTCACCGATGCCGTGGCATCTGCTCCGAGCCGTCCCACCATTGCGGTGTCGACGTACTGAAGAAGAGTCGAGAGAATCTCCTCGAGTACTATCGGGAGCGCGAGGGTCACGAGAGTGCGGAAATTCTCTCTTCTTCCTGCTCTGTCCATTGTCATTTCAGTGCAGCAACGTAGTAGTCGTTGAGCTTTCCGTCTTCATATAGCAGATGATAGAGATTCATTACGAGCGGGAAGCTTTCTTCGATTCCCTCTTCCTTCACCTTCTTCGCGATTATCGAGATGGTTCTCTTGCCTTCTATTACAGTTGCGGCGTTCTTCTCCTCGTTGAAGAGGAATCCCTTTCCGATGAGCATGCCGAAGGTGCGGTTACGCGAGAGGTCGTTGAGAGCCGTGAGCCCCAGGTCCCCCAGTCCGCAGTAGCAGAAGATCGTCTCCTCCGAGCAGGAGTAGAGCCTGAGGAGCTTTCTCATCTCCCTTACGGCCTTCGTGTAGACAAGGAAGTCGACGTTAGGGGAGCCGTACTTTCCGGAAACGAGTCCGATTGCAATCGCGTACATGTTCTTGAGAATCGAGCAGAGCTCGACGCTTCGCGTGTCCTCCGTCCAGTCGAGCGTGAAGCCCGTGTGGGGAAGAACGACGTCGCGGAAGTATTCGTAGTCGCTCTTCTCTCCACCGAAGGTGAAGGATGTCGGAAAGCCGTTCATCGTTTCGATTGCGAACGAGGGGCCCTTCATACTTGCTCGGCGAGAGAAGGGAATGTCCTCCGTTATGAAGGCCCCTTCGTCGCTCATTCCCTTGGCGAGGTTGACAATCAGCGGGTTTCCCGTCGTATGCTTTCTGATTCTCTCTGAGAACGGTACGATGACCTTCGATGGAAGTACGAGGAGTATTACGTCCGCTCCCTCGAAGACCGAGTCGTCCATCGTCGCCCTGAGGCGCGGAGAGAGGAACTTCGTCGGAAAGTACTTCGTGTTCTGATGGTTCGTGTTGATGTCTCTTTCGACATCTTCCTCGATGGTGTGTATCGTAACGTCGTTGTTTCTGTTCCAGGTGAGGCGTTCGGCAACAGATGTACCGAAGACACCGCCTCCCGCAACAACTATTCTGTTCATTTCGTTTCCTCTCTTTTCCTGATTATGTACAGGCGTGATGTGTTGTCACCGAGCGTTCTCATCCCGTCCTCGAGACCGTTTCCCGACGAGTTGTCGGCAAGGGTGATTCCCGCCCACTTCAGGGCATCTCCCGAGACATTGTAGCATTCGATCTCCTGCGGCCTCAGGACAAGGTCCGCTCCCGTCTGCATGTGTGAGCGGGCCATGAATGAGTAGTCGTAGTTCTCGTTGGCGCATTCGCAGTAAAGCTTCTCCGCCGTCGTGTTCACGTCCATCTTCCTGAGGTAGTAAAGCATCATCACTACCGAACTGTCTCCGTTCGATACCGTCCACACAACTCTCCTGTCACTGTCCTCCTGCACCCGCAGGGTTCCGTACTGGAAGAGGATTCTGTAGGCCTTGTAGAACTCTATCTGCTGCCGGAGTATGAAGGAACGGGTCTTCGAGAGCTCGTGGGGATTTATCGAGTAGTTGAGGGCGCCGAAGACTGCGACGTTGAATGCCGATTCGTCATCGAATGTGCGCGAAGTGTATCTGTCGGGGACCGGGGCAATGGTCGTTGTCATGACGGAGAGGGGGTAGATCATTCCCGTTCCCTCCATTGCCTTCATGACGACGAGAGTGTCGGTACACTCCGTCACGTCTATCGTCGATGCAAACGAGAGCATTCCCATGTCGAATCTCATGCCGCCCGCGCTTGTGGCTTCTATGTAGAGATTCGGGAAGGTCTTCGTGACTGTATCGAGGATGCGGTAGAGTCCGAGGACATAACGGTGCATGAATTCTCCGCTGTCCTTCTCCCCCGCGTTCGACCAGAGGTCGCCCTGGCAGCGTGAGAGGCTCCATCTTATGTAGTCGATGCTTGCCTGCTCGATTATTCTCGTGAGGGTATCTATCACCCAGTCCTGCACATCCGGACGTGATATGTCCAGAAGATACTCGCTGTTCGCTTTCGCGCTTTCTTCTGTCGTCTTTCCGACAAGCCAGTCGGGATGGGTGTGGAGAAGCATGCTTCTTTCGCTTACCGCCTCCATCTCGAACCAGAGGCCGAACATGAGCCCGAGGTAGTGTACCTCGTTCGAGAGGTCCTTGAGCCCCGATGGAAAGTGCTTCGTGTCGGGGTACCAGTCTCCGAGGGAGGACTTTCCGTCGCTTCTTGCGCCGAACCAGCCGTCGTCGACGACTATCCCCTCCATTCCGAGGTCCTTCGCTTTGGAAGCCATCTTCAGTACATCAGTCTCGTCCGGGTCATAGGAGAGCGTGTCCCAGGTACCGAGCATGACGGGCTTGAGCCTGTTCTTCCAGACGCCGCGGCGTATGTGGTTCTCGATGAACTTCCTCATGAGGATTCCCGCCTTCTCCCTGCCGTACGGCGAGTAGGCGAGGACCGCCTCCGGGCTCTCGAACATCTCTCCGCGTTCGAGCGTCCACGAGAACATGTCCGGGTTTATTCCCGCACATATGTGCGTGATGCCGTTCGTCGTCTCTGTCACCGTCGTTCGGAATGCTCCGGAGTAGACCAGGGACGAGAGATACGTATCCTTTCCGTTCTCGATTATGACTGTGGGGTCATATTCCCCGCTCTGTATCGTCCTCGACTCGACGAGAAGGGAGCCTTCCTCCATTTCTCTTGTCTTCATTCCCTTCTCCCGTCCCCATGAGCCGGAGAATGTGGTGACCGTCACGCCGCGTGTACGGAGGTCGAGAGAGGAGGAGAGAAGAGAGCGCAGTGTGAGACGGGACTGGGAATCGTTCACGATGACGCTGCGGCGCGTAATCACATCTGCCTTATAGAATGCTGTGTAGTAGGTGATGAGCCTTATCTTCCTCTCCCTGTCGGTATATGTGACGCTGAGAGTCGAGCTTTCGTCCTCGGAGGCGACTGCCTGCGGGAGTCTGGGACCTCTGAAGCGTGAAATGCCGGGGGTTATCTGATGGGAGGTGTAGACGGGATAGAATGTTCTGTCGCCCTTTTCCCCGAGGGAGAGAGCCGCCAGCGGAGTGCGGTAGTCTCCCTTTCCCTCGGTTGTGAACTCGAGGAGCGTGTCGTTGAGGGAGAACTCCTGGTAGGCGCTGTCTGCGATAGTCGACATCCGGGGAGCTCTGAGGTGCTTTTCCCTCATCGCGGCAAGAGACGAGGAGGGGGAGCGGAGCTTCTTTCCGTAGTATACATGTTCCGGAACTCCCGTCTCTGCCACGCTGAAGATGTATGATGTGTTTTCAGTCTCTATGTAAAAAATACCGTTGTCGTGGGTAATCATTCTTCCTCCGCCGTAATTGTACACATTCTAATGGAATTATCCTCTGCGGGAAAGTAACCTTTGTGGTTTTCCCT
Organism: Sphaerochaetaceae bacterium; assembly: GCA_963643635.1. Lineage (GTDB taxonomy): Bacteria > Spirochaetota > Spirochaetia > Sphaerochaetales > Sphaerochaetaceae > Ornithospirochaeta. Next base: position 10,753 of record CAVILL010000038.1, on the reverse strand, counting down.
TGTTATTATATTGTTATGGATATAAGAAGACTCTCCCTGTGGGAGGGAAGATACGCAACCTACATGTCTAACGAAACCTTCGCCGCCCTCATCGAGGATCAGGGGGAAGTCATTCTCGAACTCAGCGTCCGTAATCCCGCAGGCGCGCGGATTTCCCCTCTCTCGCTTCCGTACTTCCGCGGCACCGGCAGCGGCGTCATGAGCGACGAGAACGGACAGTGGTGGAGAATGAACCAGGGACTCTACCAGGCGGGCGGGGCGTACTTCAACTTTCCATCGGGAAGTGACGATATAATCAACACATCCAACACCTACTGGACACTCAGACGCTACGGCACTGAGGACGAATTCGGAGGAGTCTGGAAGTACAGCGAGATGAAGTCCCGTACTCCCGGTAACCGCTACAAGGCGGGAAGAGTCGATTTAATCCTTCCGGAACAGGACGGAGTATATACTGCAATAAGCATAACGAATCTCGGCGATGCGGAACTCAGGGGCAATGCCAAGTGGGTGAGCATGCTCTCCGACCCCCTTGTGGAGAAGGGCTCGTACATAAACACCAATTCTCACGCATTCTCCGTCTATCCTCTGACGTACCGCGAGAGCGGCGTCAACCGCTTCGTACCCAACGTCGTCTTCGAGGACCTCAGGTCTGCACCGCTTCTCAGAGGCGGTACTGCGGATGCCTCCGTCGTTCCCCCTCCGACGGGAACCTATGACTACATAATGGGCGAAGCGGGCGGCGACAGCGTCAGCTGGGTGAGCGTTGTCAATCCATCCGACCAGATGATCTATCTCGTATTCACACCGGGAACCGGTAATGAAAGCGAGTACATCATGCCGCACTCGACAATCGGCGAGAACTGGTACGGGAGAATGGACTCACCGTGGGCTCTCTTCGACGGCGCGACTCCCCAGATAAGATCTCTCTCCCTCGGCTTCGCCGCAGGGGAAAGGGGAAGTGAGAACTTCGTCCTCGCCCCCGGAGAGACAAAGGTCATGTACTTCGGCAACATCTACACGATGATAGAGAGTCAGCGCATTGCAGGCTTCGGCTTCTTCTCCAACGAGGTGACGAAGGACGGTTTCCTCCTCAGGCGCACGAGGCATGAGAATCTCATCAAGGCCGACACGTCCTTCCGCGCAATCAGAAAGCTCAGCCGCAAGATATTCCTCAAGAGCTCTTCGACTGTCGATGACAGCGAACAGCAGTGAACAGCAGTGCCCGGGGTTCCGGGCATATATCATAAGGGGATCTTCTCTTTACGAATCTGACTTCCACTGCTGTTCTGATCCGGGTATAGAGATGATCAAGCCTTTTACCCGGGAGGCCGAAGCTTGCAGAATACCCATTCAGAAAACTGTCTGAATTCCCGGAAGTGCATCAGGAGGTACATTCCGTGAAAGGACAGCGACTGCTCTGTATTTGCTCAAAGGTCGGGAAGTGCTGATGCTTTTTCCGTGAAAAACGGAGTTATCACAGAAAAAGTGGGAAAAGCGTGATGAGAATCACATAATCAATGAAAATTCTGTGACTGCCGATGATTTCACCTGGGATTAAGTCTATAATTGACGTACACAGAAGGACACAGCAGTTATAAGGTTCATACTCGAGGATTTACGCAGACGGAGACAGTCAAAGCGCCGCAAACCGCCTGTTCTCCGCGGGGCAGGGCAGACTCGGGAATTTCTTATCGTCGGTGAAAAGCAGAAAAAAACTATGTTGAGTGACTGAGACTGAATATTCTTGGTAGTTAAGGATTTGTGCGGTTGGACTTAACATAATGCTTCACTGCACATAACGTCGAGGCGAAGGCCGGAGCCGATTTCAGGGCGACAGGTCTGAAGAAGTATGGCGGAAAGTATGAGGAGAATACTCCGCTCCTTGTGAGACTGTCTCTGAGGAATCTGTCGCTTGACGGAAAGATACTGAACGTACCGCTCTTCATGATTGATGAGCCTGATTCGCTTATCGCAGTTGCTTTGAAGACTCTGAGGTCAGAGTGATTCTTCCGTCTCTGACTGTGAATGCGGAGACTCCTCCCGGCTGCAGTCACCGGAAAATCGGGGAGAATATCTTTTACCTGAAGTAGAGGCCGTCTATCACTCTTTCGTAAATATCGGGATAGTATACTCCGAGGAACGGCTGCTGAACGACAAAGCCGAAGTAGGCTCTTCCGGAGTAGGAGAGCCTGTCCGGGTTGTTCTCATAGTAGATGGCGGACATGCTGCCGCCGAGTACGAAGCCCAGGCGGACTGTTGATGCCCTCTCGCTTTCGGGTATGAAGCAGATGCCGCTCGAGAGGCCGAAGCCGCATCCCGTGAGATCCTCCGATGACCTGCCGCTCCTTGGTGTCAGCATCATGATGTCGACTCCGAAGACGGATGTCAGTGTGAGTGTTGAGTTGATGCGGACGGAGAATGCGGGGCCTATCGCAACATTGAGTGTATTGGAGTATCTCGTGCTGTCGTTGACGGCACTGAGTGGAAAGTCGGAGAAGAGGTAGGTACCGAATCCGAGTGAGAATTTACTGTTGAGCTGCGCTCCGAGCTGGTAGTGCAGAAAGAGCCCCAGCTCCGGTGTTTCCGCTTCGCTGTTGTAGCCCGCACTCGGTCCGAACATGACATATTCCTTAGCCGCGGAAAGGGAAAAGAGCGAAAGAAGGACAATTAATGCAAAAACAGCAATCTTTTTCATGTACTAAAGAATAAAATACGTTACAATCTGTAGTCAACAAAGAGACTGCCGCGGTGCAGTCCGAAAAAGAAGATGCGGGGTTTATCATGGCAAAGGAAAAAGCAGCAGCTGCAGCAGTGGAAGAGCAGAAGGAAGAGAAGGAAGTAAAGGAAGTAAAGGACGTTCACGAGCTGAGCTTCGTTCCCGAGAAGGGCTGGGGCGTCAAGAGACAGGGCAGCACGAAGGTCATCAAGTACTTCAAGACGAAGCTTGAGGCCGTACAGTACATCATCAAGGTCTCCGAGAACCAGAAGACGAGAGTCGTCATCCATCTCAAGAACGGCAAGTTCCAGAAGTTCGACAACGCCGTCAGAGCTCTCCAGTATGCTCAGAAGAGCTCGGAAGAGGAGTAAGATACTCCGTCTGCAGCCGGAAAGATAATATTTCCGGTCTATTGACTAACCGTGCCTAATCGGGTATGGTTAGTCACACATCCGGTGTTGTGCCCGAGCGGTCTAAGGGGACGGTCTGCAAAACCGTTTTTCATCGGTTCGAATCCGATCGACACCTTCATTAAAGGCTCCCTTTTTCCGGGAGCCTTAATCTTTGTCAGCCGCGCAACCCGGAAAGAAGTTCCTTCAGCGTTTCCTTCGAATTCACGAGAGTATCGTCGTACTGTCTGTTGAGCCTCTCGAGATAGTTCTTCACCGTCTCCATGCATTCCTTGTCGTTCTCGACTGTCAGATGTACCGATTCCCCGTACTTCTGCCTCATGGCTTCTTCCTTCTGCCTCAGCATCGGTTCGAGCTGCTCCTTGAGTCTCTTCATAAGATCCTCCCTGTGTGCGGGGTACTGCGAAAGCTGCTCTGTCACCTGGGAGTAGAAGGAGAGCAGGTCCTCACTCGGGAACGCTATCTTGATGATAGTCGAGATCCTCTTTGTCTTCGTGAGGAACGCCTTCTCATCCTGCGGAAGGGAAAGCGAGTTGAGAACTGTGTTTTCGAGTGCCTCCCGTACAGTCGCGGGGTCGAATGCCGAGAGGGCATCGGCGACAGAAGCCTCATCTGCTTCCGCATCCTCAGCCGTTATGTACTGTCCCGCGATTCTTCTGATTTTATCTACATCCTGACTGTGTCTTATCTTATCCTGGTCGATTTCCATGTTCTCGGTCTTCTCGAGAGCAATCTCCCAGGCACTTCTTATCTTACCCATATTGAGCCTCCGCTATTAATATAAGCACAAAAACGCCGGCTGTTAAGAAAAGAGAAGGTACTTCCATGCAGGAAGAATGCGGATTGTCTTTCCGTTCTCCGATATCTCCTTTTCTTCGCTGAGGGTGACGATAGTGCTCTCCTTCACCCCCAGTTCCTCCATAGCTTCAAAGAGACTTCTCTTCTCTCTGTCCTCAGTCTTCGCACTGCTCATTACCGCACTGACCTGTACAAGAGTTATGCTACTGTCGCTTCCGTATGCGAAGTCGACTTCATAACCCGATTTCGTTCTGTAATAGAAAACGAGACTCGTCATTCTTCTTATGTGCAGGAATACGATGTTTTCGAGTTTCTGTCCGATGTTATCCTCTCGAAGGTTGGATACCGCTGCTGCGAGGGCATGGTCAGATGCGTACAGCTTCTTTCCGTTGACAGCCCTGACGGAGATCTTACAGCTTCTTATCGGGACAAGGAAGAAGGCAAAGGAATCGAGAGCGTAGCCTATATACTGCGTCATGGTCGGCTTCGATATATTCACTCTCATCCCCGCCAGTCTCTGATAGAGTTTCGTTTCAGTCACCATGCATCCCATATTGGAAAAGAGAACGTTTATGAGGATCTTCAGCGGCTCGGGCTTCGAGATGGAGTGCCTCAGGACAATGTCCCTGTAGACGATGTCGTTGGCGGTGTTCTGGTGGAATATTCTTCTGGATTCCGGCCTTGAGAAGAGCAGAGCTTCCGGAAAGCCTCCCGTTTCAAGATACTCATCGAAGAGTCTGCTCTGACTGTCCCTGAAGAGCCTGTCGTACTGATCAGCGGCATTAATCCCCTTAGCTCTCAGGAATTCCCCATATGAAAAAGGAAAGAGCTCCCAGCCCATCTTTCTTCCGCCCATGACTGTGGATGTTTCATTGAGGAGCATGGAAGAACTGGAACCCGTGATGTTGACTTCGCATTTCTCCGTGTTCATCAGCCTGTTCACAAGATTCTCCCAGTTATCGAGCCGGTCGATTTCGTCGAAGAGGAAGAAGACTTTCTTCTCATGATTCTCCGGATACAGTTCGTAATATGCATCCGCTACAGTTCCCGCTCTGCCGGAGGTGTTTATCTCCAGAAGACGGTCGTCCGAGAAATCGATGTGACAGACAGAGGTCTTATCGAGTCCGTTCTTCACGAGAGATGAGATGTACTCCACAAGAAGACTCGTCTTCCCGCTTCTCCTTACGCCGAGTACGACAGTTGCCTTCTTCGGTATTCTTTCAATCTCCAGATCCCTTCTGATAAGGTTCTCGTCATCCCTGTTCTGGTTCTCGACTATGATTCTCTTCAGTATTTCCTTTATGTCACTCATGGTCTGATTATATCATCAGAAGGAAAAGCTGTTAAGTTTCTTTACAGCTTTTATGGATAACCTTTAAAAAAAGTTGACAGGTTTTGTCGAAAACCTTCCAAGAAAGTTTAAAGCTTTCTTCCTCTCTGAATATTGTATCGTTCGTGTGATGACTGTTTTCCTCTTTAAGTTTAAGCTTTAGGCGCTATGAACAACGGCGTCTTACTGTTATTTGATGTTTTCGGTACATTCGTCTTCGCTCTCTCGGGAGCTGCAAAGGCAATCAAGAAGAATATGGACTTTCTGGGGGTCATCGTATTCGCCATCACCGTAGGCTGCGCGGGCGGCATGATCCGCGATGTCCTCATCGGGGCGGTACCCGTCGCCGTCTACCAGAACAGCGTCTACATCGCCGTCGCCTTCGTTGCGGGGCTCGTGATGTTTCTCATAGGTGAGAATGTCTCCGTCGATTCATTTCCCGACCACATAATGTTCCTCGATGCGATAGGACTCGGGTTCTTTACAGCCCTGGGCTGCGAGAAGGCCGCCGCCCTCTCGATAATTCCCGTTGGAATCATATTCTCCGGTGTCCTCTCCGCTGTCGGAGGGGGAGTGTTGAGGGACCTCTTTGCGAAGGATGTGCCGATGGTCTTCACTTCGGACTTCTATGCTTCTGCAAGCATTCTCGGAGCGCTGCTGTATCTTCTCCTTTCCTATCTCGGAGTCGATGCATCGGTCAATATATGGGTGACGGCTTTCTTCACGATTCTTGCGAGGGTTCTGGGCTACAAGCTGCACCTCTCGCTTCCGAAGGCACATCAGGGGAGGAAGGAAGATGGAAACAGTTAAGCTCTACTACACCGATCCATATATGAAGGAGATTGAAGCAACGGTCACTGCCGTTACGGAAAGGGGCTTCTATCTCGACAGGAGCATATTCTATCCCGAATGCGGCGGACAGAGAGGCGACAGCGGGTACTATGGAGAGTTGAGGATAACGACGACTGAGAAGGACGGGGACGGTAATCCCCTCCATATAACAGAAGGGCCTCTGCCTTCTGTCGGAGAGAAGGCATCTCTCCGTCTTGACTGGGACGGGAGATTCTTCGGCATGGTCGAGCATACGGCGCAGCACCTCATTTCCGCAGTACTCTGGAATTCATTCGGAACAGGAACGGTAGCCGTCCATCACGGCAAAGACGAGATTACCATCGAAACAGACAGGAGCAACATCCCGGAGAGTACACTCCTCGCCGTAGAGGATGAGTGCATCCGTCACATCGGGGAAAACCGGAAGGTCTGGATGGAGGAGATGCCGAGAGAGGACGCGGGGAAGATATCGCGCAGGTCTGTCAAGGTCGACGACAGTGTGGTGAAGGTCGTCTTCATAGACGGCGTTGACGCTGTCGCATGCGGCGGCGTACATCTCGCGGGACTAGGTGAAATCGGGGAACTTGTGTACACGGGCTCGGATGCCATCCGCGGCCACGCGAGAACCATCTGGCGTGTGGGTGTGAAGGCGAAGGAGACAAGGCGTGAGAATGCCGCACTTCTCGGGAAAGCGAAGGCGATGCTGAGCTCGGAAAACTCATCGTTTGTCTCCGACCTCGAGAGACTCATTAACGAGAACAGGGAGCTCAGACATATTAACAGGGAGCTTATGAAGAATGCCGCCCTTTCCGTTTTCAATGCTCACAGCGGCTCTGTCGTGGTTTATTCAACCGACTCCGAACTCGACGCCCTTGTCGAGGCGGCATGCTCGGACAGGACGAGAAAGATCTTCATCACCGGTCCCGGAAACACCTTCATGTTCGTGGGAACAAAGGATGAATTCAATACTCTCAGGGAAAAGCTTTCACTCAGGGGCGGTGGAAGAGAGCCTCTCTTCAGAGGAAGGTATGAAGGCAATACCTCCTTTGTCCTTTCAGAAGCCGAGAGCCTTATGAGCTCTTTCTAGTACCATTTCCGTTCTCTTCACCGCATCTCCCGTGTAGGAGGATGCGTCAAGGGAGGAGAGTATCTCGTTTCTGCTCATATAGGAGAGGATTTCCTCATTTGTCGAGAGTTCGTCTATGAGGGGATTGTCCTTTCCCTCCTGGACGTACTCCCAGGCCCTGAGGCTCTCCTTCCGTATCGTTTCATGCATCTTCTGCCTGTCTGCGCCTCTCTTTCCGAGCTCCATCAGAAGCTTCTCGGTGGATGCGAAGACGGCGTAGGATGCGAGGAGTCTCTTCGTTGCAGTCTCGTGGACCTGCATTCCCTCGATCACCTTCTTCTCGGTGAGGAGCATTTCGTCGAGGGAAAGGAAGCTCTCCGGAATGAATATACGCCTGGAGGCAGAGTCGTCGAGAGTTCTCTCGAGAAACTGCGTCGATGAGTTGAGCCAGGCAGCGGAGTAAGCCTCTTCCACGATGCGTGATAAAGAGCATATCTTCTCACTGAGAATCGGATTACGCTTGAACGGCATTGCCGAGGACCCGACCTGCATTTTTCCGAACGGCTCCGAGAATTCCCCGATCGGCGGCGACTGGAGGACGCGGAAGTCCTGGCTGAACTTACTCAGTGTCGCGGCTATGGAGGAAAGAGTCTGGATTATCCTGAGGTCCTGCTTGCGTGTATATGTCTGAGTCGAGGCATCGAAGGCGGAGATGCCGAGTTCATCCATCACCATCTTCTCGAGGTCCATCGATGTAAGGGGGGTACCTTCCGTGAGCGAAGCATACGACGCCCCCGTTCCGACAGCGCCCTTCATTCCCTTGCCTTTTATGCGGGAAATCATAGCTATGAGGTCTTCCCTGTCGTCCAGGAGGTCCTGGAGAGTCTGACTGAGTCTGTAGCCGATGGTCGTTATCTCCGCAGGCTGTATGTGCGTGAAGGCCATCGTGACTGTCTCTTTATACTCTTCCGTCTTTGCCGCAAGAGCCTTTATGACAGAGTCGAGGTGTTCAAGCGTCAGCGTGAGCGCTTCCTTGTATCTTACGGCGTCGGCGTTGTCGAGGGCATCCATGCTTGTTGCTCCGAGGTGGATTATTCCTCCGGCTTTCGGACACTGTTCAGCATACGTCTTTATTTCCGCCATCAGGTCGTGGTGAATGACGCTCTCGATTTCCGATGCCCTCTCGATGTCGATGTCGTCCTTGTGGAGGACAAGCTCATCGAGCTGTTCCTCCGTTACGAGCCCCGCCTTCATCTCAGCCCCGGCAAGCGCAATCCATACTCTTCTCAGAAGTTCACGCTTATGAACCTCGCTGAAGATTCTCTTCATTTCATCCGAGCCGTAGCGCCATGTAAGCGGGGAGATGTAGGTGGAGTGGTCGTATTCCATTGTTATCTGTTCCTGATGATCAGCTGGTCTCTCTCGGGACCGACGGAAATGAGGGTGATCGGACTTCCGATGAGCTTCTCGAGAGCGAGAATATATTCTCTGCACTTCTCCGGGAGGCTCTCCCAGGTACGGCACTTTGTCGTGTCTTCCATCCAGCCCTCGAACTCGGTGTATATCGGCTCCGCCTTCTCCTGGAGGGAGGTATCGGGAAGATTGGAATAGTGCTCGCCGTCAATCATGTATCCCGTACATACCTTTATCTTATCGAATGTGTCGAGGACGTCGATCTTCGTGAGGCATACGTCAGTGACTCCGTTCATGTAGCATGCGTAGTCTGCCGCCACTCCATCGAACCAGCCGCAGCGCCTGGGGCGTCCTGTGGTCACTCCGTATTCGTGTCCGATGTCCCTGAGCTTCTCTCCGTCGCTGTCGAAGAGCTCCGTCATGTACGGACCGCCGCCGACGCTTGTGGAGTATGCCTTGGCGACTCCGTAGACCCCTCTGATTGCCCTGGGGGGGATTCCCGCACCGTTGCATGCGCCGCTCGAGGTGGGGTTGGAGGACGTGGAGTAGGGGTAGATTCCCCAGTCGTTGTCCCTCATGATTCCGAGCTGTCCCTCAAGAAGAATCTTTCTGTCGTTCTCGACAGCTTCCCTGACGACGGACGTGGTGTCGATGATGTGGTCGCCGAATTCCTTCTTCCATCCTTCGCACTTCTCGAGAAGCTCGTCGAGTGTGTATGTGTCGAGGCCGTAGTACTCGAGTTCCCTGTTCTTCTTCCCGAGTACTGCTTCGAGTCTCTTTCTGAGGAATTCGGGGTTGAGAAGGTCTCCCGCCCTGATGCCGCTACGTGCAGCCTTGTCCTGGTAGCAGGGACCGATTCCTCTCTTCGTCGTTCCGATCTTGTCCTTCTCGGCTCTTTTCCCTTCCTCGGCTCCGTCGAGGGCCATGTGGTATGGAAGGATTACGTGAGCCCTGACATCGACGAAGATGTTGTCGAGCCTGCGTCCGATCTTTTCTTCGATATCTGTAATTTCCTGGTGCATTCTGTCGAAGTTGACGACGGTGCCCGCACCGACGATGTTCATCGTCTCGGGATTGAAGATTCCCGAGGGGAGAATATGGAGACCGAACTTACCGTATTCGTTCACGACGGTGTGTCCGGCATTGTCCCCGCCCTGGTAGCGGATGACCATGTCGGCATCCTGTGCCAGATAGTCGACTATTCTTCCCTTTCCCTCGTCTCCCCACTGGAGACCTACTACGCAGTTTACAGCCATAAAATACTTCCTTTATTTTCTTGGAATCATTTCCGCAATATATGGAAGAGTGCGGTACTCCTCCTTATAGTCGAGACCATATCCGACAACCCATACGTCGGGGATGTCGAAACCCTTGTACTGAATGGATACGTCCACCTCGTGGCGTCCGGGCTTGTCCAGGAAGACCGCCTTCTCGACGGAGAGAGGATGCCGCGCGAGGAAGTTCTTTGTGAGATAGTCGAGCGTGTGGCCGCTGTCGAGGATGTCCTCGACGATTAGAACGGGCCTCTCGGTGATACTTTCCCTCGTGTCCATGAGGAATCTCACTTCTCCTCTCTTGTCACCCTTTGCCCCGTAACTCGATATCGCAATGAAGTCCACGATGTGGGGTACCGTGATTCTCCGGGCTAAATCCGCAAGGAAGAAGACAGAACCCTTGAGTACTCCCACGAGAACGAGGGGTTCCGTAATGTCCTTGTAGTGTTCGTTGATTTCCGCTGCGAGCTCATCGACCCTTGCCTTTATCTCTTCTTCGGTGATGAGAACTCTCTTCAAGTCTTTAGTAAGCGTTTCGTTCATGAATCTGCGCCTCCTGACTTAAATGGATGATAAAGGAAAAAGGCAAAACATGGAACACATGGCTGCCGCTTCCTTCTGTATTATCGGGAAAGAAAACGGAAATTTAACATAGCCGGACAGAAAACCGCATCAGAGAGTATTTCCTCGAATTACTCTTTTTCCACCAGTTCCCAGTGTTCGTTGTTTCCACTTCCTGCATATCGTACCAACGGCATCGTGTTCAGAATACGCTGGATTGTGCGCTCGCTGACAGAAAGCGTTTTTGCCATTTCTTTTCTCGATATCCGGTTGTTTTCACTTATCATTTGAAGAATTCTTGAGCTACAGGCACTGTGGTTTGTCTGTTCAGTTTTATCGTGAGTGCCAACT
>CAVILL010000037.1:0-19382 GCA_963643635.1 Sphaerochaetaceae bacterium | reverse complement strand
CTGTACGGTCACAGGGCTTGTCCCTCACGTACTCTCTATGGATGAGTCAATCATACCGGAAAGAGGAGAGCAGATACAATAGGATAAGGGATGATTGTTCTGTTGATCTTAGTGAAAATTCAACTTTTTATCGTACGGTCCTCGTGCTGACATCGTCGAATTCGTGGCATTTTTCTATATTGTCACTTCCGTGATAGCATTTTACTTTAATTATAGGCAAGGACTGCAGATATGCTGAAGAGAAAGATGTATGACGTTTTGATGGAGTGGAAAAGAACAAAAAAACAGGAATGTCTTCTGGTAAACGGGCCCGACAGGTGGCAAGACGTACATAATCGAAAAATTCGGAAAGGACAGCTACAGGAAGTATGTCTACATCAATTTTCAGAAATCTGAAGAACTCATGAATATATTCGAAGGTTCCCTGGAACCTGTGGAAATATATAAACGCATGTCTCTGTATATCCCGAATGTCAATCTGATTGAAAACGACACATTGATTTTCATCGATGAGATTCAGAGATGTCCGGGGGCAAGAACAGCGCTTGGGTTTCCGGTGATTGACGGAAAGTATGATGTCATTGCCTCCGGCTCTCTTCCGGGTATTCATTACAACCGCAGTCTGGACGGAAACGAAAGCGGAAGAAACATCTCCATACCAGCAGGATACGAACGTGAAATCATGATGTACAGTCTGGATTTCGAGGAATTCCTCTGGGCCGGCGGCGTAAGCGGAGATGCGGTAAACTTGCTCGGGGGATACTTTGACAGGAAGGAGAAGGTTCCTTCCAATGAAGAGGACGGAATCAACGAGAAGTATCTGAGATACCTCAGAGAGTACATGGTTGTAGGCGGGATGCCGGAGGTGGTCAACTGCTTTCTTTAAACCCATAACTTCCAGAAGGTTTATGATACCCGGCAGAAGATATTCAGCTCCAGCGAGGATGATATCGAACATTATGCGAAGAATTCGCAAAAACCTGAAATCAGGGCATGCTACAAGTCCATTCCAAGGCAGCTTTCCAGAAAATATACCAGGTTCCGGTACAAAACCGTCGAGAAGAACGGAAGTGCGAAAAGTACGACAACTCGCTCTCCCGGCTCGAGGATGCTGGGCTTGTCTCTCCGGTAAGGAATGTCACCCTTCCCGAAATGCCGCTGAAGGCCTGTGAAACGGATGATTCCTTCAAACTGTACACGACAGATATCGGGCTTACAACAAGCATGTACGGTTTCGAGACGCAGAAAGCCCTTGTAGAGGGGACCTTGAAGGGGCATGCGAAGAGGGGAATCCATGAGAATCTGATCTTCGACATCCTCCATAAAAGAGGTTTCGTTCTCAACTATTTCAAGAAGAAGGATAATACCGAAGAGATTGAGTTCATATTCGAAAGAGACGATGCCGTGATTTCCGTGGAAGTGATGTCGAAGAGGGGAGCGACAGAATCGCTGAATGATTTCATCTCGCAGTTTCATCCGCCGTATGCATATAAGCTGATAGACGGTAACCTCGGTGTCGACAACGCAAAGATAACCATTCCCCAGTATATGGCCATGTTCATATGATGAGGTTTTCAGACGCAGACGTTATCCGGAGAAGGTGAAAGAAACGTTTATGCAGCCTCTGTGAAGAGAGGTTTTCTCTGTCGTCTGCGGTTATTTCTTTCCCAGAAGCTCGATTGTCCTCTCGTCCTTCTTTCCCGAATAGAACCTGTCCAGGACCTTTTCGAATACGTCTGCTGCGGGGGCGACGGCGGCAAAGAGCGTCATGCACGATCTGAGCTTCATGTCATCGGGGTATCCCATGACGAGAGTCGGATCATCTTCGTCAAGAGAAAGCAGTGCATACGATATCTCCACAAGTCTTTCTCCGAGGACTTCATCCTGAATATAGGCTTCCGCCTCTGCTCTGTCCGCGATGGCGTAGTACTGAGCTCTCGGGCTGTGTCCGAGTCCCCTCAGCTGAGGGAAGATGTACCACATCCAGTGTGACTGCTTCCTGCCGTTTCTTATCTCTTTGAGGGCGGTCTTGTAGTCGTCTCTCTGGGCCTCTCTGAACCTCTCGAGATTATATTCCACCTTTGTTTTCCTCCATGTGACATGAATATAGCCGGTATCGGGAGGAGGAGTCAAAAGAGTATTCAAGGCAGCGGAAAAAAGGGAGCCGTTCTGTCCAACGGCTCCCGGGCTTATATAGATTAAGGTTTCATTTCCTGTGGTGGCATCCGCAGCCGCAGGAGGCACAGTTGCCCGTGCACCCGCCGCCGTTTTTCCTTTCCCTTACCATCGATATGACTATGGCGGCAACGACGGCCACCACAATCAGAAGGACGATGAAGGTTCCCGCGTTCATGCCTGTACCTTCTTTGCCTTCTTGAAGACAAGCTCATAGACATAGAGAGCAATTACAAGAAGAGCGATGATGAAGAGGACCACGTTACCCCTTCCCGTGAACATGTTACCCAGCTGTGTGATAACAAATGCCACGCAGTAAGCAAATCCGCATTCCCAGCCGATTGCAGCCCATGTCCACTTTCTGCTGTTCATCTCTCTGCTGATGGCACCCATAGCTGCGAAGCACGGAGCGCAGAGGAGGTTGAATGCGAGGAACGAGAATCCCGTGACGGATGTGAATGCCGCGCTGATTCCGGCGTATGCATTGCCTGTTGCACCGTAGAGTATACCGAGTGTACCGACGATGTTCTCCTTTGCAACGAGTCCCGTGATGGAAGCGACGGCAGCCTGCCAGTTGCCCCATCCGAGAGGAGCGAAGAGCCATCCGAATACAGAACCTATTCTGGCAAGGATGGAATACTCGATTTCCTCGTCAGAGAGCATTCTGAAGCCTTCCGGAGCAAAGCCGAAGTAGGTTGTGAACCAGATGAAGATCGTCGAGAGGAGGATGATTGTTCCGGCCTTCTTGATGAATGCCCAGCCTCTCTCCCACATGGATCTCAGAATCGAACCGACTGTCGGAAGATGGTATGCGGGGAGCTCCATGACGAACGGAGCGGGGTCGCCTGCAAAGAGCTTTGTCTTCTTGAGGATTATACCCGAAGAGATGATTGCGAACATGCCGAGGAAGTATGCACAGGGTGCAACCCAGCTTGCGCCTCCGAAGATGGAGCCTGCAATCATCGCGATGAACGGAAGCTTTGCGCCGCAGGGGATGAATGTCGTCGTCATGATCGTCATCCTTCTGTCCTTCTCGTTCTCGATTGTACGGGAAGCCATGATGCCGGGAATACCGCATCCCGTTCCGATGAGAATAGGAATGAATGACTTACCGGAGAGACCGAACTTGCGGAAGATTCTGTCCATGACGAATGCGATTCTTGCCATATAGCCGCAGCCTTCGAGGAATGCGAGGAATATGAAGAGAACGAAGATCTGGGGAACGAAGCCGAGAACTGCGCCGACACCTGCAACGATACCGTCGAGGACGAGTCCCTTGAGCCAGTCAGCACATCCGATCTTGTCCAGGAGGCTTTCGATGAGTGCCGGAATACCGGGTACCCATACACCGTAGGAAGCGGGATCGGGTTCGGCATAGCCGAGTTCTTCCATTGTCTCTGCACTTTCGAGGAGGTCTTCATATGTCGCCGTTTCGTCTTCCTGTGCAAGAGTCTCCTCGTCTTCAACTGTGTATGTGACGACGTCACTGCTCTTTGAAGCCGAGACGATCTTCTTTACGGTTTCCGCATCGTATTCTTCGAATTCGATTCCCTTCTCTTCTGCGAATGCACTGAGTACGGTATCTGCGGAGGAATACTCGTCGGCATCTTCGCTGTACGCACCCGTTCCGATTCCGAAGAGATGCCAGCCGTCACCGAATACGCCGTCGTTCGCCCAGTCGGTAGCCCAGCCGCCGACTGTCGTGACGGAGATGTAGTAGACGAGCCACATGATGAGAGCGAAGATCGGGAGTGCAAGATAGCGGTTCGTCACGACCTTATCTATCTTGTCGGAAGTGGAGAGTCCGGTCTTCTTCTTCGTGTATGTGTTCTTGATGAGGGAAGCGATGAAGATGTAGCGCTCGTTCGTGATGATCGACTCTGCGTCGTCATCCATCTCCTTCTCGGCATTCTTTATGTCTTCCTCGATGTGGTTGAGTGTAGCCTGGTCGATGTTGAGCTTCTCGTATGCCTTTCTGTCTCTCTCGAAGATCTTGATGGCATACCAGCGCTGCTCGCTTTCCGGAAGTGAATGGAGTGCAGCTTCCTCGATGTGTGCAATCGTGTGCTCGGTTGCTCCGGAGTAGATGTGCGGAGGAACGGGGCGTGAGCCTGAAGCAGCCTTGAGGCACTTCTCGGTGACTTCCTCGACGCCGTCACCCTTGAGGGCGCTGATTTCGACAACCGGTACTCCGAGTTCTCTCTCGAGTTCCTTTACGTTGATCCTGTCTCCGCTCTTTCTCACGACATCGATCATATTCAGTGCGATGACTACGGGGATTCCGAGTTCGATGAGCTGTGTCGTCAGATAGAGGTTTCTCTCGAGGTTCGTTGCATCGACGATGTTGAGGATGACTGACGGATTCTCGTTCTTGAGATAGTCTCTCGCGACGACTTCCTCGAGCGTGTAGGGGCTCAGGGAGTAGATGCCGGGAAGGTCGGTCACGATGACATCGGTGTTCTTCTTGAGCTTTCCTTCCTTCTTCTCGACTGTTACACCCGGCCAGTTACCTACGAACTGGTTTGCACCCGTGAGTGCATTGAACAGAGTAGTCTTACCGGCATTAGGGTTACCGGCAAGTGCAATCTTGATACTCATATAATCCAACTCCTTATTCTACTTCGATTAAATCGGCATCGGCCTTTCTGAGCGAGAGCTCGTAGCCTCTGACTGTGAGCTCGATGGGGTCTCCGAGTGGAGCTACCTTTCTTACGTAGACTTCAGTTCCCTTCGTAAGTCCCATGTCCATGATTCTTCTCTTGACGGCGCCTTCGCCGTTGAGCTTCCTGATTGTCGCCTTTTCGCCGACCTTTACTTCCTTGAGTGTTTTCATATTTCTCTTTCCTTATCACACATATATCTTCATGGCCATTTCTTCACTGATGGCCACTCTCGATTCCTTTACCTTGACGATTACGTTGCCGCTGTTTGTGGAGATGACAGTGACGAACGACCCCACGGAGAAGCCCATGTCCTCAAGGTGCCTCTTTACTTCGGGGTTGCCGGATACTTTCTTTATCGTGTTTTCCTCTTCCGGTTTTGCTAGAAAAAGTGGTAGCATTGCACAGTCCTTTGGTTAGTTTTTGCTAACTAACGGAAATATATGCTCCTCTCCTTCTTTCGTCAATAGGAGGAGACTGAGAAATGTTAACTTGGACTAACTTCTGCTTTTTCAATGTGCTAATTTGTTTGTTTTGTGACAGTTGTGAAAGGAAGAAGAGAGAAGACGTATATCCGGGAGTACTAGCCAGAGTCAGCGTCTTTGAAATAGAATCCCTCCATGACTCTGAATTTCTTCTGTGATGTAGACGGCACTCTTCTTCCCTTCGGAAAGGGACTCCCGGAGAGTGCGGTGAGGGCCGTGAGGGAGGCTCAGTCGCGCGGTCACCGCTTCTTCCTCTCCACGGGGCGCAGCGAAGCCGAAATCGACCCGAGACTCAGTGAAATCTCATTCGACGGCGGCGTCTACTCCAACGGTGCGAAGGTCGTCTTCAGGGGGAGAATCATCTTCGAGAGGAAGATGACGGCGGAGGATATATCCTTCCTCATCGATTACTCGGGGAAGAAGGATTTTCTCTTCATGATCCAGACGGACAGCGGGACATACCTGACTGCCGAAGCGAAGGAGTTCTTCATCTCGAGCATGAGGAAAAGCTTCGGTAAGCCGATAGATGTACCCAATCTCATCGTCTACGATAAATTCCCAAAAGACCTTCCGGGAGTCGACAAGTTCCTCTTTTTATCTCCGGGACACATGATGGGGGATGCTCACACCGAGCTCTCGGGGCGCTATGAAATCGTCAACAACACCGTGGGCCTTCCGCAGAGCGACATGGCGGAAATCTGCATGACGAATCTCAGCAAGGGGACGGGGGTCGCGGAGATGATGAAGGCTCTGGGGGAGGACATATCATTCTCCGTTGCTGTCGGCGACGGCGCGAACGACGTGGAGATGCTCGAGACCGCGGGACTCGGTATTGCCATGGGTAATGCCCCCGGCGACGTGAAGAGCAGGGCCGACTGGGTTACAGCTGACGTCAGCGACGACGGCTTTATGAAGGCTGTCGAATACGCGGAGAAACATTTCTGTTGAAAAATGCTTCTTAAACCCTTAATCTAATGGCGTACGTTTGTACATTTTTGAAAAAGGAAGGGGCATTTTGATGGAAAAAGAAGGCAGAAAGAAGGCTGAATACCGCAGTTCGCTCAGAAGCAAGCAGATGATCAAGGAGGCGCTTCTGTCGCTCATGATAGAGAAGCCCTTCGACAAGATCAGCATCACCGACATCGTGAAGAGGGCGGACATAAACAGGGGAACCTTCTATGCCCATTACCCCAATACATCCGAAGTGCTCAAGAGCATCTCGGAGTCCGTGGTGGATGAAATCGCGGCTGTCTTCTCGACTTACGACGCATCGGCGGTCCTCGTATCCCCCGAGCAGTTCCTGAGACCCATAACCGCATTCCTCATGAGAGATCCCGGGTACTATGCGAAGCTCGTACAGGCTGACAGGTTCTACGAGGTTCTCAACGACACGCGCTACAGAGCAATCGACAAGATTCTTGCAGATCTGAAGCCCGCTCTCACATTCGAGATGTACACGACTCTCACAATCGTGCTCGACTATGCGATTTCGGGAATACTGACAGTATATGAAGACATACTCCTGAAAAGGATTCCCGTGTCACTCGAGGATTCGGTGGAGTACATCTCGAAGATCCTCAAGCCGCAGAAGACGGCTCTCGAGGAAGCGCTTCAGCAGATACAGAAATAACCGGGACAGAAGAGGTTGAGGAGAATCATCGGCAGACAGCACTGGAAGAAGCCCGAGGATGACGGGTATGATGTCTGTCTCTCCGTGTAATACGTTCTTCCGTTACGGATCCTGTCCAGGAACGATGAGTAGACGGGATTGTTCGGCTCACGTCTGATAGCTTCCGAGATATCACTGTAGGCACCGGTCGTGTCGCCCGAGTAGCACTTCGCAACCGAGGAGTAGTAGTACCACTTCGCATCCCTCTTTTCCTGCGGAACAGTCGAAAGAACATGCATTGCTTCCCTGAAGCGGCGTGCGTTGATGTAGGCGGCTGCCGCCTTCATCTCGTTGCTCTCTCCGCTCTCCTCCTCGCTGAAGCCTCCCCAGGAGTAGGTGCCGGATGATGACGAGGAGGAAGAGGAGTAGCCGTAGTCCTTATGGTTCATGATGGCATCATAGGCCGCGTTGATTTCCTGCATCTTCTTCGCCGCAGCGGGGTCGTTTCCCGTAACATCGGGATGATATTTCTTCGCAAGCCTCTTGTAGGCCTTCTTGACCTCTTCTTCGCCTGCGTCCCGGCTTAGTCCCAGTACTGAATACGGGTCGCTCATTTCTTACCGCCTTTTCTCTCTTCTCTGAACTTCGTCCACATGCCGGAGTACAGGATATTATCGATAATCGTGTTGTATTCGTCGAGGGGGAGGCGTCTCGCGCTCTCTCCCGCGGCGGATGCCGCATCGAGGAGCATGGACTTCACCTCGTCTCCTGTGACGTCGTCCCCGAAGGGATTGTAGTTACCCCTTCTCCTGTCCTTCTTCCTGTCATCCCAGCCGTCGAGGAGGTAGATGAATTTCCCGAGGCTGCACCCCAGGAGGAAGAGGTCGTTCCTGAAGAACGAATTCTCGTCATATACGAATATCTCGCCCAGGAGATTGCCGAATGCAAGCGCAGTATGCTCCGGATCCTTCTTCCCCGTCTTCTCGTACTCCGAGATGACGGCGAGGTTCTTCCTTACGGCATCGGCCTGCCGTGGGTATTTCTTCTCTATTTCCCCGACATAAGGCCTCAGTCTCTTCTCCCTGTCCTTTCCCTTTCCCTCGTCGTGAATCGAATCGATGAGGGAGTAGTATGAGAGGAGTATCTGCATGGATGACGTGTAATCCATAATCGGTGTAGTGAAGTACTGGTGTGCCTTCAGAGGATGTACGGGACATCGCTCAATGCCTTCTGTAACCTTCTCGCCGTCGAGGTCGCTCAGAAGGAGCGTGAGGAACGTCATGTCATACGAGAGACACGTCATTCCGTCCTTTCCGTATTTCTCCCCGAGGGTGTGGCAGAGGCCGCAGTAGAAGGAGCGGTAGGTCTGCTTCTCGCTCTTCTCCGCATTCGATGAAAGTACGATGTAGCCGAACATGAATCAGGTCTTCCTGATGAACTGCTCGGAGCAGTTGGGGCACTTGATTCTGATCTTTCCCTTGCCGCGGGGAACTCTCAGCTCCTTACGGCACTTGGGGCAGAAGAAGTAGGCGTAGGTCTTCTCGTCCTCCTTCCTCTTCATCTTTCTTTTCTTCTCGGCTTCCTTCTCCTCCTTCGTCTTTCCTCTCCAGAAGAGGAGGAAGGAGCTGTTCTCGGCTCTTCTCCTGCCCACATTAGTCGAGAGACTCCTCCAGACGGCGATGCCGATCAGAGCAGCGCCGAGTGCGATGAATGTGTAGTTGAGCCAGGCAATGGTGAACAGGGGGTAGGCAAGAAGACAGAGGATTCCCGTCACAATCAGTGTGACCGAGAGTTCGTCAGCTCCGTTACGCGCCGAAAATCTGTTATTTGAATTATAGTTATTCCAGTTCATGACTTGAAAGATAATCCTCAAAGGGAAAATAACCAACGTGTGAAAGGTGTTTTTTGTGTGTAGAGAGGAGAAAAACGGGAATTGTTCTCATTTTATCCGTAAAGATGATTGACACATACCAATATGGGAATTATTCTCATTTTCCGTGCAGTACTCTACTCATTCCAAGAATCTTGTCCTGTCTCTCTTCAGAGACAATCCATCCTCATCCTTTACGCCCGGTGACGTCGGGAATCGTCTTCCGTCCGTCCCGAAGAGTTCGGTATACCGTATAGTGGACAGCCTCGAGAGAGACGGGCTTTTACGTAAGACCGGGGTCGGAAGTTCGAGAAGTGTCTATTACCAGATTTCCGACAGGGAGAGCTGCCCCAGGCACATGCACATCCGCTGCACGTCCTGCGGGAGAACGATTCACATGGACGAGGGGACATCGAAGGAGATCGAGACGCTTCTCGAGACGAAGCTCGGCTTCTGGGGCTGCTACTCCTCCGTCCTCAGCGGAAAATGCAGCGACTGCATGAAAAGGGAGAATAAGGAATGACGGCACTTCTTGTTACATTCATACTCAGCATAGTCTTCCTCATCGGGGTGGCTCTTGGCTCCCTGGGGGGAAAGGAAGGAAGAATCGAGAGCATCAGCGTTGCTCTCGCATTCGGTGCGATGGCGGCCGTTGCCGCATTCGACATAATCCCCGAAGTCATCGAGGGAACGGGTGAGAACGGAGTTCCCGTCTGGGCGGTCCTTCTCGTGACTGCACTCGGATTCTTCATTCTCCTTTCTCTCGACAGGTTCGTTCCAGAGCACGAGGGAAGCGAGAAGACGAGGGAGGGTAATCTCATACATATAGGAATCATGACGACGCTCGCAATCGCAATCCACAACATAGTGGAGGGTATGAGTGTCTACTCGATTTCGTCTTCGTCCGTATCATCGGGGGCTCTCCTTGCCCTCGGAGTTGCTCTTCACAACATTCCTATGGGGATACTGATTTCTACAACCACAAGAAGCGAGGAGAAGTGGAAGCGTGTCATCATAATAGCAACAGCATCGCTTTCGACATTCGTCGGAGGAATCGTGATGATGCTTCTGGAGTCCTTCGTGAGCCCGCTCGTAGTCGAATTCCTTACGTCCCTCGCCCTCGGCATGGTCCTTTACATTCTTCTCATGGAGCTTCTTCCCGACGTTGTTCACAGCCGGAACAGGCTTCAGTCATTACTCTGGGTTATGGTGGGATTAGCCCTTGTAATCGTCGGCGGACTATTTGAGTGAAAAAAAAGGATTTCTCTTGACTAATCTCTTTACTGCCTTAAAAATATAGCGATACAGGGGTTTGTCTTATGCAGGAATTCACAGTAACGAATATACTTCAGTTGAGATTTGTTCTCCGCATTCTGCTTGCGTCGGTCTGCGGAATGTTCATCGGCTGGGAGAGAGAGCGCCGTCTCAAGAGTGCGGGGCTCAGAACCCATATGCTCGTCGCTCTTGCATCGTCACTCATGATGGTGATATCGAAATACGCATTCATGGATGTGCTCTTTCTCGAATCAATCAAGGTCGACGCCTCCCGTGTCGCCGGAGGAGTAGTCTCCGCAATAGGATTCCTCGGAGCCGGAGTCATCTTCGTCAAGAAGGATGAGAACATCATCGGTGTCACGACTGCCGCAGGCCTGTGGGCGACTGTCGGAATAGGACTGACAATCGGCGCGGGACTCTACGTCCTCGGCATATGCTGCACGGTTCTCATAATACTTATCCAGCTCATCGTACACCGCGGAGAGCATAAGTCATTCAGCTACAACAACGGTACAGTCAGGATAAATCTCACGAGAAACAACCTCACCCTCGACGATGCGAGAGAGAAGATCGAGGAGAAGGGCCTCATCCTGAAGAACATAAGCATAACAAAGGAAGAGAACGGTGAAATCGTTCTCTCCGCATCAATCATCTCGGTAACGAACAATACTTCCGTGGAGATAGTGAACTCCCTACAGGCCCTGGGCTTTGTGGATGTCATCGACGTCTACTCTCTCGACTGAGAGAAGAAACAGAGAAAAGAATAACCGCCTCCGGGCGGTATTCTTTTTCACTGGAGTAAGTAACATTCATCATGACGGATATCGAGTAAATGCAGGTGTTTTGTTGTCGATAACTTAATATCTGATAACAAACAAGGGAGCCGATGAGGCTCCCGATGACTGGAAACTGTTCTTTTTAAAGAGATGCATTCAGCAGTCTGAGAGAAACATCATTTCCATTGATTTTGGCATCGATGAATTTTCCGGTCATCTGATCTTTTTTGTATGAAATATCGTACGGTGTATCATTGAGTTTCATCTTGAAGGAAACACTCTTGACATTGTCTTTTACTGATATGGAATAGGTTCCGCTCAGTGTTATCGTAAACCTCTTGGCCTTGGTTTCTGTCGAATCTTTGATTTTAACGCCATATAAGAGGGTAAAGGAGTTATCAGTAAAGGTCAGTGACTCGGAATAGTCTTTGAATGATGTTCCTGCAACGGCTCCTGTAATCGTTCCGCTGGCATCATTCTGCACATCTAAGCTGCCATCATCTATCGTCTCATTTTCTCCGAGGGGTAAAAGTCCCATAAGGTACCCGGGAGTTGGCACAACGGTCGATGATAAACTGGCGTTGATGTCGCATGGTACTTTGGTGAAAGATATCACTGCGGAATTACTGCCCCAGCCATTCGTATAAGCTTGGCTGACAGCATTTTCAAGTTTCAACACTTTTTCGAAGTCTTCATAGTTCTTGACGATAGCTTCTTTCTCTTCCTTCAGTGTTTCGTTTTCCGCTTCCTTCTCAGCGACTTTCTTCTCAAGATTGTCAATCTTGTCCTGGTTACAGGAAGTGAAAGAGACGAGCAGTAATACTGCAAGTAGAATGACTAATAATTTTTTCATTGTCTACCCTCCTTACGGGTATTAATGATTTTAAACCGGGGGGGGGTATAGTCAACTTTTATTTGGATGGGTCGTAATATCTTGTTTTGTATGGAAATATCGTATTGGGACAAAGAAAAAGAGGACCGGAGTCCTCTTAGTATGAATCGGGAAGAGCTCAGTTCTCTTCGTAGTTGTCGTCGTCCATGATCTCGATGGGCTCGTCGTCTTCGTTCTCGCCTTCCATCTCGTCATCGCTGACTTCCGTCATGTCGCCTTCAGCGGTATCTCTTTCCTCTTCGCTGACAGTGCGGGTGCGTGTGACGGGAGCCTTCTCGAACTTGACGGGGAGGTAATCCGGGCATTCTCCGGTTCTGTCGTAGTTGCGTTCGACGAAGTATTCACACAGGAGTCCGTCATCGCTGTTGTAGAATCTGCACTCCGTTCTCTCGGGAGAGTGAGCCATGAGGTTCTTCAGGAACTCGGTTCCCTCTTCGGCATGAGATGCAATCTTCTCAGTGGACTTCTTGTACATATCCTTATAGAGGTTGATGTCCTTGTTGTGTGCACATGATATGCAGCCTAAACCAAGTACGAGATTTTCTTTCTTACCAGCCATAGTAACTCCTTGAGGAAAGCCTATTATAATCTGAAAGGCCTGAAAAAAGCCAGACCACCACAATTAGACAGTCTATCAATTTTAACAATGTATGGCAATAATCGGGAAAGGGTCGTTTCACGCTGTGAAAGGGCAGCGGTTATCTTGTTCGGGATGCGGAAAATAGCATGAGTTGTTCCGATAATAACATTCTGTTAAAAAACAAGATGTTTTTATCAATAGTATCTTGTCCTTTCCACCCTCATTTTATATAGTTAGTCAATTTTATTCTCAGGAGTATTTGAAAAGTGGACAACAAAAAGATCAAGGTTGCCGTAATCGGCGCAACTGGTGCTGTCGGACAGGTGTTTATGTGGATGCTTTCGGACCATCCCTGGTTCGAGCTCAGTTATGTTACCGCTTCTGCGGCAAGAGTCGGAATGAAGTACTCCGAGACAGCCCACTGGGTCATGCCTTTCGAGATGCCTTCCCAGATCAAGGATATGGTAATCAGGGAATTCAATCATGACGCAATGCTCGAGGAAGGAGTCAGAATCGTATTCTCCGCACTCCCGGCAGAGGTCGCGAGAGAGGCCGAGCCCCAGCTCAGGGCAAGCGGTTTCTACGTATTCTCCAATGCTGCGGCAATGCGCTACGACAGCGACGTGCCTATCCTCATTCCGGAGACGAACATCGAGCAGCTGGACCTCATCCGTGAGCAGGGCTATCCGCAGACTGGATTCTGCGTAACCAACGCAAACTGCGTCACGACGGGACTTGCCATGGCTCTCGCACCGCTGAGGAAATTCGGAATAAAGACGATAACAGTCAACAGCTATCAGAGTGTTTCCGGTGCGGGTTACCCCGGTCTCTCCTCCTTCGATATCACGGACAACTGCATTCCGTTCATCAAGGGAGAGGAGGAGAAGATAGACAGGGAAATCAAGAAGATTCTCTCCATCGACCCGGTTGTCTATGCCTTCACGGTGCGTGTCCCCGTAATGTTCGGTCACCTCGAGACGGTATGGCTCGACCTCGAGGAGGATGTCGAATGCGAGGATATCATAAAGGCATGGGCTGACTTCAGGGAGGCCGTGGATCTTCCCTCGACTCCGGCTCAGCCCGTCCAGTACTCTGCTGAGAACACCTTCCCGCAGCCCAAGTATGCTTTCTGGGGTACTCCGAAGGGCATGGTCGTCTATACCGGAAGACTCAGAAAGAAGGAAGGAAAGATCGGTTTCTGCCTCCTCGTCAACAACATCGTCAAGGGTGCTGCCGGCGGTTCGATCCAGAATGCAGAGGCATTCGTATCACGCTACGGCCTCAGATAACAGGTATCGGGACATAACAAAACGGCTTCCTCATCCGGGGAAGCCGTTATTGAAACATCCGATCCGTCAGAAACCAGAACCTGCATTGAGAAGTCTGAGATTGACGTCCTTTCCGTTTACGGATGCTGCCGTGAACTTACCGTCCTTATCTGTGAACGAGAAGCCGTATTCTGTTCCGTTTACGGAGAGAGTGCTGACAACTGTCCATCCGTCGTCGGTCTCTACTTCTGAAATAGTGCCGCCGAACTTCATTTCTCCGGTCTTTTCTTCCGTTCCGCCCTTTTCCTTGTACTTGTAGCTTGCTGTAATATCGTCGAATGTAAGGATTGTCTTTCCTTCAGCCGTGTATTCGCCCTTGATGGTGCCTGTCGCATCTGTGGTCTCTGAAGAAGCATATTCGTTTCCGAGGTATCTGAGTATTTCGGGGACTGAATCTTTAATGTAATCTTTTGCCTTTGATTCCGGCGTGTCCTTGCTGACGGAATTGACGACTTCAGCGCGGACTGCCATTCCTATGCTGTAATTTCTGAGGAATTCTTCGAAAGTGGATGTAATCTCCGGAGTCTTGTCCTTTTCACATGAGACGAATGCCAGAAGCATTAAGAGTGAGAGTGTTATTACCAGTATTTTCTTCATGTTGTTTCTCCTTTAATCAAAGATACTTTGACCGTATATTCAGAAGAGTAAGATCGATATCTTTTCCGTCGACTGCTGCACTTTTATACTTTCCGCCGTCATATTCGTATGAAAGCCTGTATGCCTTGCCGTTGATGGTCAGATCATAGGTATACTTCATTCCGCCGTCGCCTCTGCTTGATACCGCCTCACGTACTATTGTTCCATTGAGAGTCAGTTTGTCCGTTACCTCTTCGGTTGCTCCTTCGGGTGTGTATTTGAAAGAGATAACGCCGTTTTCGTAAGTTATTTTGGTGTTTGTCCCCGAAGTAACAGCCTTGATGTTTCCTGTTGTGCTTTCGACAGTCGGTGTCGTGATTTTCGCATATTTTGCATCAAGCTTTTTCAGAAGACTTTCGAGAATGTAGTCTCTGATTAAAGCTTTATCGATTTGAGCATTAACACCTTCTCCCACGTCTGCTCCTGTTGTTTCGTAGAGACTTTCTGCATAGAACAGAATCCTCTCCGATGTAATGAATTTCTCATATGTTGCGATGGTATCTTCAGACTTGTCCTTTTCGCATGATGCAAAAGAGAAGATGAGAAGAAATGCGAGTAATGCTGTCATTACCTTTCTCATAATTATCCTCCTGTGGTGATTATGATTACCCGATTGTAAACCCGGATGTGGCCACAGGCAAGCGGAATTGTTGTTTTTCTCACAATCTCTGAGGCTCATGCTTCCGCTTATCCGATGGCCTTAAACGGCGGAGCTTAGTATAATAGCCCCGTGAGCAGACTTGAACGCATAATGGATATGATAAACATCCTCTGTCTCGAGGACGGAAGACTCAGCTATTCCTACATAAGGGGCAAGTACGGCATCTCGAACAGGGAGTTCAGGAGAGACATCGACTTCATACGCGAGCGCCTTACCGATGTCGGGTACATGGACAGATCCTCGTCAGTCGAATTCGTGCGTTCGGGCGGGAAGAACTACTACGTCTTCACGGGCGACAAGCCGCGACTCAACGAGGCCTTCGTCAACTCCACGATTGCCGATGCGCTCTCCCGCGCTGCCGACAATCCCCTGAGGGCCCAGTTCGGAGACGGCTCTGTGAACACTTCCGATGTTCCAGTGAAGTATTCATATACTGCACTTGAGAAGGTGAATTATTCCGTATTTACGAAGATAGTCAATGCCATAAAGGAACGGCGGACGGTAAGGCTGAGGTACATAAACTCGAAGAACAGGGAGACCGAGCTCGAGGTGAACCCGATGCTCCTCATAAACTACTCCCAGATATGGTATCTCAAGGTCGAGTCGCAGTACGGGACGATAATCACGTACTCGCTTTCGAGAATACAGGATGTCACCTATACCGATAAGCACTTCGAGTACAACAGCGAGAAGCTCGGGAAAAGCGAGGGAAGTTACGGTATCTTCTCGTCTGCGAAGAAGGAACCGACATGGTACACCATGCGCTTCCATTCCGTCGCGGCCAACATAATCTCGAACCAGATATGGCATCCTCAGCAGAATGGAAGGTGGATTGACGAGGGAACGTACGAAATCTCGGTCCCGGCCGTGAGCGACGTCGAGGTAATGGCGAGGCTCCTGAGCTACGCCCCCGAGAGCGAGCCGGTGTCGCCGCCGGAGTTCGTGTCACGCTGGGAGAACATAATCCGGCAGTGCGCGGGAAAACTGGAAAAGGAAGTATGATATGATCTACACAACACTCGATACAGATGAAAAGATAATCAGAGCCGTCGAGAAGTGGAACGGCTGCCCGCTTTCGGTTGATTTCGAGGGGGAGTTCAATCTCCATATCTACGGGGAGCACCTCTGCCTTGTCCAGATATATGACGGGGAGGGCTACTACATAATCGATGTCCGGAGCTCCGGTGTCACTCCGAAGGGGCTCGAGGCCTTCTTCTCGTCCCCCGGCGAGAAGGTGTGGTTCGACGTCCAGAGCGACGCCTCCCTCGTCTACAAGAGATACGGCCTCAGGATATCGAATGTCTTCGACATCCGCGTTCCGGCGATGCTCCTGGGGTACAACGGCAACCTCCTGGGGCTCATCGAGACCTATCTCGGAATTGAAATCAACATAGACAAGAAGAAGAACCAGCAGGCGAACTGGCTTGTGCGCCCGCTGGATATCACACTCATCGACTATGCACTGACCGATGTCATGTACCTTTTCCAGCTGAAGAAGGTCCTTATGGAGGAAATCGAAAGAAAGAACCTTCTTAAGGAGATGAATGCGGGAATGAAGAAGGCTACCACCGTGAAGGAACCCGTTCCCGGCTGGAGGCACATAGGTTACTGGAGAAAGATGCCGAAGGCTGTGAAGGAGAATCTCAAGACCTTCTTCCTTGCCCGTGACGCCATCGCCAGACGCTTCAACGTCCCCGCCGCCCGCGTCATGGACAAGCATACGCTTCTCTCCCTTGCCGAGAATCCTCCGAAGACGAGAAAGGAACTGGGTGAGAGAATCAAGAACGAGCCCCAGCGCTTCCGGACACTTCTCGAGGAGAGCCTCTGGAAGGAAATCGAGAAGATGTGAATATGGACACGACATCACATGATCTCTTATCGAAAACCTGAAGAACCCCGAATTCCGGAAGATACGCAATGAGCAGTATCTCTCCATGCTCGAGAGGTCCGTGGCCGAAGCGGAGGAGAAAAACGTCATCGTGAAGACAAGTGATGAATCCGGGGAATGCGGGAGACAGCAGCCCTGAGGGAAAGCTGTACGGATACGTAGAACGACAATATTGAAAAGTGGCGACGCGCCGCCGCTTTTTGCTGTTCAGCCAGACCTGCAAGGTAGACATTTCCGAGATAGACAGCGTTAAGAGAAATCCGCTCCGGGCCGAAATGATTCTCAGATCATACGCAAGAAATATCTGCACGCAGGCCCAGACGAAGACGATACTTGCTGACGTCACTGCTGTATGTGACATATCAAGACCGGCACTCAGCGACTATCTTTCAGCTCCCGAGAGACTGATGATTGTCGAAGATATCGATGCATGGTCTCCGTCAATACGTTCCTCGAAGAAGAGGAATCCGATTGATCCGTCGATTGCCGCGGCTGCTCTCGGTGTGTCCCCCCGAATATTTTTCCGGTGATTACAGAACTCTCGGTTTTC
This sequence comes from Sphaerochaetaceae bacterium, assembly GCA_963643635.1. Taxonomy (GTDB): domain Bacteria; phylum Spirochaetota; class Spirochaetia; order Sphaerochaetales; family Sphaerochaetaceae; genus Ornithospirochaeta. The sequence goes on along the minus strand of CAVILL010000037.1, from coordinate 1,997 downwards.
TATTCGAATCACTGTGCATCAGGGATCTGAAGATATATTCCCCGCTTCATGACAGAACGGTATCGTATTACCATGATCGGACCGGCCTTGAGGCGGATGGAGTTCTTCATCTCGAAGACGGAAGATATGCTCTGATTGAGTTCAAGCGGGGGACAGAGTGAGATTGATAAGGGTGCTGAAAATCTGCTGAGTATAGAGAATCTGATCCGAAAGCATAACGAGGCCGAATCCCCGGGCAGAATCAGAATGCCGGATTTGAAGCTGATAATCACCGGGACTCAGTACGGATACAGGCGCAGTGACGGAGTGTTTGTGATTCCGATTGGTTGTCTCAAAGACTGACATATCGAATTCTCAATGCTGTGGTATAAAAAGTTGCGACACTGTCGCAACTTTTTCAAAGGCTTGTTTTATAAAGATTTACTGGCTTATATGTCGTTTTTGTTCCTGTCAGTGAAATCCTCAAGCTTGTTCTCTCTGTTCCCACGCTGATTGAGCATCTCTCTGGCATTGCTGATAGCTTCGGACAGTTTCTTCTCGAGAATCTCCTTTGAAGGCATCTTTGTAAGATACTGTCCCACATGGATGTTCCCTTCGCTGAGTTCCATCAGCTCTATTGTTTCCTGTGATTTCTCTGCGCAGAGAATCAGGGCAATCGGAGATTCCTCATCCTTTGTTCTTTCATACCTGTCGAGCCATCTCAGGTAGAGTTCGACCTGTCCCTTGTATGAGGGCTCGAATTCTCCGAGTTTCAGTTCAATCAGGACCAGCCTGCGAAGGGTACGGTGAAAAAAGAGAAGATCCATGTAGTAGTCCTTTCCGTCGAGAACGAAGTGCTTCTGTCTGGCGAGAAAGGCGAAATCCGAGCCCATCTCAAGAATGAATTTCTCAAGTTCATCAAGTATGGCGTTTTCCAGATCCTTCTCGGCATAAGTATCCTTCAGACCCAGAAAATCCAGGATATACGGATCCCTGTAGAACATATCGAGAGACATCTTCTTCTCGTCTCTAAGCAGAGCAATATCGTTGGCAATCGTTTCTTCCGGTTTTTTCGATATTGCTGTCCGTTCGTACAGCATGCTTTTCTTGCGTTCACGCAGTGTACGTACGCTCCAGTTTTCGTTGCGGCACATAACAGCATAGAAATCTCTTTTCTGCTTATCCTCTATGGAAATCAGTTCTATGAAATGGGACCATGTCAATTGTTGCGACAGTGTCGCCACTTTTTCGATTTCGGGGAATTCCTTATAGAAACTAATCATTCTAAAGACAGCAGATTTATCGTATCCTCTTCCGTACTGCTCTGTAAGGCGCAGGCTTATTTCTCCGATAATCTCCTTGCCGTATTGGGGTTTCTCTTTTTCCAGAATATCATCAACGAGAAGTCGCCCGATTTCCCAGTACATCATAAGCTGTTCATTATTCAATGCAATTTTTGCATTTGTTCTTTTCTGTTCTATGATTGAGGAAAGATTCTTGAGAATACCCGAATATTTTGCTGGTAACTGTATTTGCTTCATTATGACTTCCTCCATAAAAGTTTACGACAGTATTGCTGCTCTTTTAATATCTTATTATACAATAAGTTACTATATTTCCGAATCTGTCAGTGACAGTTTGATATCATGTTTTCTGCAGAAATCATCCAGGGTTTTCAGATCCTTGTAATTAGGTTCTGTTCTGCCGTTCTCCCATCTGTTCACCGTTGAAAAAGCTACACCGATTTCTTTTGCAAAAGCATCCTGACTTAAAAAAAAGGTTTTTCTTATCATTTTTATCTTTTCTGAAAGTTTCATACATCAATAACCGTTATATAGCATAAATATAGCGTATGTGCTTTTGTTCTGCAATAGAATTAATAATAGATTTTTCGGTGACGACAGGAAGAATGGCTTTTGCAGCTTTGATTTCAGTCTGGACAGGAAGTAGTCAGATAATGAATGGTATAAAAAGTTGCGACACTGTCGCAACTTTTTCAAAGGCTTGTCTTATAAAGA
>CAVILL010000036.1:0-20450 GCA_963643635.1 Sphaerochaetaceae bacterium | reverse complement strand
ATGGATCCGATGCTGAAGGGCGAGAGCGTCAGGGCATACGGCATATATTCCATAAGAGAGAAGGATATTCCCCGTATCTGTCAGAAGCTCGACTTCATCGGTCTCAACATCTACACAAGCTACAACCATGCCGGGTGGGGAGGCGGAACTGCTCCCGCTCCGGGAACGCCGAAGAATACGCTGGGATGGGTCATTGACGAGAAGTGCATGTACTGGAACGTGAAGTTCATCTACGAGCGTTACAGGCTTCCGATAATGATTACGGAGAACGGACTTGCGGCAAATGACGCTGTCTCTCTCGACGGCCTCGTACACGACCCGGGACGCACTGACTTCATGAAGCGGTATCTTTCAGAGCTGAAGAAGGTGAATGCGGAGGGCGTACCTGTCATCGGATACCTTCACTGGTCGCTCATGGATAACTTCGAGTGGGCCGAGGGCTACGACCCCAGATTCGGCCTTGTCTACGTCGACTACCGCGACGGGAAGAGAATCATGAAGGATTCGGCCGCGGAATACAGGCACATAATAGAAACGAACGGAGGAGATCTATGATGAAGATAGAGATAGACAGAAACGCAGGGAGAATTCCGACTGATTTCTCGTGGCAGATGGGACTCGGAAACGACCATGCATTCCAGCTGCTCCGGAGCGACGTATGCGAACACCTCAGGCTCGCCCACGACGAACTCGGGATGAAGTATATCCGCTTCCACGGTATCTTCGACGATGACATGAATGTAATCCAGACGCTCCCGGATTACTTCAACTTCGCTCATATGCCGTATGCAAATGGAATAAGGGAGACGAACTTCCGCCAGGTCGCAAATGTTCTGGACAACGTTCTCGGAAGCGGCCTCAAGCCCTTTGTCGAGCTCTCGTTCATGCCGTCGGCAATCGCGAAGGGAAAGAAGGTGGGACTGAGATACAGAAACAACATCGAGATGCCCCGGAGGATGGATGACTGGACGGATCTCATAGAGAATTTTCTCCATTTCATTCTGGAGCGGTACGGGGAAGAAGAGGTTGAAAGCTGGTACTTCGAAGTCTGGAACGAGCCCGATCTTCCGATTTTCTTCCACGGGAGTCAGAAGGATTATTTCAGACTCTACGAGGCGACGGCACGTACGATAAAGCGTATCAATCCGCTCCTCCGTGTCGGCGGCCCTTCGACAAGTGCCTGCAGATGGATTTCCGAGTTCCGGGAGTTCTGTGAGAAGAACGATGTTCCACTCGACTTCCTTACGACGCACCACTATCCCGGAGACGGATTCGGCAACTCATTCGGCGTGAAGGATGCATTCAGAATGATAGGCATAACGAAGGAGAATGCGGAGAAGAGCATCGACCTCGGTGACACCCTCACTTCCTACTTCTTCCGTCCGGAAGTCTACCGCACATGGACAAGGGGAATTCTCCATGAGATGGACAGAAAGGCGAGAGAGGAAGCGGGAGACATACCCCTCTTTATAACCGAGTGGAACTCGATGGCCGTATTCGGCTCTCCCGTCCACGACGAGAAGTACTCTGCCTCATTCATCATCAAGACCGTACTGGACTCGAAGGGAATTACGGACGGCAGCATGTTCTGGTGCTGCTCCGATGTCTTCGAGGAGCTTTTCCTTCTGGGAAAACCCTTTCACGGAAGCTACGGAATCATAAGCAATGACGGAATACCGAAACCGAACTTCTGGGCTTTCAAAATGTTGTCTCAGCTTTATGGAGAACGCCTCGATATAGATACGGGGAACGACGATGTCGAATACGCGGTCTTCACGGATGGAAAGAGAATGCAGATTCTCCTCTATGCCCAGGACTTCGATTACGAGAGGCACGACACGACAGATATCGAGATAACAGTCAACATATCCTCTTCGTCAGTGACTGCAGAGAGGATAGACGACAGCCACTGCAATCCGAAGGAGCGGTGGGTGAAACTCGGAAAACCCGATCTGCTGACACGGGAGCAGACGGCCGGGATAAGGGAAAAGACAAGGCTCAGGAGCGAAGACGTGGATTTTTCGTCAGATAACGGCAGAACTGTAATCAGACTCGCCATCTCCACTAACGATGTCGTGCTGCTGAGGCTCGAATAGAGAACAAAGTCCTTTACTTGTCTTCCGTTTCATTGTTCAATTGTTTTCAGGACGCACGTCCTGGAGGAGAGAGCATGACATACCCGAAACCGCTGTCGGAGAAGACAATTGAGAGAATGTACAGGGAGTCCGGCCTGAAAGAGGAGCAGATAAGTTTCCTCTCCGGGCTCTTCGAGGGAGCTTCATCCCTCTACGGAGTGATACAGCTCAGGGATCTCTGGACTGTCTACAGAGAGCTCGGTGACAAGACAGACACCGTGAAGCTCCAGAGAAAGGACATCTATGCATTCTCATCCATCGCAAGGCGGGAGGTGCACAGTTACCGCATCTACGAGATAGACGAATTCTATTCCGGGGAGAAGCGTTCTGACGGAGAGAGATTCCTCGTTCTGAATGAGATAACCGATGATATGGGACGCGATGTCTTCTATAATCTCGTCGAACAGCAGGATAGTAAGCCGTTCTATGTTCCCGAGGACCTCACTTCGATAAGGGGTCATGTCATCAGTAAGGAAGAGAAGACGCTGAGGACATATCTCGAGAATCTCGTATCCACCGCAGATACGATCTCTCTGCTTACCGGAAACAGCTTCATAAGGGAAGCATCTCCGTACAAGGGTAAGAAGCTCTCCGACTTCATACACCTCAGCAGACACGACAGATTTGAAATCCAGTGGCTCAGCGGAGAAGTGGAGGGCGGCAGGAAGACAAAGAGCGAAAAGGCTCTTGAAGCATTCAGAAAGAGTGTCGAGGTGCCGTATTCAGAGCGTATCATGGTGGATTTGAGGATAGAAGCCTTCACTGGCTGGCTTACGGCGCAGGAGATGATCAGATTCTTTCTGGACAAGCTGACCGAAGTCGGAGTCGAAATGCCTGTTGATAAAGCGAATCATCTCATGTCGCTTGTCTCTGATTTCATAAACAGCTCCCGCCTTTATGTCAACCGCGGCTGGACGCCGAAGGAGCTTTACGAAATACAGAGAAAGATGAATCCGGGGCCGATAAGGATGTCCTTCGGTCCGGGCATGATCAAGGCAATGAAGGAAGGCAACATTTCTCTCGAGGAGCTCCGAAAACAGTGCCGGGAAATGGGGCTCAATGTCTGCTTCGAGGATGTGAAACTCTGAGCTTTCAAATCCTCGAAGCAGACTCAGCATTCAGGATATTCTGAAGCAGCGGGAATCAGATGAATCTCGAGACGGAGACATTAAAGTAGTCTGCATCATCCTGGAGATTTCCTTCCTGCCGTGTTCCATATCTGACACATACTGTTTCTCTATTCCCAGTACTTCCCCCAGTGCTTTCTGAGTCATTCTTTTCTCTGTGCGATAGAACTTCAGATTCACTGCAGGCGTACGGGAAGCTTTCAGATTCCTGTACCAGTCAGTGTCCTCAACATTAACCCACTCTTCGTCATCTATCTGTAGATTATTTCCGAATTCTTTCTGAGAACGTCCATGAAGGAAGAAGAAATGTTTTCCTCGATTCTGAAATTATCAGTATGGCTCTGGTTCACGACTACCACCATAATATGCACTGCCTGTTTTCGCATTGCCAGCAGGCTACCCAGTGATAACTCAGATGACAATGATATCTGTCAAATCCGAGTTTACTGTAATGACTGAAAGAAGGCTGCTCAGGGCCTGTTTCCTTTAGTAATCGATTAATATGTTTTGAACTGTTGCTGTTAAACTTCGAGTCCTCCGGGAATCTCACCTTCCATGAACGACGGCTTCCTTATGCCGAGAGCCTTGAGAATCACGGGGGCGATGTCCTTGGGCGTGACTGAGGAGGAGAGCGTGGACTGCTTTACGGTCTTACCCTTGACTGCAATTGTGATATCCATCTCTTCCTTCGAATCTCCGCCGTGTTCCTTTCCTTTTCCGCCGTGGTCCGTTGCGACGATGAGGAGTGTCTTGCTGTAATCGATTGTTTCGTCGACCTTCTTTATGAAGTCCACAGCCTTCTGTACTTCCTTAAGGTGTTCTTCGCTTCCGTAGCCTTTGGAGTGTCCTGCCGAGTCGGCGTCCTCTATGTGGACAAAGAGGAACGAAGGGGTGTTTTTTTCGAGGTATCCGAGTGTCATCTCCTCTATCTCCTCCTGGGAGTGGACGACGTCGCAGAACCTCTTGTCCGAGGACTTATAGACATCTGCACCGGGCTCGACGAGACCGTAGTTGATTGCATTCCACTGACAGAATGATACGAGGTCGGAATCGGGATAGACCTGACGGATTATGCTGAAGACGCTCGGGTACCGGCTGTAGGGAAAGCGCTCGCAGGCAATGCTTCCGTTGACGCATTTGTGCACAGCGGGGCTTACTCCGTGAAGATAGGAGCCCCAGTTCTGGGCGCTTATCGAGGGCGTTTCGCTTGTTGCATGAAATGTATAGGAGGAACTCGTTGAGAAAATCTCCTTGAAACCCGTTATCGAATCATCTCCGAACCAGCTTCCGGCTCCGTCGACGCCGATGAATACCACGCTTTCATATTTTGCGGGTTCCTCCGTCTTTTCGAATACGGTGCATGAGAAGAGAAGGGGAAGAAGCAGTAACAGCAGAATCATTCTTTTCATTTTTTCTCTCCTCCTAGAAACGGTATGTGTATCCGATCCTGACGTTCAGTGCGAAGAGCAGCATGGCAATCTTCCAGGACGGAACATTCACCCATCCGCCTTCGTCCACCTCCCCGAGGGCTGTCGGCGTGAAGGCCCAGAAGTCGAAGCCGAGATAGTTGTGGTCCTCTGCATCTCCGCCGTAGTTTATGTATGTAACGAGCGGGAATCCCGCAGAGAGGTACAGGCTGCTTCTTTCTCCCACATTGAAGCTGAATCTCATTATCGGGGTAAGGAGCCCGAGATCTCCTGTCGTCAGGTGGTTTATGACACCCTTTTTGCTGTGTGCATGGAGCAATGCAGCTTCGAGTCCGAGATCGAGGGAGAAGATATCTGTGTCGACAGCTCTGAAGAAAACATCGAGGGAAAGGCCGTGAAGAAGGGTGCTTCCGTAAAGGAGTCTGTCTCCGACAGAGAGGGAGTCGTTGTCGATGACTGCGGCCGCGAGAATGCTGCCGGCACCGAGGGAGGTGTGTATCTTCGCTCCTATTTCGAATCTTCCTTCCGTGTAGTCAGCTCCGAGAGTCGACGGAACACCGAGAGTGACATCAGCCTTCCAGCTTCCTGCTGTAAGAACCGTTGTCACGAAAATCAGTATGGTGAGAAATGCTGCAGTCTTCTTCATGACTCAATAATCGGCTCAATGACACGTTTGTTCAATAGAAACCGTATTTATGACAGATTTTCTTTTTTTGTAGTAATAACGGGAACGGGGCTATTGAATAAAGATTATCATATCTTTATATTTATCGCTTGGATAATTATTTAGGGATATTAAAAACTATGTTTGAAAAATATATAAAAATGTCGTTATTGGTGCTGTCTGTGCTCTTTGCAGCGGGATGTTCAATAGCACCGGAGAATGTCGAGAGGGTTGAACTCAAGCAGAACATAACCTCAATATCCGCTCCGTCCATCACCGGGATAATCGTCAACAACGATGCCTCCAGTCCGTCGGTCACAGTCGAATGGACCACTGTGGACAATGCTACATACTACGAATTCGAATATTACAAGGCCCAGGATTATCTCACGGGAGCCGGGGCGAAGACAATCGTCACGCAGACAACGAGCTGCACGCTGACGAGTGAGTATTTCGTCTCCTCCGACGACATGAGATACGTATTCAGGGTAAGAGCTGCGAACAAGAACGGTTCGAACAGAGCAATACTGTACTCATCCTATTCCTCCGTCGGTGAAGCAGTCGTCCTCAACTCCTTCTCCGTTAATCCGATAATCAGAAACAATCAGCTCTATCTCTATGCTTCGTTCCCGAAAATCAAATCGGTTCTAGATGATGACAACATGGTTCAGCCCGTAATCGGATATTATGACGGGGACTACACGAACGGTGAGACGCTTCCCCAGGCTCTTGCGTCCTCTGTCATTCCTCTTTCCTCTGCAGAAGAGAAGACGATAACCGCTGTTCTCTTCGTCGACGGAAAGGAAATCGTCAGGGATAAGATCGAGGTGACGAACTCGGTCGATTATTATCCGTCTGCTCTTCTGTCTCTCGAGGGGACAACCGGACAGGACGGCTATATCGGGCTGAAATGGAAGGCGAACGGGATAAATGCCGGACTTGAGTCATACAATCCCGTTCTCAAGTTCTACATTGAAAGAAGGGAAGTTTCCGATTCGTCATCTTCGGAGTGGACGATTCTGAAGAATACAGACGGCGGTACTCTCTATGTCACGGAAGCGGACTCCGACGGAACTTATTCCTGCTTCGACAGGACAGCCGAGGCCGGGAAGGATTACCAGTACCGCGTCATCTCCGAATACGTTCTGACATTCGGCGAAAACAATGTCGTTACATTCGACGAGAACGTGGACTCCGCACGTCTTTCGGATATCTGCTATGTTGCGGATACTGAAGTGAAGAGCTTCATCGTCACGACTGAAAGCGGCTTTACAGGGGCCCCTGTTACTGAAGGTGATGCAGAGTATGTCGTTTCCCTGAAGTGGGAGACATACCATACTCTGTCCGACGACATGCAGTTTGTGGTGACTAGATGTGATTTCGATCAGACGGGAGAGGAAACATCGTCCTCCGAGCCGGTTGTATTCAGCGCAGGTGCCAGAGACTGTATTGACATCTTCACGCTTACGGAAGAAGAGAACAGGAAGGCCTGCAACTTCATCTACTACATCCGGATCGTAAAAAAGGATGAGACTGAAGCGACTAACAGCAGAACAGCTGCCATGAAGCTTGACGGGAACGGAAACGAGGTCGAGGGCATACTGACGACCAATCCGTCAGTCAGGACTGTCAGGTTCGTCTCATCAATCGATGCGACAAGGGATGATGCTGCCTACAGTGACAGGATCCGTGTTTCGTGGACCCTCGATACTGAAGAGATAGAGAAAGCCGGACTCGATATCTCGAGCGTCTATGTAAAGGTCCTGAAGAAGGCACAGGGCGAAGCGAGCTACTCCGAACTTGACGGAAAGATCATGGGAAAGGCCGCCGGCGGTCCCGATGATGTTGTCTATACCTACGATGACAGTGATTCCCTGAAGGCGGGAGAATCCTATTCCTACATGCTGCGCCCGTATTACGATGACGAGAGCAGCCAGTACAGCGGTGCCCAGGCTGTCGACTCAGACAGGCAGGCTGAGGGAAATATTCTCAAGGCGGTAAGCGGAATCAGTGCATCGGTGAATACATCGAACGCTGTCGTCTGTGTAAAATGGAACAGAGTCGATAATGCCGCAGGATATGCAGTCTGCTCCAGGAAGAGCGGCTCGGACAGCTGGAACGAATGCGCAGTAATCAGTGATCCGGAAACAGTCGAGTATAATGTCGAGGGTCTTGAAGCCGGTGTCAGCTATGAGTTCGCGGTGACCGTCGTCGATAAGTACGGTAACAGTGCTCCCGTAACGGATGACACGGTGACTGCTCCGGGCTCCGTACTCGGGACAGTCACTCCGAGAGTGAGCGGGCCGACCGGTCTTGATGCAGATTCGATTTTCCTCGAGTGGGACGAAGTGGAGAATGCCACGGGATACACAGTCACGGTATATGATGACTCGGGAAGGCAGATATTCTCGGAGCTGGTTACGGGAAAGACCTCATTTGTCCTTTCAGCCGACAGTGAAATAATATCTGCTTTTGCAGAAACGGAAGGTTATGCACTTTCCAGGAAATACAGCTTCTCCGTTACTCCGAAGGTCGGAAGCGTTACTCCGCTTTCATCTTCTCCCGTCGTGGAAGGGTACTGGCTGATGCCTCCGAAGAATGTTACGGCAACCAGGGCTGCCTACAGGGATCTCATCACCATAAGCTGGGATGCCGTTCCCGGAGCCACGGGATACGTCGTCTATTCCAGAGACCACGGTACAGACGGGGAATGGGAATATCTTGATGTAGTTTCCGGAGGGACTACTTCATACGATTATCTGACATCCACACAGAAGCTTGATTTCACCGTTTCGACTCTTTCCGGAAGTCTGGAGGGGCCTGTTCAGGATTACTTCGAATCCGGCTCGAACTACGGATACGCGCTTTCCGTTCCCCAGAGGCTGACGGGGTCCGACGTAGGCAGCGGACTGTTCAAGCTGAGCTTCAGAGCCGTCGAGGGAGCAACCGATTATGTCTTCTACACCGAGGGAAGCGAGTTTGCCACTCTGAGCGTCAGCGATATCAGCACAACGAGGCTTACCTCATATTCCGCAGGTTCTGCGGAGCTGTCGGAAGACGGAATCGTTTCCTATTATTTCACGAGGCCGGCTGTCAAAGCCCGTGTGATAATCTCCTTCGGTGTTGCCGCAAGGAATTCGAACTCGGTAATCAGCTCGAAGAATACGACATCGAGTGCCACCACGAATGTGATGTATGCCTCTCTCTCCGATGATGAGATTGTGTCGATTGCATTCAACAATCTGAGGCCAGTGTTTACTCTTGTTGACGGTTCATTCGACAGGGAATGGTGGCCGAGTTCCCAGAAGACACTCTCCGAGTCCGGTCTTGAAGCAAGTTCCTGTCATGGAACGACAGATTTCATCAAATACAATCCCGCTAACAACGGATACATCAATCTCACGAATTATGCATCGTACGAGAACACGATTTCCGGAAAGATCTCCTGCTACGTGGAGAAGGATCAGACCGGCGGATACCTGGGAGACGATCCTCTGGAGAGAGTCACGACAACCGAGGATATCGTAATCCAGCTTCCGGGAAAGTATGAGGATATAGTCGTAAGCTTCAGCGATTACCGTGTGGACAACACATCCGGTACTGTCACAGTCAACGGAAAGACAGTTGATCTCAGCAGTATAAAGACGAAGCTTCTGTAAGGAGTAGTGATGAAAAAACTGATACTCTTCCTATTGACTGCTCTTCTTTTCATCTCCTGCAATGCCGACATCCTCATGACGAACGGCGAGATATCGAAACCGGCCGACAGGTCGGGTGCGACAGCTGTCGAAGATGATACGGTTCCGTTTTCAACAGCTGCTCCGACCGGAGTGAATGCCACGAAATCATATTACAAGGACTGTATCTCGGTAAGATGGAATGAAGTGACCGGAGCAGATTACTACACTCTCGAGAAATGTGTGAAGGACACTCCTGCTTCACCGTCCTCTTCGGACAGGTGGACTACCATCGGAGAGACGATAATCACCAATTCCTACCAGGACAGGTCGGCTCTGGAAGTCGAGAAGTACTACAGCTACAGAGTGACTGCCCATACCCTTACGGGGGAGTCGGGTGAGGTCTCTGCAGTATCGACGGGAACAATCCTCTCGTCTCCAGAGAGCATCGAAGCGTCAAAGGGAACGAGCGAGGATGCCATCATAGTAAGCTGGACACAGATGCCCTATGTCGACCAGTATGAAATCTACAAGTCAACCATTTCCTCGATAACCGGTCTCAGAAGCGAGCTTGTAGCGACTGTGAACGCCGACGACGGGAATGCCGTGAAGAACTACTCATACATGATTGATTCGAAGGAAAAGGGCGTGGAACTTTACTTCGCCATCGTCGGAGTCGGACCGACGGGATCCAGGGCTGACATAAGCTTCTCCCGAAGCGGATATACCCTCGTTCCCGGAGCTCCCGGAAAACCCGATGTGAAGGCCGAGAAGGGGGAGAGCCTCGACTCTGTCAACGTGCATTTCAAGGTCTCCGGAGATGCTTCCGGTGTTACATACGTAATCAGAAAATCATACAAGGGAAGTGCAGAGCAGGTTGTGTTCACAAGTGAGCATGCTTCCGGTGAAGCGGATCCGCTTGCTTCTCTCACTACTGATTCAGAGGGCTACTACATCTATCAGGACAACGCTGTTTCTCCCAATGTCGAGTACACATACACCGTGACTGCACGTAATGACATCGGCATCTCAGCGGCGGGAACGGCAACGGGATATCTTCTCTCGCCTCTGAAGTCACTGAGCCTCGTTCCGAGCAGTGCTGATTCACATTTCGGCTACGACATTACATATACTCTTCCCGTCGGAGCCGGAGACAATGACCGCACGGCCGAATATACATACACTGTCACGAAAACTCTGAAGGACGGTACTTCCGACACGGAGGAATACAGTGAGACTGAGTTTGCTTTATTTGAAACCTTCATGAGTGTCGAAAAGAATCCGACAAGGGAAGGCGAGAAGAAGGAAATAAGAAAGATCGAGATTTCCGTATCGAACGGAACGACCTCGACAGCGGCAGCGGTTTCGAATGTGATTGAGAATATTCCGGAGCCGGTTGATTCGATTACAGCTTCGAAGTTTACAAAGCCTCTCTCCGGCGAAAGTGCCAACTCGCGGGGCGTATATCCCGTGCATGTGACGTGGACGACAGCTTCCACTTCAGGTCAGACCGTGACGAGAAAGGGCTCTGACGGAAGCGTGAAGCAAATCAAGGCCAACGGCTCTCTTGTCGATACCGATACCTCTCCGCTTGTCGTCTATGACTACTATATCGATACAAGCGATGAACTCGGCCGGTCAATCGGCGAAATAAAGCACACCGGAGACGCTTACGGTGCAGTTACCCCGGAAGTCATGATAGCCATCTTCGAATCCGCGGGACTCAAACCGTGGGAGAGACAGAGCTATGTTCCCGAGGCATACAGGAGTTACTGGAAGAAGTCGAAGATTTCAACTCTTGTGAATTACGGAAATGCCTCGGATCTCTCGACTCAGATGAAGGCTCTCGACAGTGCGGAAGATACCGACCATTACAGAAACGGAAAGATAACATACTCTGCAAGCATGGAAGGTGTCGGCGGCCAGATCTACTTCACGTATGATAATTTCGGGGAAAGCGACAGGTTCTACATCAAGGGTAATTATGAGATGCACGTCAACGCATCCGGTACGGGAACATGCAAGTCGACAACCGACGGCTTCCAGATTCTCGGTATGTACAGCGGAAAGATATCGCTTGAGAAGATGAGCGTGACGAACAAGGCATTCAGCGGGATTTATGTGCTGACGATAAACTATAGGGACGGCAGTTCTGTTTATGAGGTGGCTGCAAAATGAGGAAGATGATCATCATTCTGTTTACTGCACTTTCTCTTCTTACTCTTACGTCCTGCGATGAGGTCAGAGGGGTACTGAGCATTTTTCCGAAGTTCAGCGGAACGCTTCCGAACAACATAGCCGGGCAGTTCGCATATTTCGACAGCGATGAGGCGAAGAAGAGCGGAATCTATTCCAGGCTCTATAAGTTCGACAGCAGTAACGGAACATTCACGGTCAGTGACGAAACGCTGTCGCTGAAGGGTTCTTACACTGTTTCATACAAGACGTACGCAATTACGGAATGCAACGGTACAATCTCGTTCACCTTCGAGAACGGAGGCACTGACGAGCTTGATTTCTATTTCTATGCAACTGCCGTCGACGGGCCGGAGTACCTGATGCTGTCCGACGGAAGGACGTATTATTACTGGGGTAACTGAGGAGGAAGGTATGAAGAGGAAATTAACTGTTGTTCTGCTGTGTCTTGCTGCCTTCCTTTTCTCTCTCGGAGCTGAGGAATCCTCCGGAGAGTACTTCAAGAAGGATGTGACTGTCGATTTCTCGTCCCATCTCTACTTCGACTGTACGATGATCTTCGGCTATCCGACGATAGGCGGAACCTGGGATATAGGAGTCAGAGTCGATACTGTATCCATTGCCGCGTACCTCAGATACTCCCATTTCTTCAAGCCTCTGGGATCCGCCACGGGAAAGCTCGTCTGCGGTGAGGAACTCGGAGAGGGCGGACTCTCGATGAAGATAAAGGTCTACGAGCTGGGGAGATTCAACGTGAATGTGGGCATAAACACTGCATGGTACCAGCAGTGGATAATGTTCCAGTCCAGTTCCGGCACCTATAACCTTGCTCACAACGGTCTTCTCATAAGGCCGGAGGCTTCAATCGGATGGAGAGCAGTGGGATGGTGGACTCTGGAACTCGGCCTGTTCTACCAGACACCTCTCTATCCCGTGTATGACGGCTATCAGGGATGGGGCTTCTTCGTCAAACTCGTGTAGTGCTTCCCATTTGAGTTAAACGAGACTAACATGTAATCTGCTCTGGAGGTTGCATGAAGGACAGCGAGCTTGAATTCGACAGAAACGTACACGTCATCTATTCGGAAAGGTGCAGGGATATCCTCCGTGCATTGATTGAGAAGCATTACGGGAAGGAGAAACTCGAGGAAGTCTGGGAGAAGGTACAGAAGCAGTATGTCACCTTCCTTTCCGGTTACCGTACGGACCTCGGAGGAAGGAAGAACTTCCATAACGGGGAGTGCGGCACATACGACTGCATCGCCTTCTTCAGCTACTATACTGTCTGCCGCGATGTGACGAGTTTCGAGGAAATCGAGAAGGCGTACGGAGAACTGTTTCTGCCGTCGTTTCAGAAGCTGGGGTTCGTCGACTGCAACAGGCCCGTCTTCATGAGGCTCATGAATACGGCATTCAGGATTTCTGCAGGAAAATGTGCAAAATGGAAGGACTACGACATGAGGGTGGAACCCTACAGAAAGGGCGAGCCTATCAGGTACCGCTTCTATTCCTGTCCCGTCGCGGAGTTTGCTAAGGAGCACGACCTTGTAGATATCCTTCCCGCCCTCTGCAATGCAGATTATGCCGGAATGGAGCTCATACATGCCCGTCTTGTCAGAACGAAGACATGCGGAAGGGACGATTACTGCGACTACACAATCTGCGGTGACAGGCATCCGTTTCTGAAGGACCATGAGGAATACCGTGACGAAAACGGGGCGAGGTGGAACAGATAACATTCCCGGATGCTGGAATGAAGTGCTCAGTGCACCCTCGTCTTGAAGCGGGTATTCTTTACCGTTATCCTTAGCGCGTATGAAGGGAGGCTGTTTCATTCATCTGTCATGAAAAGGAAAACTGACGCACATACTCTTCTTTCACTCTTTCTCTCATTCCTGAAGACAGGAGCATTCACCTTCGGTGGAGGGTATGCGATGATTTCCCTTCTCGAGAATGAATTCGTAGTAAGGAAGAAATGGCTGGACAGGGATGAGTTCCTCGACATGGTTGCGATAGCCGAGTCGACTCCCGGCCCCGTTGCCGTCAACAGTGCGACATACATAGGCTACAGAGTCGGCGGGGCAGCGGGCTCAGCGCTCTCGACAGTCGCAGTTGCTCTTCCGTCCTTCGTCATAATTTATGTAATCTCCCTGTTCCTGGATGATTTTCTCTCGCTTGAGTGGGTGGGGTATGCCTTTTCCGGAATACAGGTATGTGTCGTCTACCTCATTCTTTCGGCGGGGCTGAGAATGATGAAGGATATCGGGAAGAGACCTCTTGCAGTGTTCATATTCCTTTCGGTTCTCATATTGTCGATCCTCTTCTACTTCTTCTCCGTCTCGTTCTCTTCCGTCTTCTTCATTCTCATTTCGGGGCTTCTCTACCTTGTATCGTCCGCTTTCGAGAAGGGAGGGAAGGAATGATCATACTCCGTCTCTTCTCCTCCTTCTTCATCATCGGCCTTGTTTCCTTCGGCGGAGGCTACGGCATGATTCCCCTCATCAGGGAAACCGTTCTCAGAGAGGGGTGGCTGAGTGAAGAACAGTTCGTGAATCTCGTTGCGGTTGCCGAGTCGACTCCGGGGCCCGTTGCCGTCAATGCCGCAACATTCGTCGGGTCGGAGCAGGCCGGAATAGCGGGAAGTGCCGCAGCGACGTTCGGCGTCGTTCTTCCGTCATTCATAATCATACTCATCATTGCCTCCTTAATCGGAAACCTTCTGAAATACAGTCCCGTCAGGAATTTCCTCTCGGGTGTCAGACCCTGTGTCGTCGCCCTTATAATCGCAACGGCAGTGACGCTCTCGTCTTCCGTCTTCGTGAGAGGAGGAGCGGTGGACATGAGAAGCATTGCGGTATTCGCTCTTCTCTGGCTCATTCACCTTGTGTACGGGAAAAAGACCGGAAAAACCCCATCACCGATAGTGATGATAGTCATTTCGGCAGTGATGGGGATTGTCTTCTGGGGATTAATCCGGATTCATTGAAGGGGACAGGAGTCTCCATGGTCCGGAAATGTCTGTCTTTCCCTTACGGACGTGCCGTCTCGTTGAGAAGGCTGATATTCACCGGGAGCATGCTGTCGGCTGAAGCTGACGTGTAGAGGCCGTTTGAGAACGTGCACTCGAGGCCTTCGAAATAGCCGTTCGAGCTGTCGATTGCGGATGCGGTGAGAGAACCTTCCGTTCTCGTGACCGTGCCCTTGAGGTAGTATTCGCCGTCATGAAGATCCGAAGACCCTGCTGTCTGGTACTTGTATGTGCATGTGATGTCGACGGAGCTTACGCCGTCAAGAAAGGAGTATGAGCCGCTGAGGGACGTGAATGATATGATCTCTGCTCTCTCGGGAAGATCCTCGGATGCGATGAACGCCTTGAGAACTTCCGTCTCCTTTCTGTGCGTCGTTGTCCATCCCGAGTTGTCGATGACTGCACTGGAGTTTCCGTCTGCAAGGGAAAGGGATGATGCGAGGCTTTCAATCTTCTCCGCCCTCTCTCTGACATAGAGGAAGCCTCTTACCGCATTCTTCTCGGCGGTTGTATATCCCGGTTCGGCTGCCGGTGCGACTTCGGCTGTGGAGACACAGGCTGTAAGCATTAAAAGCGCTGCAGACAGAATGATGACGGATAGTTTTCTCATGTTGTTCCCTCTTTTTCTCTGTTGATGGATATATTCTCTTCTTACGCTCCTCTAAAGTCAAACGGTATTCTCTGAGGGCGGAAAATCGATATAATCGAATCATGAGGATACTTTGCATTTCAGATACCACACGCTCCATGGCCTTCTCACCGATGGTCGGACAGATTTACGGGAAGGTGGATCTGGTGCTGAGTGCGGGGGATATGCCTCTCGAGTCGTACGACTACGTATCGACGATGCTCCACAGCGACGTCTGCTACGTCTACGGCAACCACAATCTCAAGGATTTCAGACGTGCCATGAAGCTCGAGTCCTTCCCGTACCACAGGGATGACGACGACTCGTCGAAGCCGTTCTACGGCTTTCTCATAGACGGCAGGTGCTACCGTGACAGGAAATCGGGGCTCCTCATTGCGGGGCTCGGGGGAAGCATGCTCTACAACGGGGGCGACAGCCAGTACAGCGAAAGGCAGATGCGCTACCGCATCTGGAAGCTTGTGCCGCAGCTGCTGTACAACAGACACCGCTGGGGCCGCTACCTCGACATCCTGATAACCCATGCTCCTCCCGCGGGGATGGGGGACGGGCCGGACCTGTGCCACAGAGGATTCAAGTCCTTCCTGGGCTTCATCGACAGATTCCAGCCGCAGTACGTCATCCACGGTCATGTGCACCTTGACGACAGGAATGCGGAAAGAGTGAGAGTAAGGGGAAACACGAAGATAATAAACGTATACGCATCGTATCTTCTGGAGGACGATGCACTCGGAGGGAACAATGGCAGATAGGCTCACGGTAATCGACGACTTCAACCGTGCCCGCAGAAGAGCGAGGATGAACAAGGTTCTCTCGACATTCCGCTGGAACAATCCCGAGCTCCTGTCGTTCTATGAGGTGACGAAGCTCGTGAAGCCCGAAAGCGAGTCGTACAGGGGGATGCAGACGATACCGCTGAAGAATGTCATCGGCAGCGAAAGCCGCTACCATGACTTCTCCTCGGCTTTCTTTCCCCGGAACAACGCCCTCAAGCTCAGGTGGGAGAACGTGGACGCCGCGAGACTCGACGACGTTACGCTTCCACCCATCAGTGTCTACAAGCTCGGGGACTGGTACTTCGTCCGCGACGGCAACCACCGTGTGTCGGTAGCGAAGTCCAACGGCCAGGAGTTCATTGACGCCGAGGTCGTCGAACTTACGTCGAAGATTCCCCTTCACGAGGGAATGACCCTCAACGAGGTGAAGAAGGAAGTGGTGGAGTGTGAGAGAAAGAGATTCATCGAACAGTACAATCCCACATACCTTCCCATGGATAGGATAGTCTTCACGACTCCGGGTTCGTACCCCGAGATGGTGAATCACATACTCGTTCACAAATACTATGCCAACGAACACCTCAATGACCGCGTGCTGACCTTCGAGGAAGGTGCGGTGAGCTGGTACAGGAACATATACAGTCCGATAGTCGAAGCCCTTGACAGGAAACACCTCCTCTCGCACTTCCCCGGTTACACCGAGGCCGACGTCTACATGTGGGTCGTGAGGCGCTGGGACGAGATGAAGCGTACCGATGCCTATGCTTCCCAGGAGGATGCGGTGGATGATGTCAGAAAGCGTTCGGGCCGTCATCTTCTGAAAAGCTGGCTGACATACATAAGAAAAAAAATAAGCAGGAAATAATCATGAGCAGAGCAGACGAGATTTTCATAAGCAACATCAATGAGATTCTTTCATCCGGCGTCTCTGACGACGAGATGGATGTCAGACCGCACTGGAGTGACGGGACTCCCGCCCACACAATCAAGAAATTCGGAATAGTCAACCGCTACGACCTGAGAAAGGAGTTCCCGATAATCACCATAAGGCGCACATATCTAAAGAGCGCCATCGACGAGATGCTGTGGATCTGGCAGAAGAAGTCGAACAACGTCCACGACCTCAGAAGTCATGTCTGGGACAGTTGGGCTGACGACTCCGGTTCCATCGGTAAGGCCTACGGCTACCAGCTGGGGGTGAAGCACCACTACAGGGAGGGTGACTTCGACCAGGTCGACAGAGTCCTGTACGATCTCAGGCACAATCCGCAGTCGAGGAGGATCATGACGAACATATACAACCATCATGACCTCTCAGAGATGAATCTCTATCCCTGTGCGTACTCCATGACCTTCAATGTCTCGGGACATACCCTCAACGGAATACTCAATCAGCGCAGCCAGGACATGCTCACCGCGAACAACTGGAATGTGGTGCAGTACGCTGTTCTCATGTATATGATGGCTCAGGTCAGCGGGCTCGAGGCGGGGGAGCTCGTGCACGTAATCGCCGATGCCCACATCTACGACAGGCACATTCCGATTGTGAAGGAGATAATCGAATCTTCTCAGTACCCGGCACCGGAGTTCAGAATGAACGGGGATAAGACCGATTTCTACTCCTTCACTCTCGACGACTTCTCGCTCTCGGGCTATAAGTACAACCCGAAGAAGTACGACATACCCGTCGCCATCTAGGAGGAATGATGCAGGCCATATTGCACTGTGACAGAAACTGGGGGATAGGAAAGAGAAACGACCTCATGTTCCGCCTCCCTCTCGATATGAAGTTCTTCCGTTCGACAACCCTGGGCAGGGTCGTCGTCATGGGCTCGAACACGCTTCTCTCCTTTCCGGAGGGTAAGCCCCTGAAGAAGAGGACGAACATCGTCCTCTGGCCGGAAGGTGACAGGGAAAGGGCGGAAAGGGACGGCTTCACGCTTGTGGAGACGCTTGACGGGCTCTTCGGGGAAATAAGGAAGTACGACAGTGACGACGTTTTCGTCATCGGAGGCGCGATGATGTATCACACGCTTCTCCCGTACTGCTCTAAGGTGCTTCTCACGAAAGTCGATGCAGACGGCGGGGCGGAGGTGTTCTTCGACAACCTCGACGAGAATCCGTCGTGGACGCTCCTCGAGGAAGGGGAGGAGATCATCGACAACGGTTATCCGATAAGATTCTGTACATATATCAACAACGCTGTGGAGAAAATATGACGGCGCTCAGGACGGGGTTCTACAGTGAGGGAAGTCTCACGAGGCACATACTCACACTCGCCGTGCCGACGCTCCTTGCGGATTTCGTCAACGTCCTCTACAGCACTGTCGACAGGGCCTTCATCGGCCATATGGAGGGAGACGGTACACTTGCGCTCAGCGGAGTCGGGGTCGTCTTCCCTCTCATTTCGTTCATTTCCGCATTCGCGACCTTCTTCTCTTCCGGTGCGACGCCTATAGCCGCCATCGAGAGGGGGAAGGGGGATGATGAGAAGGCCGGACTCATCATGAACACGGCCTTCACGATGGCTCTCATCACCGGTGTCGTTCTGACTGTGCTCCTCTATATCTTCCGTACTCCTCTTCTGTACCTCATGGGAGCCGAGGAGAGCACGATAGGCTATGCGGTGGACTATTTCTCGATCTATGTTCTCGGAACGGTCTTCGTTCTCATCTCGGTGGGCTTCAATTCCTTCATAACGATGCAGGGCCACGGAACGGTGGGGATGATGACTGTCATAATCGGAGCCGTGATCAACACCGCTCTCGATCCCGTATTCATCTTCGTTCTCGGTATGGGCGTGAATGGGGCTGCAGCAGCAACGGTGATAAGCCAGGCGGCATCGAGTCTCTATGTGGTTCTCTTTCTCAGAAGCAGGAAATCCGACCTGAAGCTTGAGCGTCTCGTCCTCGACAGAGCAGTCATCGTCAGAATACTCAGACTCGGGGTGTCGGGATTCATGTTCAAGATGACGAACTCCCTCACGCAGGCTGCGTCGAACATGACGCTGCGTCTCTACGGAGGCGCACTGTCGACGCTCTACATAGGAGCGATGAGCATCATCAATTCTCTCCGTGAGATGGTCTCCCTCCCGATAAGTGCCGTTACACAGTCCTCCCAGAGCGTCATGGGCTTCAACTACGGAGCAAGGAAGAGTAAGAGGGTCTGCTCGACCATCAGAATCATGACCGTAATGTCACTCTCCTATGCCATTCTCTCCTGGGCCTTCGTAATGGCCTTTCCCGGAGTCCTCATCGGTGTCTTCACACCCGACGAGGGGCTCGTATCTGTAACTGTACCGGTGATGAGAATATATTTTGCCCTCTTCTTCATGATGACCTTCCAGAGCTCGGGACAGACTACGTTCGTCGGTCTCAATCATCCCAGGAGCGCTGTTTTCTTCTCACTACTGAGGAAGGTGTTTCTGGTACTTCCGCTGATTATCCTGCTGCCACGCCTAGGACTCGGGGTCTACGGAGTATTCTATGCAGAAGCCATCAGCCAGCTCATCGGAGCATCGGCGTGTTACCTCACGATGTTCTTCACCGTCTACAGACCGCTCAAGACCGGTACCTACGACTACGAGAAGTACTCGAAATGAAAAAGTATTCCATTCTGCGGAAAAAGGGTTAATATTCAATACTATGGAAAGACAGGATAAGGATCTGGCATTCATGCTGCAGTATGAGAATGTGGCGTGGTACGACGAAGGTGAAGTAAGGGTACTCGACAGACGTGTCTACCCGAAGAGAACGGAGTGGGTTGTATGCCGCACTGTCGAGGACGTTGCCCGGGCGATACACGACATGGTCACGCAGTCCACGGGACCGTATACTCTCGCCCCGATGGGAATGGCGCTTGCATGCTACCTCATGAGAGGAAGGTCGTACGAGGAGACGAAGGCGTTCCTCGAGAAGGCGTCTCTCATCATCTCCTCATCCCGCCCCACCACCCGCAAAAGAATGGAGGCACTGACGGAAAAGTGCATTCCGGTTGCCCTGAAGGCACTCGAAGAGGGAAAGAGGGCCGACTACGAGGTAAGGGACTTTGTCGTCAGAATGAATGACGAGCGCTATGCACGTGTCGACAGAATCGCACATAATCTTGTGGATAAGTTCCCCCAGGGAGGAACTGTCATGACTCAGTGCTATGCGGAGACGGTTCTGGGCCTGATGCTCAGGGAATGCAGACGAAGGAACAATCCCATCCGCCTCTTCTGTCCCGAGACGAGGCCGTTCTTCCAGGGAGCGAGATTCACAAGTACCGTCTGTTATCAGATGGGCTTCGATGTGACGCTGATTACGGACAACATGCCCGCATTCGTCATGGCGAACGAGCACGTGGATGTCTTTACCTGTGCCGCTGATGCCATAAGCTGCGACGGCTATGTCTTCAACAAGGTCGGAACGAGCCAGATAGCAATCTGTGCAGACTACTTCCACGTTCCCGTCTACGTCACGGGAGCTCCCGACAGGGCTCATCCCACTCGCGACACCGTAACAATCGAGATGAGGAATCCCGACGAGACCTTATATGCAATGGGCGTGAGAACGGCAGTGGAGGGAGTGAAGGGCTACTACCCCGCATTCGACATGACGCCGCCCGATCTCATTACGGGAATCGTGACGAACAAGGGCATATTCAACCCCCGCGACCTCAATTCCTACTTCTCCGACGGTGCTCCCGACGAACTGACTGTCTGAGACAGCCCGTTTGAAATTTGTTTCTTGAGGCAAAATTAGGATTATCATTTATCTGGAAAGAGTAAAATGTT
>CAVILL010000035.1:0-20594 GCA_963643635.1 Sphaerochaetaceae bacterium | reverse complement strand
TCCTTTGTGGAAGCCATCATCTCTTCTGTGCATGTCCAGTTCTTGAACTTTGCATTGTTCTCGAGGCATCTCTTCTCGAGTGCATCGAGTTCGTCGAGCTTCTTCTCCTGGACGAGCTTTGTTCTCTCTTCCATGACTGCGAACGGAGCCCATGACTTCGGGTAGACGATATCTGCATCCTTGAATGCCTCTTCCATGGTGTTGACCTTCTTGAAGGAACCGCCTGTCTTCTCTGCATTCTTCTTTGCAACTTCCTCGCACTCGGGCATGATGTCATATCCTTCCGGATGAGCAAGGACAACGTCCATACCGAATCTTGTGAAGAGTCCGATGACGCCCTGGGGAACGGAGAGCGGCTTGCCGTATGACGGGGAATATGCCCATGTCATTGCAACCTTCTTGCCCTTGAGGTTCTCGACACCGCCGAAATAGTTGATGACGGAGAGCATGTCTGCCATTGTCTGTGTCGGGTGGTCGATATCACACTGGAGGTTGACGATTGTAGGTCTCTGCTCGAGGATGCCCTTGTCGTAGCCTTCCTGTACGCTTGCTGCAACTGTCTGCTGGTATGTGTGTCCCATACCGATATACATATCGTCTCTGATTCCGATGATGTCTGCCATGAAGGAGATCATGTTTGCTGTCTCTCTGACTGTCTCACCGTGAGCGATCTGTGACTTCTTCTCGTCGAGATCCTGGACTTCGAGACCGAGGAGGTTACATGCGGATGCGAATGAGAAACGTGTTCTCGTGGAGTTGTCGCGGAATACGGAGATGCCGAGGCCGGAGTCGAATACTCTGGTGGAGATGTTGTTTTCTCTCAGTCCCCTGAGAATCTCGGCAACTTCGAAAACTGCTGCGATTTCATCGTCTGTCTTGTCCCATGTGAGATAGAAATCATTGAGATACATCTTGGAAATATCCAGGCTTCTGAGCTTGGCTATTCTGCTTTTAATTTCGGATTTTGTCTTCTTAGCCATTTTTGGCCCTCCATTTTTTGGGTTGATTACAATTTATCATCAAAGATAGGAGATAGCAAGTAAAAATGTTGCGTTTTGTTGCAGAATATTTGTACATCGGAAGAATTCCCCAATGCAGCTTTCCCGTTCCTCCGAAAGAAAGCTTCCCCGAAAAAGCGGGGAAGAGCATCTTTATCTATTTGAGTTCGACCGCCCAGTCGCCTCTCTTCTTCACTTCGCCGATAATGCGGACGTAGTCCTCGTTGTACTCCCGGGTGAACCTGACTGCATCCTCTTCGGGCATTGTCAGAAGAAGTCCTCCGCTTGTCTGCGGGTCCGTCGAGAGATCCTTCACGTTCTGAGGAATAGTCGGCGAG
This sequence comes from Sphaerochaetaceae bacterium, assembly GCA_963643635.1. Taxonomy (GTDB): domain Bacteria; phylum Spirochaetota; class Spirochaetia; order Sphaerochaetales; family Sphaerochaetaceae; genus Ornithospirochaeta. The sequence goes on along the minus strand of CAVILL010000035.1, from coordinate 19,258 downwards.
AACTTCACATAGGGGGCAACATAGTCGAGGTTATGATACATTCCCTCGGGAAGGAAGCCGAAACGTGCAAGTTCGAGAGCCTCGGGAAGAACAGGAAGGGAACTACTGTCGATTACGAGCGTAACACCGGACCCGTTTGCAACCTCCGTACTGTGTCCCATGAGCGAGAATCCGGTGATGTCCGTTGCAGCATGCACTCTCAGAGAACGTGCAGTGTCACGAGCACGCTTGTTCAGCCGTGTCATCGAGTCTATCGCAGCCTTCACGGCCTCCTCATCGGCCTCCCCTCCCTTGTTCGCAGTATTGATGATTCCGACTCCGAGAGCCTTCGTGAGAACGATTACGTCCCCCTCCTTCGCACCCGTGTTCGACCAGATGTCGTCCTTCTTCATGAACGCTGTCACGCAGAGCCCGTACTTCGGTGTCGGATCGGAAATCGTATGTCCGCCGGCAATCACCGCTCCAGCTTCCTTAACCTTCTCGATTCCGCCCCTGAGAATCTGGTCCATCACACTGAGATCCAGACACGACGGGAAGCAGAGGAGATTCATCGCGACACTGGGCTCTCCACCCATTGCGTAGATGTCGCTGAGGGCATTTGCAGCCGCAACCTCACCGAATGTGAACGGATCGTCCACCATAGGCGGGAAGAAATCCACGGTCTGTACCGATACGATGTCATCCGTCACAAGATACACAAGCGCGTCGTCTGCGCTTTCGAAGCCCTCGAGAAGTCTCTCGGACTTCATCAGGGGCAGATTGTCTATGACACTGTGAAGAAGTGACGGCGGCAGCTTTGCCGCACAGCCCGAGGTCTTCACCATCTGTGTCAGACGCTTCTTACTCTTCTCCATATATTCTCCTGTAGGCGCCGTTCTCGAAAACGAAGACGCCTTCAAGGTATTCGTTTACCATATCTTCAGAAAAAGGGAGAGAAAAGAATGCCGCAGTCCCGCACGAGGACGAAAGGACTCTCGGCACGGGCTTGAGTAAACATTTCTCTCCGATCTTCTTCTTGAACAGCAACGCTCCATAATGGTTATGGAACGTTGCAACATATTCATTTACTTCTTTATTGTTATTGTCCACTCTCCGTTCTTCTCCACGGATGTAGCATTATAACCCATTGCCCCGGCGAAGCGGGAAACATTTTCAAGCGGAACGCGGTTGTCAACAAGTACCGTGACACCGTCCGGGCTCTCCTTGAGAGCTCTCTTGGTATTGATTACGGGTTCCGGACAGCTGAGTCCTCTGCAGTCTATTTCCTTCATTTTCAGTTCTCCTTTCTTCTGCTGTTAACGAATGCGATGACGAGTGCAACGACGATTCCCGCGATGACTGCAACCTTTCCGTATGTGTTCGGACCGTTGTCAGTTGCGTTTCCTGCAAGCGAGAAGTTGTGGACGAATGCTGCGCCGACGAGGAGTCCGAGTACCGTTACTGCACTGTCGGAAGATCCTTCACCTGCCATTACGAGCTGCCTCAGGGGGCATCCTCCGAGAAGTACGGATGCCAGTCCCACAAGGAACATACCCAGGAAGTTCCAGATCTGGTTCGTCTGTGCAACAGGCTGACCCGTGAAGCCGAGGTTGAAGTTACCTGTGATGAGGTTGCCGACAAGTACTGCGACAAAGATTGCAATGCTTCCGCAGAGGAGTGTCGGGTCCTTGAGAAGGAACACGTCCCTGATTCCGCCTGCCATGCAGAGTCTTGTTCTCTGAGCACCAGCACCGACGAGGAGACCTGCCACAAGAGAAAGGAAGATCGGAGCTCTCATCGAGCCCGGGCCCTTCTCGCTGAATACAAAGAGTGACGGTACTGCAACGAAGAGAATGAAGAGTACAAGAGTCACTGCAGGGAATGCACCGCCTTCGATTCTGTTCTGCTTATATGCTCTGCCGAGAGAGAAACCTCTGTTGAGGAAGAGACATCCGACACCGACACCGGCAATGAAACCGACAAGTGCAACGAGTGCGTTGAGGTCTCCGCCTGCAAGTCTGATGACCATTCTCAGAGGGCATCCGAGGAAGCAGAGAGCACCTACCATCACGAAGAAACCGAGAATGAATCTCGTGAAGGGGCTAGAACCTCCGCGCGGCTTGAACTCACCTCTCAGGAGGGAGATGATGAACGATCCCAGTACGATGCCGATAATCTCGGGTCTTACATACTGTACAACCCCTGCCGTATGGAGCTTGAGGGCACCTGCCGTGTCACGAATGAAACATGCGATACAGAATCCCATGTTCTTCGGGTTTCCGTTTGCAGTGAGGACCACTGCAAAGATTCCGACAACCAGACCGGCGATCACAAGACCGATCACCGGCTTCATCTTAGATTTTGAATTATCCATAGTTTTATACCCAGCGCTATTTTTCCATATTATTTTGAAAAATACAATGACTTTTTCATCTGTATTCTTCGTACTACGAAAAACTTAGCATCGCTGGAAAAACGGAGCTTCCATTCTTCTTTTCTTCCCCCGTGCGCTGTGCTACCATCATCTCATGCAGAGAATCTACCTCGATAATGCAGCAACGTCATGGCCCAAGGCTCCCGGAGTCGGGGACGCCATGAAGAATTACATAGAAAGCGGTGTCGTCAACCCCAACCGCACCGAGAGCGCAGTCTCGTTCTCCCTCTTCGAGACCATATATTCCCTACGCGAGATGATCGGGAATCTATACAATTACAACCACCCCGAGTGCATCGCCTTCACGAACAATGTCACCGAGGCTCTTAACCTCGTAATCAAGGGGCTCTTTACGAAGGATGACCATGTGATCATATCTTCCTCGGAGCACAATGCAGTAATGAGGACACTCGTACAGACTGGAGTACAGTACTCGATGATCCCCTCTGACAAAACGGGCTACAACAACTATTCCACACTCGAGAGCCTCGTAAGAGATAACACGAAGGCCGTGATTGTCTGCCACGGAAGCAACGTCAGCGGGTGCGTGCAGGATCTCGAACCTCTGGCATCTTTCACGAAGAAGCACGGCCTGATGTTCTTCATCGATGCCGCACAGACATCGCCTTTTGTCGATATAGACATGGATACGTACAATCTCACGGGAGTGTGCTTCACATGCCACAAATCATTCCTCGGCCCCGAAGGTCTCGGAGGCGTGATTCTGAGGCGTGAAACGGCGGAGATTCTTCCTCCGCTCATCGCAGGAGGAACGGGAAGCGAGAGCGACAGCATTCTCATCCCCTCCACTCTTCCGGACAGATTCGATGCGGGAACGGAGAACCTCCCCGGACTTGTCGGAACGGCATGCGCGCTGAAGTACACACTTGAAAATCTGGATAGACTGAGAGACAACTGCAGAAAGATGACACAGCTCCTCATGGAGGGTATGGCTTCGATTCCGTCGCTTGCGATAAAGGGAGCGGGAATGAACGGTCCCCGAACGAGCGTCGTCTCCGTCGTATCCTCGAGGCACGACATAGCGTACATATCGTCCGAGCTCCTCAGAAGAGGCAACATCGAGACCAGAGTGGGTCTCCACTGCGCTCCGATGGCGCACAGGGCAGTCGGAACGTTCCCCACGGGAACGCTCCGTTTCTCCCCCGGACCGTTCACGACAGAGGACGAAATAGAAACGACAGTGAGAATACTCAGGGAGATCGAAAATGAAGACTGAATACTACGCTATACTTTACAGGGCTCTCGGAAGCGGAGACATAGAGCGGAGAACATCCAGAGACGGCTCCTCTGTCGAACTCATCCAGAACGGAAACATACTCTACTCCGACTCGGAGAAACCTCTCGGAGAGTACAGGGCGGAATACATCAAGGCCGAACCGCATATAGTGATATTCGGCGCGGGACACGTATCGAAGGCGCTCTATGAAATGGCACGGCTCATGAGCATGGAGGTCACCGTCATAGACGAAAGAGAGGAGACGGCAAACAGGGAGCGCTTCCCGGAGGCTGAGATAATCTGCCGCCCGTATGACGAGTTCTTCTCATCCGATACCCGGTTCTTCCGCCCCTACTACGTGATAATGACCCACGGTCACTCGTACGACTCGAAGGCTCTCGAGTGGGTAATCAGACGTCCCGCAGCCTACATCGGAATGATAGGAAGCAGAGGCAAGGTCGCGGCAACATACGAGAAGATGCGGAATAAGGGTTACACACAGTCCGAACTCGACTTCGTCCACTCCCCCGTCGGGATGAAAATCGGTGCAGTCACTCCCGAGGAGATAGCGGTATCCATCATGGCCGAAATCATCTCCGTCTTCAGAAGCGTGAAGACTGCTTTCACGATTTCTCCCGACTATGTCAGAAATGTCATCGGAAAGATGGGAGTATGTGCCCGGATCATCGAAAAGAGAGGCTCGGCTCCCCGCGCCGTGGGCTCGGAGCTCTTCTACAGTGCATCCGACGACAGATTCTACGGCACAGTCGGAGGCGGCGCCGTAGAGAAGGCGACGGAAGACGAGTGCAGAAGAATGTGGGAGAAAGGAGAGAAGACGAACATCATCCACTACAACCTCTCCGCCGAGGGAGACCTCTCCATGATCTGCGGCGGAGACGTCGACATGCTCTTCTCCCGCGTGGAGTGATGTAATATGCCGCAGCTTCCGCCGCGGCACCATCAGAGCATCTTCTCGAGTTCGTCCAGTTCATCGTCCCCCGTGGACCACGAGGTACAGAATCTGACGACAGAGCGCCTGTCATCGACGCCTTCCCATCTCTCGAACCGGATTCTCTTCATCAGATCATTCATCTTTTCATTGTCCATGATGATGAACTGCTGGTTCGTGGGACTGTTCCATGCAAATTCGTAGCCCTTTGCCTCGAATATTCTCTTAAGACGCATTGCCGTCTCGATTCCCTTTCTGCCGCAGACAAGATAGTAGTCATCGGTGAAGAGCGCATCGAACTGCACACCCAGGAGTCTTCCCTTTGCAAAGAGAGCACCCTCCTGCTTCTTCATCTGCTCGATGTTCTTCGGTGCGACTCCCTTGGCGAATACCACAGCTTCACCGACTATCGCACCGCACTTGGTGCCGCCGATGTAGTAGGCATCGCAGAGCTTCGAGAGAAGAGGAAGCGTAACGTCGGTATTGGGGGAAGCGAGGGCATAGGCAAGACGCGCACCGTCAAGGTACATGTACATGCCGTATTCGTCGCAGATTTCCCTTATCTGAGTCAGCTCGTCCTTCGTGTAGAGCGTTCCGATTTCAGTCGGATGGGAAAGATATACCATCTTCGGAGTGACCATCGCACTCTTGGGTTCGCTGTCCATGTAGGAAAGCATGTACTTCTTCAGCGTCTCGGGAGAGAGCTTTCCGTCCGTATTCTCAAGTGCGATGACCTTGTGACCCGTATATTCGATTGCGCCGCTCTCGTGGACGTTTATGTGGCCCGTGTCAGCTGCAATCACGCCTTCGCAGCGCCCCAGCAGCGTACTGATGACGAACTGGTTCGTCTGCGTGCCGCCGCCGAGAAAAGTGACGTAGGCGTCGCTGTTTCCCGCAGCCTTCCTTATCTTCTGAACTGCACTCGCTGTGTAGTCATCCGCCCCGTAGCCAGGGAAAGAAAGAGTATTCGATTCAATCATGGCAGTGAGGACTCTCGGTGCCATGCCGTTGTTGTAATCACATTCAAATGAAATCATACGGAAAATATAGCGGAGAAACGGGCCCTGTGTCACCATACGCAGGGAAGAACGGAACTGCCTTCACACAGAAAACAGAAAGGCCACGACCTCAGCCGTGACCTTCCGTTTCTACTTTATCTTTCCCATCTCCCTGAGAATCTTCTCCGGGGTCATAGGCCAGGACTTGACCCAGACACCGACGGCATCGTGGATTGCGATACCGATTGCGGGAGCCGCACCGTTACATGCGATTTCAGATATACTCTTCGCTCCGAAGGGACCGTCGTGGTCATCGACGTCGATGAGTACACTCCTGAAGTCGTCGGGAGCTTCCATGATCATCGGGGTTCCGTAATCCGTGAAGTTTGCGTTGATGTTCACGCCCTTGTCGTCGAGCACCATGTTCTCGTAGAGGGAGTGTCCGATGCTCTTCATGACTGCACCGTACATCTGGCAGAGTGCAATCTCGGGGTTGATCGGTGTTCCCGCATCCTGGAGAGCATAGAATTTCCTGAGCTTTATCTCACCCGTCTTCACGTTGACCGCAACTTCTGCAAAGTGTGCACCGTACGGAATCGAGGAAGCCTTCGTGACAAACGAGCCGTGAGCAACGAGCTGTCCCCTTCCGCCTCCGCTTACAGCCGTATGAGAGATATCGTAATAGGTGAGACTCTTTCCGGTCTTATTGGAATATACGATACCGGGAGCTCTGAGCTCGAGGTCGTCCTTCTCCTCCTCCATCTGGAGAGCAGCCTCCGTGAGAATCATCTCCTTGAGGTTCTGTGTTGCGAGCAGCGATGCGTTGCCGCTGAAGAACGTACCCGAGGAAGCATAGGATCCGGTATCGAATACGCAGGCATCGGTGTCGCCCGACACGATTGAGACCTTCTCCATCGGCAGCTTCAGCACTTCGCAGACGATCTTTGCTGAAATCGTATCGAGTCCCGTTCCGAGGTCCGCGCCTCCGGAGCAGAGAATGACCGTACCGTCAGTCTCGAGTTTGCAGAGGGCCTCCGCATGGTCGAGTCCCGGGAGACCCGAACCCTGCATGATCATCGCAAAGCCCTTTCCGATCTTCCAGTCGGGGTCGTCGGATACTTCCTTATGTCCCCAGTTGATCATCCTGCAACCCTTCTCGATAGCCTCGTCCAGTCCGCATGAGCCGACGGGAACTACGTTGCCTTCACGGCCTTCTCCGAGTCCCTTCAGGATTTCCAGCATGTAGCCTTCGCTGACATGGTTCTTTTCGATTATCGTTCTGTAGTCGACTCCGAGCTTCTCCGCAAGCTGTGCCATGACCATACTCAGACCGTAGATTCCCTTCGGCGTTCCGTATCCCTGGTATGCTCCCGCGGGAGGAGTATTGGTATAGTAGACCTGGAGGTCGTACTTCATGTTGTCGACTGCAAAGAGCGGAAGAGTCTTCGAGCAGGAGTTCATCGGGACCGTGAGACAGTGGTTGCCGTAGGGACCCGTGTTCGCTCTTACCTCCATGTAGATTGCGGTGATCTTTCCGTCCTTCTTTCCCGCCATCTTTACATAGACTCTCATCGGGTGACGTGTGGAGTTGGCATAGAACTCCTCGGCACGCGTGTTGCGGTAGTAGACGGGTTTTCCCGTCACCCAGGCAGCATAGCCGGTGAGGTCCTCGACGAGTATGTCCTGCTTGCTGCCGTAGCCGCCGCCGACACGCTCCTTGATGACGTGGATCTTGTTCTCCGGAATCTGGCAGACCCAGCCGCAGATTCTTCTTACATGGTACGGTACCTGCGTCGCCGCATGTACGACGAGTCTTCCGTTCTCGACGAGGGCGTAGCAGACGTGGGGCTCGAGCGGTGTGCACTGCACCTGGCTTGTCTGGTATGTTCCCTCGACTACTGCATCGGCTTCCTCGAATGCCTTGTCGACGTCTCCGATGTAGCCCTTGTTGGATGCTGCGAGGTTTTTATGTATGTCTGCCCTGAGCGGGAACTGGTAGACGACCTTTCCCTCTCTCGGATCCCCCTGGAGTTTGTTGTACTCCTCGAGGTCAGCGGGAGCTCCCGCCCTGTACTCGACGGGGCCGTTGTGGACAAGCGGAGCACCGTCGGCCATTGCCTCCTCGACAGTGAACACAGCGGGGGTGGGTTCGTACTCGACCTTGATGAGGGAGGCAGCCTTTTCTGCAATCTCCTTCGTTCTCGCAACGATTCCGGCAACCCTGTCACCGACGTGTCTGACCTTCATGTTGAAGAGCCTTCTGTCGTGCGGGCTCGGCTCGGGAGAACCCTGTCCCGCCTGCATGTAGTAGACATCGGGGCAGTTGAATGCTGTTATGATCTTACACACTCCGTCGAGCTTCTCGGCTTCACTCGTGTCGATGCTCTTGATGTAGGCCGAAGCGAACGGGGATCTGACGACATGGAGAATCCATGCGTCCGCGGGGACCTTGTCCTCTACGAAGACCCTCTCTCCCGAAACGAGAGAAGCGCCGTCAATCTTGTCGAAGGGCTTTCCGATTATATCGAGCTTGGGACGGAATGACGGAGCGATTTCGCTTCTGTATTCGCCGTAGTCCCTGAGCTCGGTAGCCAGCTTCACTGCAAGGTAGTAGTGCTCGTAGCCGGCGTCCCTGATGAAGATACTTGTGAGGATGTCTCTTATCTCGTCGCGGGTCGGGTACGGTTTCTTCTCCAGGAGCCACGTGAGCATCACGGCTGCGGCGGGTGCGTTGTATGCACTCTGCACCACTCCCGCAGAGACCATGGCCTTCTGTACGAAGTTGAGTTCACGCCCGTTGAGGAGTCCCTCGGCCGTGCGTATCTCGGCACCCTGTGCCTGGAAGGCAAGGATGAAGTTCGAGTACTTCAGCCTGTCGTTGAAGATGATTGTGTCGCTTCCCGCGAAGCCCTCCGCGTCATCGCTGTCGCGGACGCTGTTGCATCCGATTCTATACAGGAGATCACGCAGTCTGTCGCTTTCATTACACTCGATTGTTACGGTTTCGCCGTTGACTCTGCATTTCAAAATCATCAGTTGTCCCTCCTGAGTGTGAATACCGTCTGTGCGAGGTATTTCTTGTATTCGGCACTTCCCGTTATGTCTGATGTGTATGTAACGTTTTTCCAGATATCGGGAGAGTCACCGCTGACGAGGGGCGAGCCCTTCACGCTGAGAGCGTACTTTCCTTCCGATACGGCGGCGATGAGGCATGCGTGGGAAGTGGAGGTAAGACCGAATCTCTTCACCCAGGCCTTCTTCTTCGTATCTATGAGAAAATACGAGATAAGCCTTCTGCACTTCGATGAGGCATACTCCTCAACTGATTTTTCGCTTTCACAGTGCATGGTCGTGGACTCGAACGTCACACCGAGAGAGACAAAGAGAGCGAGAAGATAACTGTCGTCACGTCTGAGAGCTATGTTGCCGCCGACAGTCGCACTGTTACGTCTTGCGTATGACGTATTGAACCGGCATGCCGTCTTTATCACCTCGGGAACAAGCGGAGAATCTATCATCTCCTGGAATGTGGTGAGGGCACCGACCTTTATGATGCCGTTACCCATGTCTTCTATGCCGCTTTCGACAAGACCGTTGATATCGATGAGTTCGGTTTCGCGGTCAGTATCTCCGTTGAGTCTGAGGTCATCGGTTCCGCCCGCAAGGTACCGGGAGTTATCCCTCCCGACTCTGAGAGCAACCGCTTCTTCCTTTGTCTGAGGATGATGGATTACCATTCTCTGTCTCCTGTCTAGTCTATTCTTCCTTCCGGATGTCCGGCAGCAAGTTCGTCAATGAAGTATCCGAGCATTCTTCTCGTGGCGTTTCTTCTGTACTCCGCCATCGCATGCGGGGAGATTACATTGTTCCAGGCATCGAGGAACTCTTCCTTGACCGAAGCGAGTTCCTCCACCTTCTTTCCGACGAGAATCAGTTCGGCATTCCTTCCTCTCATGACCTTAGGACCGGCTGCGCCGCTGGAAGCACGGAAGTCGACTACGACTCCGTCCCTGATTTCCGCTGCGCATGAGAGGGTGAGCTTGCTTATTGCGTTACTTCTTCTCATACCGATCTTCCTGAAGAAGATGTGCGTGAAATTCGTCGGGGGAACGATGACAGCAGTTATGAGTTCGTTCTTCTCCCTCTTCGTCTTCTTCGCCGCGATGATGAAATCGTCGACGAGCATCTCCCTGGAGCCGTTTACCGATGTGAGAACGACACGGGAGTCGAGAAGAATCAGAGGCTGGGGAGTATCTCCCTTCGGGCTGGCGTTGCCGATGTTGCCCCCGATAGTCGCGCTGTTACGGAGCGCTATCGCTCCCATTCTCGATGCAGCATCCTTTATAAGCGGATGAACGAGTTCGCTCGATGCGATTTCACGCGATGTGGAAAGCGCTCCGATCACGACAGAACCGTCCTCTCTCTTCGTGATTCCCTTCATCTCGCTGATGGCGGAAAGGAACATCACGGGTTTCGGGAAGGTTGCAGTGACACCCGCTCCCGCAAAGCCGGAAACCATGAGGTCGGATCCTCCGGCAAGGGGGATGACATCATATTTATCCATTATCTCCAGGGCTTCCTGAAGAGTATCGGGCATGAAGTACTTCATTTCTTCTTCCATAGGTCACCTCCCTTCACCGCTGCAAGGTGAATCGATTCGACGATGAGGTCATAGCCGGTGCAGCGGCAGATGTTTCCGCTGATTCCCTTTCTGATCTCCTCTTCCGTCGGGTCGGGGTTGTTCGAGAGAAGATAGTATGCTGCGACGACCATGCCGGGAATGCAGAAGCCGCACTGTACGGCACCGCCCTCGGCAAAGGCATCGATGATGCACTTTCCCTTCTCAGTGTCCCTGATTCCCTCGATTGTGAGAATCGTACTTCCGTGACATGAACCGACGGGGACGATGCAGGACGTGACGAGGTGTCCGTCCTTGATTACGGAGCATGCTCCGCACTCACCTTCCGAGCAGCCTTCCTTCGTTCCCGTGAGGGCGAGGTCCTCCCTGATTACATCGAGAAGCCTCCTCAGGGGATTTCCACGGTATATTATTTCCTGTCCGTTGAGATTGAATTTAACTTCACTGTGCATTTTTCTTCTTCAAAGCCTCCTCGATATCTTCCGGCGGAATCGGGATGTTGTACACCTTTATTCCGAGAGCCCTCTCGACTGCATCGACATATGCGCAGTCGGCTCCGTTGAATACAAGCTCTCCCATTCCCTTGGCACCCTTGGGTCCCCACGGGTACGGGTTCTCCTGCAGATGATAGAACTGCTTGGGGAAATCCATGCTTGTCGGGATGACGTAGTCGCTCATTCTCTTCTGCTTGAATGCGCCCTTTCTGTTCTCGAGCTTCTCCATGCTTGCATAGCCGAGAGACTGCATGACACCGCCGTTGACCTGACCGTGTACGATGAGCTCGTCAATCGGATGTCCGATGTCGTGACTCGTCCAGATGCCGACGGTCTTCACTTCATTCGTGAGCTTGTCGACTTCGACTTCGACTATAGCCGCGCCCCAGCCCCAGCCGAGGTATGCATCTCCTCTGAACGTAGCCTGGTCCCACGGGTATCCTTCGGGATGTTCGTACTCCACTTCCGTCGTTATGTCACCCTCGCTCCATCTCTCCTTCATCTCGAGAGCTGCTCTCTCGACGAGCTTTCCGACGACCATCGTCGAACGCGAAGCAGCCGTCGGGCCGCTGTCGACGACCTTGGATGTATCCGGGTTGTCGTAGTCGATGTTCTCGATCGGGAGTCCGAGAGCGTCTGCAGCAATCTTTCTCAGCGACGTCTGGAAGCCCTGTCCCATCTCGGTCGAACCTACCTGGATGGCGACTCTGTCACCCTTTCTCACGAGTCTTGCGTGGCCCTTGATGATGGCCTGCTCGCCGTTACCGGTGAATGCACCTCCGTGAAGGTACATACTCACTCCGATTCCCTTTCCGCAGCCGGGGGTGTATTCCCTGCTCTTTCTCCAGTAATCGGATTCCTTTGTGAGAACGTCAAGCATTTCCGGAAGCTTCACTTCCTCGATGATGTGACCGTTCGTGACGGTCTCCTCACCCTGTTTGATTATGTACTGCTTCTTGAATTCAAGCGGGTCCACTCCCAGGTGGTGGGCAATGTGGTCGAGATGAGTCTCGACTGCAAAGATCGTCTGGGGTGCGCCGAAACCTCGGAATGCGCAGGACGGGAAGGTGTTCGTTCCGACACCGTCACCGGTGATGTATGTGTTGGGGATGTTGTAGACGCCGTTAGCGTGGAAGACACCGCGCTGGAGAACGACGAAGGAAGATGAGAGGTAGGCACCTACGTTGTAGTAGATGTGAGCCTCGATTCCCGTTATCTTTCCGTCCTTGATGGCGGTTTTGTAGAGGTTCTTGCTCGGATGTCTCTTGACGGAGAACTGGGTATCCTCCTCGCGGTCGAAGATGAGCTTTATAGGCTTCCTGATTTTGTGCTCCGCAACGAGAAGAGGTCCGCAGATTACATCCGGGAAGTGTTCCTTTCCTCCGAATGCGCCGCCCGTCGTGCACTGACGGATGATGATCTTCTCGTATGGAATGTTCAGGAGCCCCGCAACGGACTTCCGGATATAGAACGGGCACTGTGCCGAGGCATAGAAGATGTAGTTGTCGCCTTCCATGGTGACGATTGCACCGTTTGTCTCGAGATGGACGTGCTCCTGCCAGCCCGTGTCGATTCTCTCCTCGAAGATCTCGTCGGCCTCTGCAAAGACTTCGTCCATCGGTCTTCCCTTCTCGCAGTGGAGCGAGCAGAAGATGTTGTTTCCCTTCTCGGGGAACATCGGGCCTCCGACGCATTCCAGGCCGTCGTCAATCGAGACGGCGGGAGTCTTCTCGTTCTCGTATTCGATGACGATGTTGTCCTTAAGGGCCTTCAGTACGGCTCTGTCGGGACCGACAACAAGACCGATTGTCTCGCCGATGTAGAGAACATAATCCTTTGCGAAGGCTCTCCAGTCCTTTGCAATCATCCAGAGTTCGTTCTTTCCATCCTCGGGAATGTCGTCTGCCGAAATCCAGTAGTAGCCTTCCGGCATCACCGGAGTCTTTATGCTCTTTATATCTCCCCTGGGGCACGTGGAACGGACCATAAGGGCGTACTGCATGTCCGGCAGTACCATGTCACATACGTAGACGGATTCACCTCGAGCCTTGGCTTTCGCATCTATTCTCTCGATCCTGTCACCGAGTTTTGTAGCCTGCACTTTATCCTCCTGACCATTATCTTTTCATTCAAACAATGAGTGGATTAAATCCATTAAGGTCCAGGGAGTCTATCTCCCCGGACCGGGTTTCAGTATAGAACTGATATGTCACTTAGACAATAAATAAACACTTTTTTCCCATTCAGACTTACGCCTGTATCCTGTCAACGACCTTCCAGAGTTCGGATGCGACTTCGCTTGCTCTTCTGTAGATGTCCGCTGCGTCCTTTCTGACGAAGTGGTGATCCTCATAGAGGAGCTTTCCGTTGACGATGGTCGAGTTGACGTGGCCCGAGCTCATTCCCCATACGAAGTGTCCGGGAGCGTTTGCACTTACGAGCGGAGTGGGGTTGTTGTAGTCGAGAAGCGCTAGGTCAGCCGTATAGCCTTCCTCGACTCTTCCGAGCTTTATCCTTCCGCCGAACTGGGACTCGACGAGTCTGTTTCCTCTGTTGAGTGCCTCGAGGAAGTCCGCCGGCCACCACGGACCGCCTTCGTCCTTGTGCTTGAAGAAGCCGATCTTGATCTCCTCGAACATGTTGCCGCCGCAGCCGTCGGTGCCGAGGCAGAGGTTCTTTATCATCGGAAGCTTATTGTTGTAGCCGATGTGGTTGTTCATGTTGGAGCGCGGGTTCACAGCAAAGAAGCAGTTACGCTCATTGATGAGCTGCACTTCCTTCTCCGAGAGGTGGACGCCGTGGACGATGAGTGTCTCGGGTCTCAGAAGACCGAAGGAATCGAGTCTGTCTGCAATGTCCTTGTTATGGAAATGGTGTGACCAGACGCTGTCGTAGGAAGCCTCTGCAACATGGAGATGCATTCCCCTCTTCGTCCTGTCCATCGCATCAGCCATCAGCTTCAGGCCTTCGTCTGGAATAGTGAACGGAGCATGTCCTCCGATTGTGGCTTCGCAGAGTACGTCCTCGCCATTCTTGAGTCTGCTGTCGACTTCCTCGGCAAAACGGATGTTCTCCCTGACTCCGTCCTCGATCTCCTTCATGCCGCCGTTACGGTCGGTAACCTCGTAGCATGTAGATCCTCTGACTCCGATTTCCTCCATACCCTTCGCAATCGTCGAGAGGCTTCCCTCGATATAAGAGGGGGAAGCATGATGGTCGACGCAGCTTGTGGTACCAGAGCTTATCGCATCAAGAGAGCAGATGAGGGAAGAGTAGTATGTGCTCTCTTCCTGCAGTCCCCTGTCGAGTCTCCACCACCATTCCTTGAGAACCTGGATGAAGTCCGTCTGGGGACCTGCCGATATCAGCATTCCCCTGCTGAGGCCCGAATAGTAGTGGTGATGAGCACATACGTTACCCGGAATGAGGGTCTTGCCCTTTCCGTCGATTATCCTGTCGGCCTTGAGTCCCGCTGCCGCGCCCTTTCCGACCTTCTCGATCTTCGAGCCGGTGATGACCACATCCATGTCCTCAGCTACCTCGAAAGGCGGCTGAGTCTGCATTATTCTTACATTCTTTATGATTATGTCTGCCATTTTCTATTATTCCTCCACCGGTCCGAGAAGATACGAGTAGGAAACGAACACAGTCTCGATGAGAGCCTTGACTCTCTCGTCGCATTCTGCCTCGACCTTTCCGTCTCCGTCGATTCTTCCCTTTATGACCTTACCGTCGATTCTGATTGTCAGAGAATCGTTCTCTGCATAGAAGCCGCTGTTGCTGCTGTTCTCGAAGTCATCCATTCTGCTGAAGAGAGTGAACTTCTTGAGGTACGGGCCTCCGTCGTGCGGACAGAAGGCAGCGCAGTTACCGCATTCGTTGCAGTATGCATCGAGATGGAGTACCTGGAACGGATCCTCGAAGAGTCCCGTATCCCTGAGGTCGATCATGACGTTCGCCCTGTTCGGACATACCTCTGTACACTTGTTGCAGTAGTAGGAGCATTCGATGCACCTCTTTGCCTCTCTCTCGAAGAATTCCTTTGCATCTCCGCCCTTTCTGAGAGGAAGCGTAATCTGAGCCTTCTTTTCCCTGATGGATGAGAAGAACTCGTCCTCCTCGTCTCTGATGGAGTCGATGTCCTCATCGTCCTCATCTTCCTCTTCGACTTCAGCTTCAGCTTCTTCCTCGACGCTTCCGCCGCAGCAGCAGCCTTCACCCGAACCGCAGGTGCATTCCTTCTCCTCATCGGCATCTTCCTCGAGAATCGAGTCGTAGACCCTGTCGATTGCCTCATCAACTGCAGCCTGGGCCGATGCGATGCACCTTACAACCGTGCTCGGGCCTGTCTTTGTATCGCCGATGATCCAGACGTTGTCCGTGTCACCCGTTCCGATTGCCTCGAGAACAGCCTTGTCGGGCTTCTCGCCGATAGCTGTAATGAGGTATGTGCAGTCGAGTGTGATCTTCTCACCCGAATCCACGGGCTTCGAACGTCCCGAAGCATCCTTCTCGCCGAGAACCATCTTCGCTGCCGTTACTCTGCCGTCGGTATAGTCAACGGGGTTGGTGAGGAACATGAACTTTATGCCGTCGCTGAGAGCTGCCTCGTACTCCTCTCTGTCACAGGGCATCTCGTTCTCGCTTCTTCTGTAGAGGACTGTAACACTCTCGACACCTGCCGTTCTCTCCGCCATTCTTGCCGCATCCATTGCGGTGTTGCCGCCGCCGACAACAATGACGTTCTTTCCCAGTTCTACCTTCTCTCCTCTCTTGCTCTTGGTGAGGAACGATACCGCGCTCTCTCTGGGGCCGTTTCCGCTGACTCTCGGGTCATTGGGCTCGGTTGCACCGACGGAGACGAAGATGTATTCGAAGCCTTCCTTCTTCAGGTCGGAGATTGTCTTCTCGGTGTTGAATACGAACTTCACGCCGTGTTCCTTTATGAATTCGACATCCTTGTCCACTGCAGAGGACGGAATACGGAATTCGGGAATTACGTTCTTCACGACACCGCCTGCGGTAGAGCCCTTCTCGAAGAGCGTCGTGTCGAAGCCCGCAAGAGAGAGGAAATAGGATGCGCTGAGGCCTGCCGGGCCTGCGCCGATGACTGCCGCCTTGATGTCGGAGGGTTCTTCGGGCTTGTCCCAGAAGTCAGCCTTGAACTCCTCGAATCCCTTCTCAGCGCAGAGTCTCTTGACTTCCCTTATCTGTACCGGTCCTTCGTAGTCCATTCTGGAGCAGTGGTTCTGGCACTGGTGGTCACAGATCCATCCCGTGATGTTCGGGAGTGCATTGGATGTATAGATGAGAGAGAGTGCCTCTGCAACTCTTCCCTCTCCCGCAAGTGCGATGTACTCGGGAATGGGCTGATGAATCGGGCATGCCTCGACACAGGGAGCGACATAGCAGTCGAAGAGCTCAAGAGGTGTGCCGACCTTGGCGCGGTTGGTTCCTCTGTAGTCCTTGCCCGCGATTCCCTTCGGGTCAGAGACCTTCTCGACGAGCTTCCTGAGCTTGGAGACGTCGATGGTGTCCATCTTCCAGGCACCCTTCGCTTCGTTGCAGATCTGGCAGAGCTGGTTCATCTTTGCGTATCCGCCGGGGTGGAGCATGTCGGTGGCAAGAGTGATCGGGTGGATTCCCGTCTCGAAGAGATCCTTGACGGAGAGTGCCGAAATACCGCCGGAGTATGAAATCGGGAGTGTACCGTTGAATTCCTCGCTGAGAATCA
This sequence comes from Sphaerochaetaceae bacterium, assembly GCA_963643635.1. Lineage (GTDB taxonomy): Bacteria > Spirochaetota > Spirochaetia > Sphaerochaetales > Sphaerochaetaceae > Ornithospirochaeta. The sequence goes on along the minus strand of CAVILL010000035.1, from coordinate 2,794 downwards.
GCGCGACGCGTGTGGAGAGAGGAAGAAGGATTCTTCCCGAGCCGTATCTCTCGTCTCCGGGGAGGACATCCTGCGGGTTGACGTTGCCGAGTGTATTGGTGAGCTTGACGCCGAACTTCCTGCCTTCCTTTTTTGCCAGGTCAACAAGTCTGTGGAGCATTGCCTTCGCATCCGGAAGCTGCAGATCGTGCTCGAAGCTCTCTCTCTTGAGTACGACATAGTTGTAGCCGAGGCTGTCGAGTACGCTTCTGACGGTGTCGTACCCGAGAAGTGTCGGATTGAGCTTGACGAATGTATCGAGCTTCTTTTCCGTGAGGAGGTACGAGCAGATCGCCTCGATCTCCTTCGGAGGACAGCCGTGCATCGTGGAGACCGTTACGGACGGGCAGATGTTCTTCGATATCTTGTCAAGAGTCTTGAGAGCCTTGTCCTTTCTGTCCTCGAGTCCCGTGCCGTCGAGGAGGCCGTCGTCTATGAGGGCCTTCGCCTCGGCGATGTACTCGTCGAAAAGCGGCTTCTTTCCTGCATCAATCATGCTGTCGATGAAGGTCTGCATCTTCTCTTCCTTGATACCCGCGAGGTTGTAGCCGCATGACATGTTGAAGATGAAGGAAGGCCTGTCGATGACTTTGTCATGCGCAAGGCTTTCGATGAGGTGGAGCGTGATCCATGCCTTGAGGTATTCGTCATATGCCTTCTCGAGTGTGTACTCCGTCGACCATTCGACGTTGTAGCCTTCGTCGCGGGCGTCGATACACGGCTTTGCTATCTCGAGATGGTCCATGATCTGGACTGTCTTCAATTCGATGAACCTTGCACCGACAAGATATGAAGCGATGATGTTCTGACAGAGCTGAGTGTGCGGGCCTGCCGCCGGTCCCATGGGAGTCGAGCACTTCTGATTGAAGACATCAACGGAATGCTTTTCCTTATCTACGTAAAACTGTTCTCTGTTGATACTGAAAATGGAATCATGATTCTTGTATTCCCCTGCGATTCTGGAAAGAAGCTCGCCGAAAGGAATGGGTCGCATTAAATCTGCCATGCGTATTTTCTCCTCTTTTACGGAATGCCGTACTATTAGTTTACCCGCTCGGCGCTCAAAGTCAAACAAAATTGCAACATTTCGCAACAATATTTCCCCTCTTCATTTCCCGGCCCCTTTCGTGCGATAATAGCGTCGGTTGAAAAGTACATTTCTTTTCATATTTATAAACAATTATCGATACATGAAGGATTAAAAGATGACAGAAAGAACATTCATCGCTATCAAGCCCGATGCCGTACAGCGCGGTCTCATCGGCAGTATCATCACACGCATCGAAGAAAAGGGCTACAAGATCATCGCCCTCAAGATGCTCGAGGTCACACCCGAACAGGCTGCCGCACACTACAGTGAGCACGTCGGAAAGCCCTTCTACCCGGGACTCGTGAAGTTCATCACCTCCGCTCCGATCGTAGCCATGGTCGTTGAAGGCGAAGACGCAATCGCGGGCATGAGACAGCTGATGGGAAAGACAAATCCCTCGTCCGCCGAAATCGGAACGGTCAGAGGCGACTACTCTCCCCTCATGAGCTACAACTGCATCCACGGCTCCGACAGCCCGGCATCAGCGGAAAGGGAGACGGCAATCTACTTCAGCGAAAATGAGATGTGTACGAACTGGAAGACGATGTTCGAGATAATAAAGGAGAACATGGAGAAGTGAGAAAGAGGGTGCCGTTCGGTGCCCTCTTCCTTTTCGGAACTCAAAATCGGGAGTTTCACTCCTTCTTTCAGCTGCCGCCGGATACACAGTAACTGCAGAACTGGGGTCAAAAAAACTAGGACCGTTTTCCCCCCAGTCCTAGAGTATTACCCAACTGTCACCCTTCACAGTTGCCTTCCGGCCCCGTCACGGATGCAGTTCGTGATTAAGTTTACACGATGATTTCCGTTTGTAAAGGATTATTTTCAACCTTTTCAGAGCTTCTTCCGCGCTGCAGAATCCCTCTCCCCTTTCTTCATCAACACTTATTTTCAGATAACGGCATAAAAAGTCTGTCCTGCCTGTCATAAACTGCTCATACACAGATATTCACTGCTCTGCCCCGATGATGCTCTCATGATTTCCGGGAACTCTGCCTCAGTTTTTTCTTCAGTTTCTGAAAAGCTTCCCCGAGCATCTGAAATAGAGGACTATCGTCAGAATAAGGGACACCACATCGGCAACAGGCTGTGCAAGAAGAATACCCGTTTCACTGAAGTAAGTCTCGAGGATGTGCAGACGAGTCCCTGCCGCGATATGTTGACGATAAGCGACGCCCATCCGTTTCCCGTCGCCTGAAGCGCATTCACAAGAACGTAGTAGATACCGGAGAGGAAGCTTGTCGTGAGGACTATCCTGGAGAACTGCACACCTGCACTGAATGCAGTCACGTCAGTAAGGAAAGCACCCCCGATCTGATTGATGAAGACATAGCAGAGAATTGTCATGACAGAGCTGATTACAAAGGAGAACACAAGCGGGAATCTCAGACACTTCCTGTATCTTTCCCCGTTATTCGCCCCGATGCAGTAGAGCAGAAGCGGCTGCACCCCCTGTCCCGGTCCTGTGCATATCATACCGGTAATCATGGTGACCTTGCCGGCAACGAGAAGATCGCCGTAGTGTGACATCCGGCTGTTCATCACGATACTGCTGACACTCATGAGGAGAGAGCCCGGGGAAGCGGGAATGCCGATTGCCAGAACGCCCTTCACTATCGGCCCTGCGATTGAAAAATCCTGCGGCGAGATGCTCAGGGACGATTT
>CAVILL010000034.1:0-20853 GCA_963643635.1 Sphaerochaetaceae bacterium | reverse complement strand
TGATTTGTGCATTTCCGTTCGGTTGATTTGTGCATTTCCGTTCGGTTGATTTGTGCATTTCCGTTCGGTTGATTTGTGATTGATATCTGTGTTTAAAAAACTCCAGGTCGCCCTGGAGTCTGTATGCTCAGTATCCGATGCCGTCCGGCTTCTCTGAGTAATGCCCGAATTCCATGCTGAAGCTGCCGCGGCCCTGGGTGGAGGACCTGAGGACAGTCGTGTAACCGAACATCTGCCTCAGCGGTACCTCTGCAGAGATTGTGTCGGCAGTGGCCTTGCTTTCCATGCTGAGGACGATTCCGCCGCGCTGGGTAATGGAAGATATCACGTCTCCGATATACTCGCCCGGGGCTGTAGCCTGCACGAGCATTATGGGTTCCATGATGACCGGGTCGGCCTGGGAGCAGAGACGGTCGAAGGCTGATGCGGCACAGGAGGAGAAGGCAAGGGGAGTGGCAGTCAGCGGGTCGTACTTTATGTCCGTCACGTCGACTGTGATGTCCGTGCATTCGTAACCGTACTTGATGCCGCTCGAGAATGCGGCATTTATACCGTTCTTCACGGCTTCGATTATATCCTCGGGGATGTCTCTCGTCTTTGCCGTGATGTTGAGAATGTTTCCTTCTCCCGTCTTCGACGGTGACACCGTGAGTGTGAGCTCTGCGTGGTTGAGCTTGTTTGCAATCGTTCTGTCGTATTCCTCGCTTCCTGAAACGGTGGATCGTATGCATTCACGGTAGGAGACCTGCGGGTTACCGACTCTTGCCTCGACCTTCATTTCCTTGGTGATTCTCGTGACGAGTACGTCAAGGTGCAGTTCTCCCATACCCGATATCACGAGCTGTCCCGTTTCACTGTCTTCCTTGTATGTGAATGTCGGATCCTCCATTGCAAGTGTTTCCAGAGCCTTCTGGAGCTTCGCCATGTCCGATGTCGTATTGGGCTCGATTGCGACCGAGATGACGGGATTGGGGAATACCATGTTCTCCAGGAGATACGGGTGGTTCTCAGTTCCAATCGTGTCGCCCGTCTGTGCGAGTTTGAAGCCTATGATGACGCCGATGTCACCCGCTCTCAGTTCGGATACGTCATCCTCCCTGATGGCATGCATTCTCACGAGTCTGTTGATTCTCTCCTTTTTTCCCTTGCTGACGTTGTAGACTGCAACACCCTTCTTGAGAACTCCCGAGTAGACTCTGACAAAACACAGGGGCCCCGAGTGCGGATCGACCTGGATCTTGAAGATGAGTGCCTCCAGCGGCCCGTCGGGATTGTGTCTGATCTCTTCCTTCTTATCGGGGTTTCTGGCAGAGATTACCTCGAACGGAGGAGTGTCGAGAGGGGACGGAAGATAATCCACTATTCCGTCCAGAAGTGTCTGGACTCCGATGTTCTTTAACGAGGATCCTACGAATACGGGGAGAATCGTCCTCTCGATTGTACATTTCCGGATTGTCTCCTTCATGAGTGAGACGGGAATCCCGGCTCCGTCGAAGTAGAGCTCGGTAATCTCATCCGAGTAGGAAGCAAGGCTGTCGATGAGGCTTTCCCTCATTTCATTGTATTTATCGGCATAGTCGGACGGAATTTCGTGCTCTGTTACAGTGGAACCCTGGTCGTCGGCGCTGAATGTAAGGTACTTCCCGTTCATCAGGTCGATGACACCCTTGAAATCACTCTCGCTTCCGACAGGGATGAAGAGGGGAACGGGGTTTGCTCCGAGCTTCTTCTTCATTTCGTCAAGTACACGGTAGAAGTCGGCTCCGAGTCTGTCCATTTTGTTGACGAAGGCGATCCGTGGAACGTTGTAGGTATCGGCCTGACGCCATACCGTCTCCGTCTGAGGCTCGACTCCTCCCACTGCACAGAATACTCCTACAGCTCCGTCGAGGACCCTCAGGCTTCTCTCGACCTCGGCTGTGAAATCGACATGACCGGGAGTGTCGATTATGTTGATCTGGTGCTCTCTCCAGTAGCAGGTAGTTGCAGCACTCGTTATCGTGATGCCTCTGTCCTGCTCCTGCTGCATCCAGTCCATCGTGGCTTCGCCGTTGTCGACTTCACCGATACGGTGGTTCTCTCCCGTGTAGAAGAGAATCCTCTCCGTCGTTGTCGTCTTTCCCGCATCGATGTGTGCCATTATTCCTATGTTTCTTATATTCCTGTCGTCCATGCCGGAAAGAGTAGCATAAAAAGAAGTCTAATGCAATTTTCCCCTTGACTGATATACCCCCGGTGAGTATCTTGAGAATACCTTACGGGGGTATTTATCATGTGTGAAGAATGCTTATCTGAAGGAAAGTCCACAAAACGCAGTGACGAGGAGAAGAAGTCTCTCATAAACCGTATAAACAGGATTTCCGGACAGCTTAACGGAATAAGGACGATGGTCGAGAACGACCGCTACTGTGTGGACATCCTCATGCAGTGCACGGCTGTCAACAAGGCCCTGGATGCGCTGGAGCGGGAGATATTCTCCTCCCATCTCCACTCCTGTGTCGCACGCGACATCAGAGAGGGGAAGGACGGAGTCATCGACGAGACGATGGATATTGTCGAGAGGCTGATGAGATGAGACGCTTTTCTGTAGGCGGCATGAGCTGTGCCGCATGCTCCAGCCGCGTCGAAAAGGCCGTGAGTAAGGTAGACGGCGTAAAGAGCGTCAGTGTGAGTCTTCTCACGAACTCGATGAACGTCGAGGGAACGGCAACGGACGAGAGCATAGTCGATGCTGTCGTCAGGGCCGGCTATACGGCATCGCCGGAGAGGGAAGGAAAGACTTCCGGTGCGGAGGAAAAGGACCTTACCGACAAAGAGACACCGAAGATGATACGCCGTCTCGCAGTTTCCGCTGTCCTTACCTCTGTTCTCATGTACTTCTCGATGGGAGTACTGATGTGGCACTGGCCGCTTCCTTCCTTCCTCTCACTCAATCACATTTCAATCGGAATAATCGAGATGTTTCTTTCGTCGCTTGTCATGGTGATAAACCAGAAGTTCTTCATTTCCGGTGTGAAGGGGATTATAAACCGCGCACCCAATATGGATACGCTTGTCTCTCTCGGCTCCGGTGTGTCGTATCTGTGGTCATTCTATCTCCTTCTCGACGCATGTTACAGATCAGCCATTGGCGACACTGCAGCAGTCATGAGCGACATACACGGCCTCTACTTCGAGTCCGCTGCAATGATTCTGACGCTGATAACTGTGGGTAAGACCCTGGAGGCACGGAGTAAAGGTAAGACCACCGATGCCCTCAAAGGTCTCTCGAAACTCAAAAGTACAAGCGCGAGAATCCTCAGGGACGGAAAGGAAGTCGAAACTCCGATAGAGAACGTAAGGGTCGGAGACATCTTCTCTGTCAGGTCGGGTGAGCAGATTCCTCTCGACGGCACAGTAGAGGAAGGTTCAAGCACAGTAGACGAGTCATCTCTTACGGGAGAGAGCATGCCGGTAGAGAAGGAGAAGGGCTCCTCAGTTTCATCCGGAACCATAAACCAGTCGGGGTATCTTGTAGTGAGAGCCGACAGGGTCGGGGAGGATACGACAATCAGCAGGATAATAAAGCTTGTAGAGGAGACTGCCGCCTCCAAGGCTCCGATAGCCCGCATCGCCGACAGAGTCAGCGCTGTCTTCGTTCCCGTCGTCCTGACTGTTGCACTCATCACGACTGTCGTCTGGCTCATCTGTACTCATGGAGACACCGGTTATTCGCTTGCGCGCGGAATAAGCGTCCTTGTTATTTCCTGCCCGTGTGCACTCGGGCTTGCAACGCCCGTTGCAATCATGGTCGGAAGCGGAGTGGGAGCGAAGAACGGAATTCTCTTCAAGAGCGCCTCGGCTCTCGAGACCCTGGGAAAGGTGAAGACCGTAGCCCTCGACAAGACCGGAACCATCACTGAGGGAAAGAGCAGCGTCGAAAGGATATATTCCGTATCCGGAGAGGAAAGAGAGCTCCTCCGTATCGCTCTCTCGCTCGAAAGAACGAGCGACCATCCGCTCTCCCGTGCTGTCGTGAAATACGCTGAAGAGAAGGGTATCGAGCCGTACAGCGCTGAGAATGTCACAGCTGTTCCCGGAAAGGGAATAAAGGGAAGGGTGAACGGACTTGAGACTCTCTGCGGCAACCTGCAGTTCATCGGGGAGGAGGAGATTGAGAACAGAGACTGTCTCGATTCCCTCAATGAGGAAATATCCTCCTCGTCCTCCTCTCTGATCTATGTAGTCTCCGAGAGGAAACTCCTCGGACTCATCACGGTTGCCGACAGAATCCGGAGCGACAGCGCGGAGGCAGTGGAAAGACTCGGTGACATGGGACTTGAAGTCGTCGTCATCACGGGCGACAACGAGAAGACTGCAGAGAATATCTGCTCGGGGCTCAGGGTTGACAGGATAATCAGCGGAGTACTTCCGGAGAACAAGGCTGAGGAGGTGAGAAAGCTCAGGAGCCGCGGCAGCGTATGCTTCATAGGGGACGGAATAAACGACTCCCCGGCTCTCACCGAAGCCGACGTGGGAATCGCAATTGGAAACGGTACCGACATCGCAATCGATTCGGCATCGGTGGTACTCATGAAGAGCACGCTCATGGATGCAGTCGGGGCAGTCAGTCTCTCGCGCTCGACACTCAGAAACATCTACGAGAATCTTTTCTGGGCCTTCATATACAACATAATCGGAATTCCGCTTGCCGCCGGAGTCTTCATCCCGCTCTTCGGATGGACGCTCCAGCCGATGTTCGGAGCCCTCGCGATGAGCCTCTCGTCATTCTGCGTGGTATCGAACGCTCTGAGGCTGAATCTAACGAAGATATACAGAATACATAAAAAAGCGAAACCGGATTTCAAACCGGTGAAGGAGACAAGGAATATGACAAGGATGATGAAGGTTGATGGCATGATGTGTCATCACTGCGAGATGCATGTCGAGAACGCCCTCAGGGCTCTCGACGGAGTGGAATCAGTTAAAGCCGACCACGAGAAGGGAGAAGTTGCTCTTACTCTCACGAAGGATGTTGACGACTCCGTCCTCCGCTCTGCTGTCGAGAAGGAAGGCTACGAGGTTAAGAGTATCGGTTGAGACGGGGAGGAGAGAAATCTCCTCCTCTGCCGTTTTAACTGTTGTTACTGTCTTCTTCTTCCGTTAAGATTTCCATAACCGGGATTTCTGTTCCGGAAAGGCGGATTGAATTGAAGAAGAAAACCTACAAATTCCAGGTAATCCCCGAATGCATGATGGAGAACTGGGACGAAAGACATTACCTCGTTCATTACATCGACAAATCGGATGACCTGGTGTACGAGATGATGGAAAACGAAGCGTTTCCGCTTGAGGTGGTTGACGATTATGTTCCCGGTTCAGGAGCGGGATTCACAGGATACGGCTACGAGTTTTCACCCGAAGTCAGAAAGCTGGCAGACCCGGAAACAGATGATGATGAACTGTCTTCTTATTACATTGAACTTCTGGTTCTTCTGCAGTTCTTTGCCAATCCGTATTCACAGGGATATCTGCCGTCGCTTCTTCTTCTGGGGAATGTGCGTTTCAACAGCGAAAAGACAGAGAAGGAACTTGATGCGGTAATCAGCAGAGGCCTGAGGCGCAGACTGAAGGACAGTGATATGGACCGCCTCTGTAATGAAGCATATCTAGCCAAGCCGTACATTACCGATCTCTGCTTTGAGCGCATAAGGGCGCCGAAGGGCTCGTCCTTCTTTCTGGGAGCGGCACCTCTCGTTCTCTTCAATATGCTTGACAGTGAATGCATTTCCGATGCCTTTCTTCCCTTCGGCTGGTACGGAACTGCACTGTTCCTGCCGGTTTCTCCCGAGTATGCAGTTCTTTTCTATGACAGCAGTGTCTACAATCTCGGATCGAAGATACTGACGAGAAAGGACGTAGAAAGCTACAATGCGCTTCAGATTGCCATTTCTTCCGGTGTCGTTGTCAGAAACGTGGAGAAGGAGGCCTCCCGCTACAGGAGGGCAAAGGACAGAAGCGAGAAGGAGAAGACGACGTACAGAGACTTCAGACCTTCCGTGCTGTCCGTGAAGAAAGGTATCTCGGAGGCCGACTGTCGTTACCGTGATTATGTGAAGAACATGATGGAATATGACAGAAAGTATCTGGCGGAGAATGAAGATGTTTTCGATCTGATCAGAATGTCAAAGCGTACTTCCGAGTCACTGCATATTCTCATAGAAGAGATGGAACAACGTCAGAATCTGAAAAACCAGACGAAAGCTGATGCTGACGGAACAGGTGTCAGAGAGAACGAGCTGAAGGAAGAAGAATGAAATCAGTAGAAAAGAACGAATGCATATACTACAGCGTTCCGACGTACATCACACGCTTCTGGACAGATGAAAAAGGAAAGGTGAAGTACATCTTCCGCGGTTTCGATGACGAAGAGGGGGAATGCGACCCTGCCGACATTTTCCAGGAACCTGTTGAAATCTATGACGGGCCGAAGGATACGGATGAATTCGATCCCTTCCTGAGACCGGAAATGGAGAAGGCTCTTACGGCCCTTGCCGCAGGCGACGAAACGGGACTCAGTCAGCGTAATACATCAATCTACCTGTACGTCATCACTCTCTTCAACGTCAACTTCTGGCAGCTCGGTCGCTCACTGTTTGTACTCGGCGAAAATACGGAGCTTCTGGGAGAATACTATAAGAAGGGGAAGCTGCGTCATATGATTGATGTTCTTCTTACTACCGTGAGACATACGGACGAAGTCGAGATGGAGATGACAAGAGCCGTCGAGGACATGCCTCTTATTCTCGATCTCAAGCCGCTCCTCGTCGAGGCTCCCGGAGATTCAGCATTCGTCATCTCCGATTCTCCTCTTCTCTTCTTCAATTTTCTCAATCCCGACAATACTACAGAGCCTTTCGGTGCCGAGGATTATTACGGAACCGTATTCATTACTCCTCTTTCGCCGCGCTATGCCCTCTGTCTCTACGACAGCTACTCCTATAAGATCAGAAGGGAGAACGGCAGAGCTGTCCTTACAGATGACGACATGCTCCTTATCAACACCCTTCTTGTCTCTGATTTTCCGAATGTGGCATTCAGGGAAACGGTGAAGTTCCCGTCTTCTCTTCTGCCGGCACTGAGAAAGAAAAAGATTCTTTTGAAGAACTGCGAGCTCTCTCTCTTCCTACTCAGAAACCGTGCCCTCGAGAAGTCAAAGAATGTGAGGGAATACGTGATGAATGTTCTCTCCTACGATAATGAGGAGCATTACACGGACTTTTACGGAGGATTGAGCAGGAGGGCGCTTGAGAAGCGTCTTGAGCATGCATATAAAATTCTTGAGGATGAAGCATGAAAACCATCAGTTATCATTACATCCCCGATCAGATTGCATCGGCATGGGCTCGGGAGGGATGTAATTTTTCCGTTTTCGTACAGAAAGGAGGAATCATCGAAGACAACAGGTTTGTCTTTTCGTATGCTGACAAAGTAGTTGTCGCTGCCGACGCGGTTGATGTTGAATATCTTAGGAATATTTCCGGAAAAGCGGGGAAAATCATAGACAGCAGCTTTTCTCTTTCGGTTTTCCAGTTAAGAGCAAGATATGTGGACGTCGAGGGGACAATGAACCGTGAATACTGCGCTCTTATGTCAGACTATGACAACAGACTGATCAGAAAAAAGGCAGTTCGGCCATATCTGATGAAGAATACAGCATCAGATATTCGGAAGCCATGAGACTTGTACGGAAGCTGCGTAATATCTGAAGGCATACGGATTCCGAGAGGAGGAAAAGATGAACGATATAAGGTATCAGTATATTCCAAAGGGGATTATACGCGCATGGAAAAACGACGAGGGAACGCTCTGCTCCTGCAATTCTGAAAGCTGTGAAACCGTCGACGTTACAAAGGAAGAAGTCTTTATCGAGGATCTCGCTGCAGGCAGGAAAACCAATGTGCTTGATATCTTTGACAACGAAGAATACAGGAGCCTCTTCGCGAAGCTGAGGAGGGGCGACGACAGCCTCTCGGATGACGAGAAGTACCTTGTGAAAGAACTCCTGGCTCTCCAGTTCTACTGTAATCCTTACAGCTACGGCCGGGCCTTCGAGCTTTACGGTTACGACGAAAAACATATGAAGACTGCTCTCGAAGCAAATATGAAGAAGAGAACAACAGATGACCTTCTTCTGCAGTATCTCAAGGCAATGTTCTATGTGGTATATATTCTGGACCTTGAAGTCGTACTTGTTTCCGCTCCCGCGGACGCTTCTTTTGTTCTCGCATCCTATCCGATGATTATCAGTGATCCTGCATTCGGTCCCGATGAGCTCCTCTCACAGAGACCGTATACAGCCAACGGAACAATCATCTTCATGCCTGTGTCTCCCTCTTATGCAGTCGCAGCCTATGACAGTTTTGTCTACAAAGCGATAAAGAGAGGCGGTAAGCTGATGCTCACAGAAGAAGATGTCGACGAATACAACCGTGCAGTATTTCCCACCGGTGAAAGGGTCGTCTACAATCCCGCACTTACCGATGTCTCTCTTTTCAAAGCTGCTGATCCCGACGGATGGACGGCGTCTTTTTCGTATTCGCCCTCTGTCTTCGGAATCCGAGCACGCTACACCGAAGTGCAGGAAATCCAGGATCGAGTGTACTGCGGCCTCCTGGAAATGAGCGATAGAAAATATATCCGGGAAGACGGAGCTCTGGTCATAAGCGGAGATGAACAGATCAGACGATATGATAAAGCTCGGAAAATGCTCGATGATATGAAGAAGTCCTGACAGTTTCATATAAATCGGAAAAGGAAGTAAATAATGAACGAAAGAACCTACGATTACCATTACATACCGCCATGCATCTTCTCCTCATGGGCTGACAGAAGAGGATATGTATCCTTCTTCTTCAACAATGGGGATGGGGAGATACATGAAACTCCATATTCACTGATGTACGTCGAAGACATCATTCCCCGGTGTCCGAAAGCCCAGTTCGAGAAGACTGACGTATTCCTCCAGAATGATACTGTCGACATAGTCGGAAAAATCGTACGCGGGGAAATCTCGAAGCTCTCGAGGAATATGACTGCTGTCTACAGGCTGATCAACCAGCATTTCTATGCTTCTCCGAATGCAGGAGGAAGAAGGGCGATGATCCAGATAGACAACGCACGAGTTGTGGAGACGATGAGCTTTGAGGAGAAACAGACTTTTGCGGACAGCTTCATGAGAGACGAAAGGAGTACGGACGAGGTGCTCTTTGCCCGCAGGTTCTCCGACTATATCCTCCCGTATATTCTCGACCTGAGGCCCCTGATCGTCGATGCGCCGGAGGGAGAGAACTTCGTCATCGGCCCCGTCCCGATACTCCTGAGTAACATCTATGATGTCTCGATGGCCCTCGATTCCCATCTTCCCTACGGCTTTGCAGGGACCGTCTACATCATGCCGTTTTCTCCGAAGAAGGCGGTTGTGCTCTATGACGACAAAGCAATCGACTGTACCTGCAGTAACGGCAGGGCGGTCTTCTCGCATGAGGATATGGAGAAGTTCAATACATATATCGTGAAAGCGGGAACCAGCACGTGTTTCGTTGAAGAAGGGGAGTATGACAGCCAATACTACAGGAGTCTGAGGAAGAATGAGCTCTCGATGGATGTCGACTGGTCGATCTTCTCACCCAGAAATCCGGAGGAGAAGAACAGATTCTCACTGAGGGAATTCTTCAGTGTGATGAGTGAGTACGATGAGAAGCATTACCGCTCGAAGGGAAAGGCTCCCATGACCGATGCCGCCTTCAGGAAACGCATCGGGTATGCTCTTTCGGTCCTGGATGAAGAGGATGATAAATGAATACTGAAGAGAAACATGTTTACAGATATATACCGAGGATAATTACAGAAGCCTGGTCAGGCGACGGCTCTAACGTCGACTACATCGAGCACAATGACGGCTCGCTTTATTCGACTCCGACTTCGGAGGCGTTCACGACGGATATTGATTACGACATCACTCCGGATGCTCTCGACAACACCGATGTCTTCGAGAACGAATCGTTCACATCCGTTATCTCGGCTCTTGCCAAGGGAGATTCTCCTTTATCGGATCGACCGGACTACTGGACTATCATGCTCATGCTGAGCGAGTTCTACTCCAATCCCTTCTCCTTCGGACGCTATGACAGCATCCTCTCTGAAAGCATGAAGGGAGTGAAGAACACGAAGAAGGATGTTGAGAAGGTATATGCGGAAGTGAAGAATAAGCTCTCGAGGAAGATGACAGCATCCGAACTCATCACACTCAGACGCAACGCCGTCTTCGCCGTGCCGTACCTTTTCGACCTCACTCCCGTAATCCTTTCTTCTCCGGAAGGGGACTCGTTCATACTCTCATCCGACCCGCTTCTTCTCTTCAACCCGCTCTTTCCGGGACGCACGAACAGCATAGACACTCCTTTCCACTCGAACGGAACGGTTCTGATGATGCCGCTGACGCCGGAGAGGATGCTCTGTCTCTACGACAGGAACGTCTACAAACTCCTCTCCTCCGTGCTCTCGCGTGAGGACGCCGTCCTCTTCAACAGGATTACATTTCTCTCGTCTCCGGTTTCAGTGGTGAAGGACTATGAAAATACGGAAAGGTCATATCTGAGCGGGGATGGCAATCCGTATCTGATGACGAACGACTATGCGCCGTCGGTGTTCGGCATAAGGGCACGCTCCCTCGAAACAGAGAGAGACGGAGTGAGGAGCTACTGTGCGCTCCTCAGTCAGTACGACACCATGTATTTCACCAGCCTTCTCGGGAGAACTCCCGCTAAGGAGGCACTCGAAAAGAGAATCGACTGGGCCGTCTCCCAGCTTGCAAGGTAAGGTGATTTCCCATGCCGGAACAAACAGGAGAGAAGTATATCCGTGTTTTCTACATCCCGCCGTTTCTCTCGAGAATGTGGATGCAGAGGAACAGGACTTTTCGGATATACAACCGTTCGAAATGGCGCTTCGAGACTCACTCCACAGAGCAGATTTTCCGCGAGAGGGTGCTCGTCAACACATCCGATATTTCCTTTCTCGAACTCTCGTCCTTCTACAATCCGGCCTTCTGTGATATCTTCACACGACTCCAGAGCGGTGATGCATCGCTGCTGGATCTCGACTTCTACCATACCTCTTACCTCATAAAGGTGCTTTCGTCCTATACGAACATACGCAGGGAATACTGGCTCTGCGGAATAGACAGGCTCTACGAGAAGGAGAGAAGCGGCAGGCGCAATCCTCTCGAATATGACACGGTTCCTCTTGTAACGTCGGAGCTGAAGAAGATGCTGAGTTATTCGTCTCTCTTCTTCTACCAGACGGCCGATCTCTGCGGACGCCTCATTGAGGCTCCCGAGGGCAATGCCTTCGTTCTCGGTGACAACCCCGTGGTTCTCTTCAATCCCCTTGTGAGCGAGGACGACCCTTCGACAGCCGCCGATTTCACCGCAAACGGAACATGCGTCATCCTTCCGCTTTCCCAGAAGTATGCGCTCTTTTTATATGACGGAGATATATATTCCGTCCCCGGGGATGATGTGATTTCCCTGGGGGAGGATGACCTCTTCAGAGTCAACATGGCCGAGTTCGCCCAGTCGCATCTCATTCTCTTCGGAACGGATGAACTTGCAGCATTCATGAAGGCGAACGCATACATGCAGATTCCCCAATACCTCATAAAGGTTCCGAAAGAGGACATTGATCCCGACTTTCCGCCGGAGATTCTCTCGCGCCTTTCTCTTTCATTCCTCGATTTCAAGCGTGATGTCTACTACCGCATCGAGGCGGGGGAGGATTTCACGGAATATGCCAGGCCGTTCATAAGGAAGATGGAACAGTACGACATCAGGATGATGGAAGAAAGCAAGGACGTGGAAGATATCGACATACTTACCGAAAGGCTGAAGGAAAGGAAGAAGTATGTCACATCCCTCTGCCTCGAAAGGACGGAAAACAATGGATGATGAAATGAGAAAATTCTATTGTCTGCCGCCTCTGAACATTGAGAACTGGAGGGACGAAAGAGGAAAGCTTAGCTTCTACTACATGTCAGAGGATGCCAGCGAAAAGCAGTTCATGTTTTCCGCTTCCGATGATATTCCCGGAGAGGAGATTGTCTACGACTCAATTGAAGATGGTAATTTCCGCACGTTTCTCGAGAGTATCCTTGAGGGGCGGATTGAATATAACCGTGAAAGCCTCCTCTCGGCGTGGAAATTCTCCCTTTATGTAACGACATGGAGCTGCATAAAGGATTCTGTCTGCTATACGGAGGATTTCGAGGAGCCCGATGAGGTATGCTCTATAAATCAGCTCATAAGTCATCTTTATGCGGAGAGGGGAGAACTCAGTACTTCCTCATTGAGGGAGATTGCTTCTGAATACATGCATGATGCGGAGTATCCCGGAGGGCTTGACTACTGCCTTCTCAAGGCTCCTGAGAACAGCAGCTTTATCCTCAGTGATGTTCCCTTCATAATCTTCAATCCCTTTCAGAAAAACAGGGAAACGGGAAATACCGAAGATCATACCGCCTGCGGTGTTGTCCTGGTTCTGGTCATAAGCCCGGATTATGCGCTCTGTTTCTATGACGGCGATGTCTACAGAGTGAGGAAGACGAACGGAGTTGCCGTTCTCGACTGTGATGACATGAATGAACTTCATTCTCAGCTGCTTTCGATAAGTACTGGAGCAGTATACAGAAGCGATAGAACGACTGTCCGAAGTCTTGATCTCATCTCTAATGTAGCTGATGAGTATCTTTACAGGACAGTTACCGGCAAAAGCGGAGAGGAAGAGACTCATGTAGATCTCGTTCTCTCTGTCCTTTCCGTCAGAGCGGATGCAGAAGAGAATGTTACGGGCGGCAGGGCTGTTCCCTTGTACAGAAGTTCATATAACCAGATGTATTCGTTTTTTGACGAAAAGAAGCTCAACGCTTCGATTCTTGAAAAGTATCTCTCGCGCTATGACTCGTGACGTATTCCGGAATCAGAAAGCTTGAATCCAGGAGAATGTGCCAGTGCTTTGAAAGGAGGAGTGAACTTAACGAGTATGAAGAATATATATCTCTTCGCTGTTCCAGGACCGCTGATCAACAACTGGAAGCATACGAAAGGCAGAGCCAGCTTCTACTACAAAAACGAGAAGGCGAGAAGAAGGCAGTTTACATTTCCCGTTCCAGATGATCTGAACGGGGAAAAGCTTGATCTGACAGACATCATCAACGGCCAGAATGTTTCCTTTCTTTACGATGCAATGAACGGAAAGCTTACATATGACAGGGCTTCAATGAGTGCGGCATGGGCATTCTACTGTTATGTCTTCACTCAGGAGGTTCTGCACGGCGAATCCCTCATTGATTTTTCGGAGGATGAAAGCCCCGGTGACGGCCCTGTCTGCTCAATTGATGATTTTGTTATCAGAGATTCTCATGATAAGGGCGGGGTAACTGCATCTGTCGCGAAGACTGCATTCGAGAATTATTCTCATGATGCTGAGTACATATGTGACATGGGGTTCTGCCTTCTGAAGGCTCCGCAGGGAAAAGGATTCGTAATCGGAGACTTTCCCGTTCTCTTCTTCAATCCTTTCCAGTCCGGAAGGGAAACTGAATATGCTGAGGTTTTCGATGGCTACGGCCTCATAACAGCCGTTCCGATAAGTCCGTCATACGCCCTATGCTTCTACGATGACTTTGTATACAAGGTGAGGAAGAACAGTGGTATCGCTCTTCTTGACCGGGACGATATCGATAACTTCAATGCTGTATCAGTCTACCAGAGCAGCTCAGTTCTATATGACAGTGAGGTGACGAGTAAGAGGAATCTTGATCTTCTTTACGGCATGAAGGAGAGTTCAATAGTCAGTACTGTCGGCGGAGAAAAGTATTTCAGGCTGTCTCTATCACCTTTCTTAATACGTGCAAGAGCCGAGGAGGATATCGTAGAGAAGGGACATATTCCCGAGAGAAGATACGGCTCTGTCGAAAGATACTCGGCTATCGGAGACACTGCCCTTCACGAGGAGATAATGGAGAAGTATCTCTCTCGGTACGATTCCTGACTGAACAGCAAAAGGATTTATCTGATAATTTCAGGTAAAAGTTTCTGAAAATTTAAGTAGTAAAGCATTAGTAAATCGATTAAGCTTAATACGAGGTTGATTATGAAGAAGACATTTTTACTCGTATGCTCACTGATGATTCTGTCTCTGCTGTGTTCCTGCATAGCAGTTATCGAGACTCCGAGTTACAGTCAAAGGATAGATTTCACCAATGAGTCAGATGCCTGGATGAAAATGACGTTTTCCAACACCGACATGAAAATGGAGGAAACATTCAAGGCGGGGGAGACAAAAACTCTCACTATTACTTCTAAGATACAGAATGTTGAAGTTGTCGTCACAGGGCCGTATTTCTATGATGTATCGTGGAATATGGATCTCTTGAACTGTAGTTCTGTCTGCGCTGTTAGTCCCGATGCCGGACTTGTGAAAGTTTCAAACCTTCTGGATTATGAAATTTTCAATGTTTCATTCGGTGATCCAAGAAGTGAAAAGTTCGTGAAGTACAATGGAGATTTCACTCCTTCCGGAAACAAGGATATAGGAATCGGTGAAACGAAATATATAACAGTGGCACAGAGTGGGGCGACTAAGGCGGGAATTTACTTTAAGAAGGCAGATGGAAAGACTTATCTTACTAATAGCTATTCCCGTCCCGGTAAAGGTGAACTGCTGGATGTTGAAATCATTGAGGGAATAGTTAATGTTTATTCTCCCGATGGTTCCGGTGAATGAGCAGAAATTTACGAAAACAAATGCACATGAATATTGAATATCATGGATTTTTTTGGAGGAAAAGATGAAGAAAACTTTGTTGATTGCACTTTCGCTTCTTGTTCTCGTTCTGATGAGCTCATGTATCTCGGTAGTCGATGCGTTCACTCCGAGCCTTTCGGTAGTCGAGGAGCCGACGGTTTATCAGAGGACTGTCAGATTCCACAACTATTCGAAGTCATGGATCAGGCTTACCGTCCTTGACGGCAGCAACGTCACATACGACATCGAATCCGACGGAGATCAGACTGTAGACATCACGAGCACAGAGAGGAATGTCACGGTTACCGTCACCGGTCCGTACTTCTACAATTACTCGACGAAGGTCGACCTTGCAGACACCGAGAGGGAATTCCCGATTAACGCGAATGCAGGCGTCATCTACGTCAAGAATTATCTGAGCTATACCGTCACCGATGTCGCATATGCAGATCCCAACTACGACTACGTAATGTATAACCAGAGTCTCAGCATCGCTGACGACAACAGCATTCCGAGAAACGAGACAAAGGCCATCACTTCAACCGTCTCTGACGGCAGCAGGGACCACGTCTACTTCAGAAATGCTTCCGGTGTCCTCTGTTATACCAAGGGTAACGGCATGTCCGACAAGGGATTATATACTGTTCCCGATGCAGGAAAGTTCATTACCGTTGTTCTCACGGACAACAATACCGGAGAGTACTGATTCCTTCGGATGTACGTGTTCATGATAATCCCCCGGCTTCCCGGGGGATTGTCGTTTCAGTTGCTCCTGGCTTCCTTGAAGTGCATCGCCCGCATTGCGTTTGCGACTGCAACCAGGCACACTCCCGTGTCAGCGATTACCGCAAGCCACATGTCGGCCCGGCCGAAAATCGCGAGAACGAATACGAGAGCTTTTATCAGAAGACTGATCCAGATGTTCTCCTTCGTTATTCTCTCCGTCTTCTTTGCTATCGTGATGGCAACGGGGAGGCGGGAGAGGTCGTCGTTCATGATGACGCAGTCGGCAGCTTCAATTGCGGTGTCCGATCCGACTCCGCCCATCGCGACGCCGGTGTCGGCTGCCTTGAGAGCTGGGGCGTCGTTTATGCCGTCTCCGACATAGAGAAGTGTTCCTTCCTTCCCGAGTTCTTCAAGCTTTTCGAGTTTCTGTCCGGGAAGCAGCTCACCGTATGCTCTGTCGAGTCCGAGTTTCTGTGCCGTCGTCTCGGCTCTTTCCTTTCTGTCTCCCGAGAGCATGCAGATCGTGCTTACTCCGCATTCTCTGAGGTCCCGGACAGTTGAGTAGGAAGAGGAGCGTATCTTATCGGAAATGACGAGGACTCCCAGGAGAGTGTCGTCTTCAAGGACATATACGAGTGTTCCGTCCTCCTTCACTTCGGGGGCATTTTCCATGATTCTCGAGGAGCCTGCCTTTATGTGGTGCCCCCTGTAGTCTCCCTCGATTCCGACTCCGTTTATCGTGTGGACATTATCAGCTTCAGTATTCCTTTCCCCTGCATATTCCATCACAGCCGTAGCAATGGGGTGTGTCGATTCTCTTTCGAGAGCATAGACGCAGTCGAGAAGGTGCTCCCTGTCACACGAGAGGTGCTGTATGCTCTGGACGGAGAAGACGCCTTCGGTGAGAGTTCCCGTCTTGTCGAGAGCGACTGTGGTCGTCTTCGCAAGGTTCTGTATCGCATCGTCACCCTTGACGAGAATTCCGTGCCTTGCAAAGCTTCCCATGGAAGCAAAGTAGGTAAGAGGTACCGACAGAACGAGCGCACACGGACACGATATGACGAGGAGCATTGCCGCCCTGTAGACGCTGTCTTTCCATCCTGTGATTCCGAAAAGGGGAGGAAGCAGAGCCACAAGGAGTGCTGCTGCACATACCGAGGGAGTGTAATAGCGTGAGAACCTGGTTATGAACTTCTCGCTTTCAGCCTTCTTTCCCTCGCTGTCCTCGACGAGCTTCATGATCTTCGATGCAGTCGACTCCGAGTATTCCTTTTCGGCTCTCAGCGTAAGCGTGTTCTCGCCGTTGACGGAGCCCGAGAGTACGTGTGAGCCCCTTTCAGCCTTGACGGGAACGCTTTCCCCGGTGAGGGCACGTGTATCTACAAAGGATGTGCCTTCGACGACGACAGCATCAAGTGCGAGCTTCTCGCCGCTCCTGAGAAGAATGAGGTCCCCGACCTTCACTTCTTCCGGCTTCACATCTGACCATTCACCGTTCTTCTTCACAGTGACGGAATCGGAGGAGAGGTCCATGAGTCTGCCTATGCTGTCCCTCGAGGATCCAACTGCCAGGCGCTGGAAGTATTCACCGAGCTGATAGAAGATCATGACTGCCGCGGCTTCGTCGTAGGATGAAATCGCCAGGGCTGCAATCGTCGCTATTCCCATCAGGAAGTTCTCGTCGAAAACCTTTCCCTTCATGATGTTCTTCACGGCCTTCCAGAGTACATCGTATCCCGCGATGAGATATGAGATTATCGCAATGAACTCATAGCCGGAGAACTTCGCGGTGAAATAGAATACGACTGCCGCCGCAATGCGGTACGGTGCATAGTCCTTCTTCTTCGCCCGCGCTGCCGTATGGAAGACCATCTCGTCCTCGACCGAGAGACAGATTTTCCTCACTTCCTCTTCGCTGAGTGTTGTCGTGACATGGAGTTTTCCCTTCGGATAGTCGAATGAAGCCTTCTTCACTTTTTCATTCTTCTTAAGCTCCTCCTCGACCTTCCTCGCACACTCTGCGCAGTCGATTGTGACTGAGAAGACATAATTCTTCATCTCGCCGGTGAATTCGATTTCATCTTCCACCTCTCTGCAGATTTTTCTGATTTCATCTTCGCTGAGAGTTGTGATGACTGTAAGCTTTCCCTTCGGGTAGTTGAACTCGGCCTTTTCGACGTTTTCATTGTCGTTGAGTGCATTCTCGACCTTCTTAGCACATTCTGCACAGTCGATGGATACAGAGAATACATATTTTTTCTTCTTCTCGTCCGTGAACTCGATCTCGTCTTCGACAGCACGGCAGAGAGCTCTGATTTCGTCTTCGCTCAGTGTTGTCTCGACGGTAAGTCGTCCTTTGGGGTAGTTGAACTCGGCCTTTTCGATTTCAGCATTGTCATTGAGCGCATTCTCGACCTTCTTCGCACATTCGGCGCAGTCGATTGAGACTGAGAATACATACTTCTTCCTTTTTTCTTCATCCCTGAAAATGATTTCGTCCTCGATTTTCTCCGCATCCTGCTTGATTTGAGAAAGCGTCTTCTTCGTTATGACCGTGAGCTGTCCCTTCGTAAAGGAAAAGGATACGTATGCATATGCACTGTCCTTCCGCAGTCCTTCTTCAACCTTCCCTGCACATTCGGCGCAGTCGATTTCAGCGGGAATTACGTATTTCATGTATTTATCGTCTGTGTCTATGATGGCTTCGACTTCGGCAGTGTCGGGACTGCCGTCAACACTCAAGGTATCGCCGGAAAGCGATACCGATTCGACTCCCCGGACGTTCTTCAGCCTTCCGACTGTCTCAGTTGTGATGTTCTTTACTTTGTATGAGTATGTCATATCATCCTCCGATATGTGAATATATGAATAACTGCTCATATATTCATATAGGAAGAGTGAAGTGTCAATAGAGAATACGGGAAATCAGCAGGAAAATGAGAAAAGGGGAGTAAGAGCGATAAAAAAAGAGACCACATGGTCTCTCTACATCTCCTGCGGGAGTCGAACCCACATTGACGGGATGAAAACCCGTTGTCCTAACCATTAGACGAAGGAGACAAGAGAGTGAGCCGCATTGGATTTGAACCAATGACCCACGCCTTAAAAGGGCGTTGCTCTACCTGCTGAGCTAGCGGCCCTCTTTCGCAACAGAAGAAAATTAACAGAAATCAATGTCATCTGTCAACATTCATTTTGCCTTATTGTAGCTTAATCGCTCACTTTTCCCGAGCCTGAGTTCGATTTTCTTCATGAAGTGGAGATAAACGAAGGGAAGGATGCAGCCAGCGGTTATCCAGGAGCATGCGTTACTGAGGCATATTCCGTAGAATCCGAATAGTCTTGTGAGGCTGAATGCCGTCGAAAGGCGGGCAATGAGCTCCAGTGTTGCACTGAGGAGCGGAATCTTTCCGCTTCCGAGCCCCTGGCAGCCGGTACGGAAGATGAAGATGGATCCCAGCGGTATGAAGAACCATCCGATGTTCTTCACGTACATGACGCTTTCACTTATTATTGCTGCGTTTTCCGGTGTGTTCTCTACAAAGAGATACGTAAACGGCTGAGCAAGGAGACGGCAGGTGGCAAAGCCTATGACGGAGTAGACGATGTCGATGTATACCGCAATGCGGAAGCCTCTTCTGATTCTGTCGGTCTTTCCCGCCCCCAGATTCTGTGACGCATACGAGGAGACTGCGAGCCCCAGTGCGGGGTAGAACTGGGTTGCGATGGTTTCTATCTTGCTCGCGCACGAGTAAGCAGCAACGCTGTCCGAACCGAAGCCGTTTGTTGCTATCTGGACTATGATGACGCTTATTGCCGTAACGGAGTACTGCACGGCTCCCGGCATTCCGACTGAAAGGAGAGTTCTGGCGAGTCTTCTGTCGAATTTCCATTCTTCTCCAGTGCATCTGAATTCAGGGTACTTCCTCCTTATATATATAAAGGAAAGGAGAGCAGCGACTCCCTGTGAGAAGACCGTCGCTATCGCAGCACCTCTGACCCCCCAGCCGAAGAAGATGATCGATATGATATCGAGTGCGATGTTGAGAACGGCGGAGATTATCATGAATACCAGTGGTGAGCGGCTGTCACCCATGCTCCTGAGTACTCCCGCATAGAAGTTGTACATGACGGAGGTTATGAGGAAGATGTAGATGACCATGATGTAGTCGTCTGCCATCTCTATGATGTTTCCGGGAGTGTTGATGAGACGCAGAAGCGGCATGGAGAACAGAGCGAATACCAGGGATAAAACAGAGGAAATCACGATGGATAGAATCGTTGCGTTTGTGTAGGCCTTCTTCATTCCTCTTTCGTCTCCCGCACCGAAGCGCTGTGCGATAATTGCCGTAAAGCCCATCGTCAGCCCCTGGGCCATTCCGGTGACCATGAATGAGTATCCCGAAACGGCACCTACGGCGGCGAGGGCATTGACGCCGAGGAGTCTCGAGACAATGAGAGTGTCGGCCATGAGATAGAACTGCTGGAATATGTTGCCGATGAAGGTCGGAAGTGTGAATCCTGCCAGAAGCGCGAACGGGCTGCCCTGGGTCATGTTGTTCTTCATGTGATGGATGATAGGTATTAGCGGCTGCAAATTCAATGATTCCGCCGACCTTGTTCTTATATTTTCCCGACATGATTCTTTTTATATTGTTCCCTGTAACAATATTATTATTATTCCTACTTTTTCTTTCTGAGATTTCTGCTGTCTGTAACAGATGTAATTGATTGATGAATGGAAAAGGAGAGAAGTCACAGAGACTGCATCATCTTTTTCCATATTCCTCCTCATAATCTTCCTAACCTACGTCATAGCCGGAATTGTGTCGATAATATCGAAGAGAGAGTACAACGAGGGAAGGGGAAAATCCGTATTGAGAGCAATCATGAGGGACTTCAGACTGCACTGATTTCTTCTATTTATTACCTTGTATGAAATTACGGGAAAACGCAGTAATTTTTCCGAAAAAAAGCAAAAAAGTTTAAAAACCCTCTTGTTCTTTGAAAGGGAAAAGTGTAATGTATTCGAGTCGCGTGAGAGCGGGTTGGAAAAAGCCAGCTGGAAGCGATGATTTTTTAGACATAACCAGCGAAGGGAAAGAGAGAGAAAAAATAGGAGCAGAGAGCTCCTGTCAATTCGAAATACGAACGAAGGTAGAAAGAAATTGAAGCCGCGTTCAAGCGAGACAGAATTGAATTGAGCTTAACCTGTACTTCGGTACAGGAAATCCATAACGGAGAGTTCGATCCTGGCTCAGAACGAACGCTGGCGGCGCGTCT
>CAVILL010000033.1:0-20966 GCA_963643635.1 Sphaerochaetaceae bacterium | reverse complement strand
TCAGGCTGATTCATTTCATTTTCTCTTTGCGTAAAGGGGGAAGCTGCTACTATAATGATTCTGTTAGTCCGTTAACGGACAACGGAGGATTTATGAACAGATTCAAGAGATTTGCACTTGTCGCACTCGTCCTCGTATTCAGCGTCACTGCTGTATTCGCAGAGGGCGCAGCAGAGGCACTCGGTGCTCAGAAGGATGTTGTAGTTCTTTATACAAACGATGTTCACTGCGGAATCGACGAAAACGTCGGTTATGCAGGCCTTGAGGCATACAGGGAAGCGATGGAAGACGAAGGTAATACAGTCGTCCTCATCGACGCCGGCGATGCAGTCCAGGGCGATGTCATCGGAACAGTCTCCAGAGGCTCCTACCTCGTCGACATCATGAACGAACTCGACTACGACTACTGCGTATTCGGCAACCATGAATTCGACTACGGAATGGACAGACTCTCCGAGCTTGTTGCACAGTCGGATGCACAGTACCTCAACGCAACCATCCACTATACGGGAAAGGGTGAGAACCTTCTCGCCGATTCCGTTCCGTACGTAATCAACCGCTACGGTTATCTCGATGTCGCATTCATCGGTGTCTCAACTCCCGAGACTCTCACGAAGTCCACTCCCAAGTACTTCATGGAAGGCGATGAGTTCGTCTATACCTTCGACGCAGGCGAAGAGCTCTACGCTACAGTCCAGAGCTGTATCGATGAAGTCAGAGAAAAGGGTGCGGACGTTGTCATTCTCATCACTCATCTCGGAATCGAAGAGGACAGCGAGCCCAACAGAAGCTATGACCTCATTGCGAACATCACGGGTGCCGATGCAGTCATCGATGCTCATTCCCACTCTGTCGTCGAATGTGAACTTGTCAGGGACAAGAGCGGAAACGACGTCATTCTCACACAGACGGGAACAAAACTTGCAAACATCGGAAAGATGGTCATCAAGGCTGACGGATCCATCACGACCGAACTCGTAAGCGATGTGGAGAAGGATGCCGAGTTCACAGCTTACATCGACTCCATCAAGGCAGAGTACGAAGAAGCTCTCAACGCAACTGTTGCAGTGAGCGAAGTCGAGCTTCCGATTGCAGACGAAAACGGAATCAGAATGGTCAGAAACCAGGAAACTGCTATCGGTGACCTCTGTGCAGATGCCTACAGATTCGTCTCCGGTGCAGATATCGCATTCGTCAACGGCGGCGGTATAAGAGCGGCAATCCACAAGGGTGAGATTTCTACAGCCAACATCATCTCCGTCCATCCGTACGGCAACATGCTCTGCATGTGCGAGGCAACGGGCCAGGAGATTCTCGACGCTCTCGAACTCGGATGCATGAACACACAGTACGAAAAGGCTGCTGACGGCAAGGCTGTCGGAGAGAGCGGCGGCTTCCTCCAGGTATCGGGACTCAGGTACACAATCGACACATCCATCCCGTCATCCGTCGTCAAGGATGCAAACGGCTTCTTCACCGAGGTCGCAGGGGAAAGAAGAGTCAAGGATGTCTGTGTTGAAGAGAACGGCGAATGGGTAGCAATCGACCCGGAGAAGACATACACACTCGCATGCCACAACTACAAGCTTCAGGATATGGGCGACGGCTACACGATGTTCGCTGACAACGTATTCCTTCTCGACAAGACGATGATCGACAACCAGGTCCTCATCACCTACATCAGAGACGGACTGGGCGGAGTCATCGGCGAAGAGTACGCAGCTCCCCAGGGCAGAATCACAGTCATCTGATTGGAGTAATCTGCACTTTCAGTCTCCTTCCGGCCTTCCGGGAGGAGATTTTACTTTCATTTCACCGATTTTCTTTGTAAAGAGCGGAAAGGTAACATACAATAGAAGAAGAGCGTTATCTGAATAACGCGGAAAGGAGATTATCAATATGAAAAAGACACTGGCTGTCATAATGATGGCACTCTGCGCTCTCATGATCTTTGCTCAGGGAGCAGCTGAAACTTCATCCACATCCTCCGGTCAGATCAAGGCAATCCTTCTCACCGATGCAACGGGTATCGACGACAAGTCGTTCAACGCAGCAGCATGGAGAGGAATGCTCGCATTCTACGGCGACAACGGAGACGGAAGAGGAACACTGTACGAGAACGTCACGGCTCAGAGCGATGACGACTACCTCCCGAACCTCAAGAATGCTGCAGAGCAGGACTGGGACCTCATCATCACGACGGGATTCACATGGGCTGAAGCTACACAGGAAGCTGCTGCTCTCTATCCCGACCAGAAGTTCATCATCGTCGACGTCGACTACCTCAACCAGACTGACAACCTCATCCAGTACATCTATGAGGAAGAGCAGGGCTCATACCTCGTAGGCGTTGCAGCTGCAACACAGGCTAAGGAAGACGGAATCACAGCTCCGAAGTTCGGTTTCGTCGGCGGCGTTGCAGGTGCTACAATCACGAAGTTCGAAATCGGCTACATCGAAGGAATCAAGAGCGTATTCCCGAACGCTGAAATCGTTGACTACTACGTAAACAGCTGGGGTGACCCCGCAGCAGCAAAGACAGCAGCAAAGAGCATGTATGACAGCGGTGTCTACTGCATCTTCGCAGCAGCAGGCGGCTCGGGACTCGGTGTCATCAACCAGGCAAAGGAAGAGAGACTCGCGGGAAAGAACGTCTGGGCTATCGGTGTCGACAGCGACCAGTATGAAGACGGTCTCTACGCAGAAGGCAAGTCGGCTGTTCTCACATCCATGCTCAAGATGGTCGAGAACTCCACTCTCGATGCTCTTAACAAGGTTGCAGACGGAACATGGCAGGGCGGCGTCGTAACACAGAACATGGCCAACGAAGGTGTCGGCTATTCAACGGCAAACGCTGAGCTCAAGGCTTCTGCAGTCGCAGCAGCAGACGCAGCAAAGGCAGACATCCTCTCGGGTAAGATCGTCGTCAACAAGACATATGCAGCAAGCAAGGCAGCAGGTCTCGCTCCCGCAGGACTTGCGGCAATCGACGACTGATAAAGTCTGAATCATCCATTCACGGCACGCTCTTTAGGGGCGTGCCTTTGGAATAATTCCACACATAAAGGTGACTCAATTGAGCGAATATGCAATTCAGATGCTCGGCATCACCAAGACCTTCCCGGGAATAATCGCCAACGACAACGTCAATCTCGAGGTCAGGGAAAACGAAGTACACGCAATACTCGGAGAGAACGGGGCGGGTAAAAGCACCCTCATGTCCGTACTCTTCGGTGCCTACCCCGCTGACGCGGGAAGAATCCTCATTCACGGCAGGGAAGTGAAGATTACGGACCCCAACGTCGCAACGAGGCTCGGAATCGGAATGGTGCATCAGCACTTCAAGCTTGTACACAACTACACGGTCACGGAGAACATCGTTCTCGGCAAGGAACCGACGGTAAGGGGAATTCTCTCTCTCAAGAGTGCAGAAAAGAAGGTTGCAGAGCTCTCTGAGCGCTACGGCCTTGCAGTAGACCCCAGGGCCAGAATCGACGACATCACAGTCGGTCAGCAGCAGAGAGTCGAAATCCTGAAGACTCTCTATTCGGACAGCTCCATCATCATCCTCGATGAACCTACAGCCGTCCTCACACCACAGGAAATAGACGAGCTCATGGACATAATCCGTCTTCTGAAGAAGGAGGGTAAGACCATTGTGCTCATTACACATAAACTCAGGGAGATAAAGGCCGTCGCCGACCGCTGTACGGTTCTCAGGCGCGGCAGATACATCGGTACAATCGACATCACGAGTGAAACGAGCGAGCAGGAGCTTGCGACGATGATGGTCGGACACGCAGTGAAGTTCGACATCGACAAGGCTCCGTGCCATCCGGGAGACGTGGTACTCGACATACAGAACCTGACTGTGAAGGACTCGATAGGAGTCGAGAAGGTGAAGGATCTTTCCCTTCAGGTAAGAAGAGGAGAAATCGTCGGTATAGCGGGAGTCGACGGAAACGGTCAGACGGAACTGCTGTACGCACTCTCGGGATTGAGTAAGGCTGAAAGCGGAAAGATTCTCCTTAACGGTGAAGACATAACGGATCTTTCGATAAGAGAGAGAATCGAGAAGGGCATGGGACACATCCCCGAGGACAGACACAAGCACGGCCTCGTGGGTGACTTCACGGTTGCCGAGAACACGGTTTTAAAGGACTACTACAAACCGAAGTACACGAAGAAGTTCAATGTTCTCGATTACAGGAAGATTACCGAGAATTCTGACGAGCTCATCGAGGAGTTCGACATACGCTCGGGTCAGGGAAGCAGCACTCCCTGCGGCTCCCTTTCGGGCGGCAACCAGCAGAAGGTAATCGTTGCACGCGAGATTTCGCTCTCTCCGGATCTTCTTCTCGTTGCACAGCCCACGCGCGGCCTCGATGTCGGTGCGATTGAATACATAAGAAAGAGAATCGTAGCCGAACGCGACAAGGGCAGGGCGGTACTCCTCGTTTCCTTCGAGCTCGACGAGATCATGAACCTCTGTGACAGAATCGCGGCAATAAGCAAGGGCCAGATAGTCGGCATCTTCAGGGAGGGCGAGAAGACGAGTGCGGAAATCGGACTCATGATGGCCGGTGTAAAGGCAAAGGAGGCTGTCAATGGCTGAGAAAAAGAAGGAAAGAACCGGTTTCATAGACTGGTTTCTCGATTCCCGCGGCGCTTCGTCCGTGGCTGTCGTAATACTGGGCTTCATTGCCGGAGTCATTCTGCTTCTGTGCATAGGAAAGAATCCGAAGGGACTCTTCG
Organism: Sphaerochaetaceae bacterium; assembly: GCA_963643635.1. Classification (GTDB taxonomy): domain Bacteria; phylum Spirochaetota; class Spirochaetia; order Sphaerochaetales; family Sphaerochaetaceae; genus Ornithospirochaeta. Next base: position 16,211 of record CAVILL010000033.1, on the reverse strand, counting down.
AAGCCGTATTCCAGTCGATAGTCGGAAAGGCGAAGAAGGGCGGCGGATGGAACTTCAGAAATATAGGCGAGACGCTGACGTTCACGATTCCCTACGTCCTCTGCGGACTTTCGATGGCTTTTGCAAACAGAGTCGGTCTCTTCAATATCGGAGCCGAGGGACAGTACGCGGTGGGTATGCTTGCCGCACACATCGTCGGCGTATGTCTGCCGTCATTCCCGGGACAGTGGCTTCTCTGCCTTGCCGCATCGCTTATTGCCGGTGCACTCTGGGGCGGAGTCGTGGGACTTCTGAAGGCGAAGTACAAAGTCAGCGAAGTCGTTGCGACAATCATGCTCAACTACGTCGCTCTCTACCTCTATCCTCTTGTCTGCCTCTACCTTCTTCCGGAGGGTACGGTCAACAAGACCAACAGAACCGCCGACCTTCAGGAGACCGCGCTTCTCCAGAACGGACTCATTTCCGGCTCGAATCTCAATATCGGGATATTCTTCATGCTTCTCATGGTCGTACTCTACTGGTTCATCATGGAGAAGACTGCATTCGGCTACGGCCTCAGGGCAACGGGCTTCAACAGGGACGCTGCAAGATGTTCGGGTATAAACGATACGAGAAACACGACTCTTGCAATGGCAATCTCGGGTGCCTTCGCGGGGCTCGCGGGAGCATGTGTGCTCCTCGGGGCAATCAGGTACTCCAAGATCCTCCAGAGCCAGGATAACTACGGCTTCATGGGAATAGCGGTGGCGCTCGTCGGTAACAGCAGGGCACTGGGGTGTCTTCTTGCGGGCTATCTCTTCGGAGTCCTGAAGCAGGCCTACTCCCTCATGCAGGGATCGGGAATCCCGAAGGAGGTCGTATCTATCATACAGGGCCTCATCGTCATATTCATCTCCTTCCGCAGCGGACTCTCGATTATCAGGGATAAGCGCAGCAAGATAAAGGTGAGAAAGGAGAACGCAAAATGATCAATACACTTTCGACAATAATGATGCTTGTATCTCCGATCCTCATCATCGCCACGGGCGGAATGATCTGCGAGCGCAGCGGAGTCACGAACGTGGGACTGGACGGACTCATGAGTATCGGCGCATGTACGGCTGCTATTGTCCATCAGCTCCTCGAGAAGGCCGGAATGGCGAACGGCGCAACGGTAACGCTTGCTCTTCTTGCGGCATCGGTCGCTTCTATGCTCATCTCGGTACTGCATGCAGTCGCATCCATAGACCTCAAGTCCGACCAGACCATAAGCGGTACGGGAATCAACCTCCTTGCAACCGGCGTCACGGTCTTCGTCTGCCAGCGTATCTACGGCACCGACCGCTCCGAAGCCTTCAAGATCGGCATGATCAAGGATGCCGTCGGCTTCTACCCGACACTGTACATATCGATTGTGGTAATGGTTGCCGCATGGTTCATACTCTACAAGACTCCCTTCGGAATGCACCTCAGGGCATGCGGTGAGCATCCCGCGGCAGCTGACAGCGTGGGAATCAACGTGAGACGCATCAGATATATCGGCGTCCTTTCCTCGGGGTTCCTCGGAGGACTCGCGGGAGGATGCGCAGTTCTTACTCAGACGATACAGTACACATCGACATTTACGAACGGCAGAGGCTTCATCGCACTTGCGGCAGTCGCATTCGGACGCTGGACACCTCTCGGAGTTACGGGGGCGAGCGTCTTATTCGGCGCTTCCCTCGCACTCAGTACGATTTCGGCAATGGTGCCGGCGCTGAAGGTGATTCCGAGCCAGGTCTTCAACATCATACCGTACCTCGTGACACTGATCGCCCTCGTCATCTTCTCGGGACGTGACTATGCTCCTAAGGCTGTCGGTATTCCCTACGAGAAGGGAAGTTCGTGATAAAGGAAAAACAATGACACCACATAACAGAGGAGAAAAAGGGGATTTTGCAAAAACGGTGCTCATGCCGGGCGACCCCCTGCGTGCGAAGTTCTGTGCGGAGAACTACTTCGAGAAGCCGCGTCTGGTGACGGACGTGAGGAACGTCCTGGGGTACTCCGGCTTCTATAAGGGAATGCCGGTAAGCGTCATGAGTTCGGGCATGGGAGGCCCCAGTGCGGGAATTTATTCCTACGAGCTCTTCACGCACTATGATGTGGACAACATCATCCGAATCGGAACGAGTGCGGGGCTCCAGGAGAACATGGAGGTGGGGGACCTCGTTCTCGCCCTCACGTGTTCGACAGACGGTGCGTGGACAAGGCAGTACAACCTCAACGGTACTCTTGCTCCGTGCGTGAGTTTTCCCCTGCTCGAGAAGGCGCTCGAGAGTGTACGTGAGAAGGGTTTTCCGTTCCACGCGGGTATGATCTTCTCCTCCGACTACTTCTCCACATACAATGCACTCGGAGAGAACGAGTGGAAGTCGTTCGCCCGGATGGGGGCGCTGGCGCAGGACATGGAGACGATGTCGCTCTACTGCAATGCAATGTACACTCATAAGAGAGCGCTCTCCATTCTCACGATGACAGATAACGTCGTTACGGGAAAGAGCTTCCGCAGTGAAGAGAGAATGGAAGGAAACAGAAGGATGATCGAGGTTGCACTCGAGACTGCATACAGGATTTATTCTGATGAAGAAAAGCACTGTTCTTGAAGCGGCAGAGAAACGCTTTGCATGCAAGCACTACCTGGATAAGCCCATAGACAGGGACACACTCACGGCAATCCTCGAAAGCGGAAGGCTTGCTCCGACCTCGTTCGGCATGGAGATGTTCGACATCCACGTCTGCCGTTCGGGGGACATAATCGACGCCTGCTGCTTCCAGGAGAGCATGAAGACTGCTCCCGTCACGCTTGTAATTACAGTGAAGAAGGCTTCTTATTACGACCCCGACGGAGCTTTCGTCCGGGAGCGCGGTGAGAGATTCCCCGGGACGATTGAAGAATACGTTGACGACTTCAGAGGCTATTACGAAATGATGAAGAGAGAAGGGAAGCTCGACATGTGGGCGAAGAGCCAGGGCTATCTTCCTCTCTCCTTCATGATGCTGACTGCTGCCGAATACGGAATAGAGAGCTGCGCAATCGAAGGCTTCGACAACGACCATCTCATAGAGAAGCTCGGACTCGACGGGGGCGAGGAGCAGGTATCGTGCTGCCTTGCTCTAGGGTATCCCGATGAGACAAGAGAGCGTATAAGAAGACCTCTTGAGGACATAGTGAAATACCACGGAGAATTCTAGACGATGGAAAAGAGAAGAATAATACTCGATGTAGACACCGGACACGATGACGCCGTCGCCATCGCACTTGCCGCGGGACTCAGAGATGAGATACAGCTTGATGCCCTCATCGCCTGTGCCGGAAACCAGATCAGGGATTACACCCTCGAGAATACTCTCAATATGGCGGAGGCCCTGGGTCTGGAGTGTCCCGTATTCGCGGGAGCGAAGGGACCTCTTGTGAGAAAACAGGTCATTGCCGGTACGATACACGGTCAGAAGGGCTTCGACGGTCCGGTCTTCCCTCCGCGGAGGAGACAGGAGTCGAAGGGTAACGGGATACTCTGGGCTATTAACCATGTAATAAGCCATCCCGGAGAGATCACATATGTCTCCGTCGGTCCCTGGACGGACCTTGCGACATGTATCAGGGCAGACGAGCGCTTTGCTCCGTCACTGAGGGAAATCGTTCTCATGGGCGGGGCCGTGGACCATCCCGGAAACACCACTCCGAGTGCCGAGTTCAACGTCTTCGCAGACCCCGAGGCTGCATCTGTCGTCATGCAGTCCGGCGCTCCGATAACCATGTTCGGTCTCGATGTCACCCTCCAGGTACTCCTGACTGAAGATGTCCTCGGGAGAGTGCGTTCCCTGCCGGACTCACGGTACAAGAAGATATTCCTCGACAGTATGGGCTACTATATTCCGTCCCTCGTGAAGGCCACGGGAGCATGGCCCGCGATGCACGATCCGTGCACGATTGCGTACCTCTCAGATCCGTCCATATTCGAATTCTCCCACCGCCCGATAACCGTCGAGACGAAAGGCGAGAGCACATACGGAAAGACCACCGGCGGAAAGGAAGACATGAATCAGAATACGAAGTTCGGCATTCACGCAGACACTGAGAAGTTCTGGGCTCTCTTCTTCAGAGCAGTCGGAAACCTCAGATAAGGAGAATGAAATGTCAGATGTAATGAAGAATCTGAAGGAAAGTGCAGAATATATATCTTCCATGCTTGACGGAAGGAAAATAGAGATTGCCATAGTCCTGGGCTCGGGACTCGGAGACCTCGGGGACGAAGTTGAGGATGCAGTCATAATCCCCTACCGTGACATTCCACATTTCCCCGTTTCAACAGTACCCGGACACAAAGGCAGGCTCATCATCGGTAGGCTCGAGGGCCGCACTGTCATGTGCATGCAGGGAAGGTTTCATTATTACGAAGGCTACTCGATGGAGGAGTGTGTATACCCCGTAAGGACGATGTACATGCTCGGAATAAAGTCTCTCATCCTCACGAATGCAGCGGGATGCGTCAACAGGGAGTGGAACGTGGGCGACCTGATGCTGATTACGGACCACATCAAGCTCTGCGCCGAGAGTCCCTGCAGAGGTCCCAACTATGACGAACTCGGTTCGAGGTTCTTCGACATGACAACGGCTTATGACAGGGGCCTCCAGACGGTAGCGAGAAATGCTGCGGAGAAGAACGGAATAACCCTCAGGGAAGGAGTATACATGTTCATGAGCGGTCCGAACTTCGAGACTCCAGCCGAGATACGCTTCGCCCGCACTGCCGGAGCAGACGCCTGCGGCATGAGCACGGTTCCCGAGGCAATTGCGGCGTCGCAGATGGGAATCCGCACCATGGGAATCAGCTGCATGACGAACATGGCTGCCGGAATTCTGAACCAGCCTCTCAATCACGAGGAGGTTCTGGAGACGGGAAGAGTTGTCAGGACGAAGTTCACGGCTCTTGTAAAGACTATCATCTCCACCTGGCCGGAGAACTGAGGCAGATAAAGATAGAAGTAATCCATGAATCATGTGACAGGTAGTACCTGTAAGGGGGTGTCTTGTGGGCATATATGTCAATCCGGGAAACATTGCGTTTGCTGAGATAAACGACAGCGATTAACAAGACACTTCTCATTGACAATGTGAATCGGACAATAGGAAAAGGTGGAAATCTAATCTGCCATTCCAGACCACGCAGATCCGGAAAGTCGTGGGCGGCAAGAATGCTTGTGGCTTACTACGACGCTTCGTGTGATTCCCATTCACTTTTTGATGACAAGAAGATAGCCGGATGCGAAAGCTATGAGAAACACCTCAACAGGTACAATGTCATTTACCTTGAAGTAACGAGCTTCATCTCACAGGCACGGCGTGAGGGCCTGACTCTCAAACAGGTTCCCGACCTTATAGTGAAGACACTTTCGAAGGAGCTTGACGTTCTTTATCCATCACTCCCATCGGATGATGCATTATCTGGAAAACTTGTTTCTGCCACGGAGATGACAGGAAGAAGGTTCATCTTCATCATAGACGAGTGGGATGCTGTCATCAGGGAAGGAAAGGCTGATCCTGACGCTCATACGGCCTATCTCGAGCTCTTGAGAGAGTGGTTCAAGAACGGAACATCCACTGCGAAGGTTGTGGCTGCCGCCTATATGACAGGAATTCTTCCCATCAAGAAGGACGGATCCCAGTCTGCGATATCTGATTTCTGCGAATACACGATGATCAAACCCGGAAAGTTCGCTCCGTTTGTCGGTTTTACCGAGGATGAGGTAATACGACTGTGTGAATCACACAAGGCCGATTTCAAGTCTATGAAACGATGGTATGACGGTTATGAACTGGGGACAGTCGGATCTGTCTACAATCCGAACTCCGTAATGAAAGCCGTTGAGAACGGAGATTATGATTCTTACTGGACACAGACGAGTGCCGCAGAGGGACTCATGGGTTACATCTCACAGGACTACAACGGCCTGACGAAGACTGTGGCGGAACTCATAGGCGGCATCGACGTTCCCGTCGACACTGCAGGCTTTGCAAACGACCTTGTTTCGTTCAAGGGAAAGGATGATGTCTTAACCCTGATGATACATCTGGGGTACCTTGCATACAATGAATTCAGCCGTACGGTCAGAATCCCGAACGAGGAAATCAAGCGTGAATTCCAGCGTTCCATCCATACTGTCAGACATACGGCGACGCTGAAGAGGCTCAGAGAAAGTGAAGAGCTTTTTGAAGCTACACTCAGAAAAGACGAAGACAAGGTGGCGAAGGAGATAGAGAAGATACATTCCGAGGAGACTGCTCCCATTCACTACAACAGGGAACAGAGCCTCAGAAGCGTTATCAAGCTTGCCTACTATACATACCGTGATCACTACCTCCAGACTGAGGAACTCCCGTCCGGTACGGGCTATGCCGACATCGTCTACATACCTCTTCCCGGCTCTGACTGGCCTCCTCTTGTTGTTGAACTCAAGTGGAACGAATCTGCGGAAGGTGCAATCGGACAGATAGAGAAGAAGAACTATCCGGAAGTGCTGAAGAGTATAGGAAGAGAGGTTCTTCTTGTCGGCATAACCTACGACAAAGACGCGGAAAGCGGAAAGAGAAAGCACAGTTGCAGGATAGTCGGGCACACTATCAACGACTGAATTCATGATACAACTTTTCAAGTTGGAAAATGTCAAAGTTGGAATCCGGCCGGATGCGATATATGATTTCCGTAAAGACATTAGCCCGACGGTGTATATGTCGTACCTCTTACGGCATTAAAGCCCTGACTTTGACACTCTGTCGGAAAACACAGAGTGAAAGTCTATGATGCTGAGACTATTTTCTCCGTGCGGGAAAAACAGCGGTTACATTAACTGAAGGTCTGCGAGAGCGCAGGGACTGCCGCTGACGTGGTTCGTATTGTCCCGATTGCTGTTCCTGCTCCGTAGGAAGTGAAAAATTTCGAAATTAATGAAATTTAAACATTCCGGCAATTTTTCTTAAACGCATGTTCACTATGCTTGCCGTGCAAATCAGGAAATAAGAGAGGTAAACAGAATGAACAGGAAAACATATCTATTGACAGGGGCCGCAGGATTTCTCGGAAGCCATATCTGCAGACAGCTCCTCAGAAGGGGCGACAGAGTGAGGGCATTCGTTCTCAAGGGCGATCCCGCCGTGAAGTACATCCCCAAGGACGTGGAACTCTTCGAAGGCAATCTCTGCTCTGAGGAAGACTGCATGGAATTCTTCAATGCGGAAGCTGAAGAAACGGTCTGCATCCACTGTGCAAGTCTCGTGACCGTCAATCCCGACTACAGCGAGAAGCTCATGGCAGTCAACGTCGACGGAACGGACAACATCATAGCGGCTGCGAAGGCACATAAGGAGTGCAGCAGACTTGTCTACGTATCTTCTACCGGAGCAATCCCCGAGGAGCCGAGAGGAAAGAGAATAAAGGAAGTGAATCACTTCTTCCCGTACGATGAGAATCTTGTTGTAGGCTGGTACAGCAGAACGAAGGCAATCGCAACACAGCATGTTCTCGATGCGGCAAAGGAAGGCCTCAATGCATGCGTCGTTCACCCGAGCGGAATACTCGGCCCCGAGGACAACGCAATCGGAACAACTACGAAGACTATAATCAGCATCATCAAGGGTGAGATGCCCATCGGGATGCAGGGCTCGTTCAACCTCGCAGATGTGAGAGACCTTGCTGCCGGCGTCATCGCTGCCGCAGACAGAGGAGGGAGAGGTGAGTGCTACATCCTCGCAAACGAGGAAGTCACTCTCAAGGAACTCTGCACGCTCCTTGATAAGGATCTTCACTGCGGAAAGTGCAAGGCATATCTTCCTCTCGGTCTTGCAAAGAAGATCGCATCCTCCCAGGAGAAGAAGGCGAAGAAGACTGGAAAGCAGCCTCTGATGACAACCTTCAGTGTCTACAATCTCGAGAGAAACAACTCATTCGATTACACGAAGGCGAAGAAGGAACTCGGGTATTCGACACGCTCATATGCGGAAACGCTGCACGATGAGGCCGAGTGGCTCAGACAGCATGGGTACGTCAGCTGAGACACACGCACCGTCGCGTCCGTTATATATCATCATCCCCTGCGGCTCTTTTCTTCCTCCATTGGAAAAGGGCCGCTTTCCGGCGGACTTAAACAAAATATAAATATTCATATAGTATGGTTGATGCAGTACGGAGGATTATATGTTCAAGATACTCGTAGTTGAAGATGACAGGGACCTCAACAGGACAGTCTGTTCCTTTCTCAGCCGGAACGGTTTCGATGCTGTCGGATGCCTCGATGCCGAGAGCGCATATGATGCGCTTTACGACAATATCTTCGACCTCATAATCTCCGACATAATGATGCCCGGCACCGACGGTTTCGAGTTCGCACGCACCGTACGTTCCACGAGTAAGGATGTTCCCATCATGTTCATGACTGCAAAGGACGACATCATGAGCAAGGAGAAGGGATACCGGATAGGAATCGACGACTACATGGTGAAGCCCGTGGACCTCGACGAGATGCTCCTCAGAATCGGGGCACTTCTGAGAAGAGCGAAGATAGCCTCCGAGAAGAAGATCAGGCTCAGGGACTTCGAGATGGATGCGGACGAGCACACGGCATACCTGGGTGGCGAGGAGATTTCCCTTACCGCGAGGGAATTCTCGATTCTCTACAAGATGCTGAGCTATCCGAAGAAGACCTTCACACGCACCCAGCTGATGGACGAGTTCTGGTCTTCCGATTCGGACACCGCTCCGAGAGCCGTCGACGTCTACATGACGAAGCTCAGAAGCAAGCTTTCCGGATGCACTTCCTTCGAGATAAAGACCGTGCACGGACTGGGGTACAAGGCGGTGGTGAATGAAGAGTGAAATCCTGAGGCGGATCTATCAGTACATTCTCTTCTTCCTTCTCGTATCCTTTGTCGTTACCTGCTCGATGATTCTCTTCCTCACTCTTCTCTCGGGAGAATGGGGAATACCGTTCGATGAGGTGAATTTCAGGAAGGCCGCGAAGGCAACATTCGTGAATGTCTTCGTCCTCAGTCTTCTCTTTCTCGTTTTAGACATAGTAAGGCGCCGTCTCACGACCGACAGGATAACAAAGCGCATCAGGGATGCCCTGCGGCAGATAATGAAGGGCGACTTCAGTGTGAGGATATCCACTTCGGGATGCCTCGGACTCGACAGCCACTACCTGGAGATAATCGAGGGCATAAACAGGACGGCCGAGGAACTCGGAAGCGTCGAGACGCTCAGAAGCGACTTCATCGCAAATGTCTCACATGAGATGAAGACGCCGCTTGCCGTCATGCAGAACTACGGAACGCTGCTCGAGGAGCCCGGGCTGGGTGAGGCGAAGAGACTCGAGTACGCCAGAAGCATCATCGATACATCCCGCCGCATGACGAGCATGATCATGAACATCCTCCAGCTCAACAGGCTGGAGAACCAGAAGATATTCCCCGAGGGCAGAGAGTACAGTCTCTCCGAGCAGCTGACGCTCTGTCTTCTTCAGTATGAGAACGTCTGGGAGAAGAGGAATATCGGAATAGATACCGACATCGAGGACGATGTCATGATAAGGGCCGACGAGAACCTGCTCTCTCCTGTCTGGAACAATCTTCTCTCGAATGCCTTCAAGTTCACGCCGGACGGCGGGAAGATCTCGGTAACGCTGAAAAGCGTATCGGGCTGTGCCGTCGTAACTGTCAGCGACAGCGGAATCGGGATGACGAAGGAAACGGGGGAGCACATCTTCGAGAAGTTCTACCAGGGAGACAGATCGCACGCAGGTCAGGGAAACGGACTGGGGTTAGCGCTCGTGAAGAGAATCGTCGACATAATGCGGGGCGAGATAACAGTCGAGAGTACGCTCGGCAGGGGCAGTACCTTCACCGTGAAGATAAAACTGAATACAGAGGAAGAAAATGAGTGACAACGATACTTTCAGAATGACATATTCGGCCGAAGAGAAGGACGAGATAGAGAAAATCAGAGACAAGTATACAGAGAAGAAGACTGACGGAATGGCAAGACTGAAGGCCCTCGATAAGGAGAGTGAAAGCATGGCTGCGATGGTTTCAATCATAGTCGGTGTAGTCGGAACGCTTGTCTTCGGTACGGGGCTCAGTCTCGCTCTTTCAGAGCTCGGGGACGCCCTGGGGGATTCAGTTCTTCCCGTTTCAATCGCAGTGGGACTTGTCGGTGTTGTCCTGATGGTTGCCGCATTCCCGCTTTACAACCGTACTCTCAGAAAGGAACGGGAGAAGAGAAAGGATGAGATTCTCGCCCTTGCCGACGAGCTGATGAAGAAGAGGTAAGGATAATCTGAAGAAAGAAGACGGGCGTCAGAAGGCGCCCGTTTCGTCGTTTCATGCCGTTATGGCATCTGCCATTTTATCGAGTATGCTGTCGATTTCGACTCCGGGGCGCTTTGTCACGATGACGCCGTCGTCGTGTACGTAGACGGGTTCGGGGATTATCACGAGGCCCATGCTGTCGGCCCAGAGCTGGAGGCCGGTGATTGCGCTCTTTCCCTCCTCCTCTCCGTATTTCGATGAAGCGAAGGCGTAGAATCTCTTTCCTTCGAGCTCCCCCTTTCCGCGCATCGGGAGTGTTGCATTGAGGAATGTGACCATCTCGGCCGACGGCAGGGAGAATACTGCGGGGCAGGCGAGAACTATCGTGTCCGCCTTCCTCAGTTTCTCGTTTGATGCCAGTGGCAGGGAAGTGATGTCTTCATAGTATTCGTTGGCTTCGTTGTCCCTTGCGGCGGCAAGGTGCAGGTCGCTGTCCTCGATTCTGTAGACGCGTGCGTCGACGCCTTTTTCTATCAGCTTCGATTTCAAGAGTCCGGCTATGAGGTAGAGATTGCCGGAAACAGAATGGATGATGATGTTTGTTCTCATCGTGTCCTCCTTAACTGAATTCTAAGGGCAAAGAGGTGAAAAGGAAAGAAAATTGTTCTGATGAAGACGGGACCGGTTCCCCGGTCCCGTAAGCACTGCTGCTGATATCTCAGCGCTGTGATTTGTCGTACGGAATGCCTTCCGCCTTCGGTGCACGGCTGGACTTGCTCGTGAGGGCGAGAACGATGAGTGAGACGATGTACGGCATCATGTTGTAGACCGTACTCGGGAGGTTGAGCGCCGAAAGGAACGCAAATCCGTTGTAGGTGTTTCCGAGAGCACGGAAGAAGCCGAAGAGAAGGGCTGCGAGAGCAATCTTGTGAGGCTTCCACTGTCCGAAGATCATTACGGCGAGGGAAAGAAAGCCGAAACCGACGACACCGTTCTCGAACTTCCACATCGAGACGCCGGCGAGGATGTAGCATATTCCTCCGAGTCCTCCGTACGCGCCCGATATGAGGACGCCCGCCCATCTCATCCTGTATACGTTTATACCGACGCTGTCGGCAGCCTGCGGATGCTCTCCGCATGCCATGAGTCTGAGGCCGAAACGTGTCTTGTAGAGTACAACGTAGGCAATGACGAGCATGATGACGGTTATGACCATGAACCAGTTGAATTCGAAGGAGCCGATTGTCTCGATGAACTTCTTCTTGGGTTCGACGTAGTAGATATCCGAAGAGACGTTGTTTCCGCCGCTCGTTGCCGTGTTGATTGCCTTTACGAATACTGTTGCACCTGCCGTTCCGAGAAGGTTGAGTGCCGTTCCGACGAGTGTCTGGTCAGCCTTGAAGTTGATTGATGCAACCCCCAGAAGTGCCGAGTAAGCAACACCTGCGGCCATCGAGGCGACGAGGACTATCAGAATGTAGAAGAATGTCGGGATTCCCAGCGGAAGATACTTCATCGTGAGGGCTCCGCCGAGAGCTCCGATTACCATGATTCCCTCGAGTCCCAGATTGATGACACCCGAGTGCTCCGAGAAGCATCCGCCGAGAGCGACGAGGATGAGGACGGAGGAGAATATGAGTGTGTACTGAATAAGCAGAACTACCGAAAGCATCAGTTGTTACCTCCTTCCATTTTGGTTTCCTTTGCCGCCTTCCTTTCTTCTATTCGGGCGATGATGTCATTCATCCTGAGCTTGAAGAAGAGAACGAATGCGCAGAGGTAGATGATGATGGAACTTATCAGATCGGATATCTGGGAGCAGTACTTCGTGAGGTCGACGTGCGAGCCTCCGATTGTTATGTGCTCGATGAAGAAGGATGCGAAGATCGATCCGATGGGATTGAGCCCTCCGAGGAACGTTGCCGCGATTCCGTTGAAGCCCATTGCCGGAACGGATGCTCTCGTGCATTCCCAGTCCTCGATTCCCGTGAGGTACAACAGTCCCGCGCCTATTCCCGCAAAGGCACCGGAGATGAGAAGCGAGAGGACGATGTTCCTGTTCTCCTTCATGCCGCAGTACTTTGCTGCGTTCTTGTTGAAGCCCGTAGCCTTGAGTTCGTAGCCGAATGTCGTCTTGTTGAGAACCACCATGACAAGCACTGCGAATACAATCGAAAGCGGAATTGCAATCGTCACGGTGTTGTTGTTGAAGAGCTTATCGAGGCCCAGTGTCGGAAGAAGAGCCTGGGGGGCGTTCTTACGCAGCGAGAGCGTATACGGCTTTGCCGGATCCTGGACAATGGAGAGAATCGTGTTCGTGAGATAGAGGATTATCCAGTTGAGCATGATTCCCGAGATTACCTCGTTGACGTTGAGGTAGGCCTTCAGAAAACCCACAATTGCGCCCATGAGGGCACCGGCAACCATTGCGAACATCAGACAGGGCAGCCATCCCCATCCCCATTTGAGAGCTGCAAAGAGTGCGGCGCAGCAGCCTGCCGTGTACTGTCCCGAACAGCCGATGTTGAAGAGACCGACCTTGTACGAGAAGAGAATGCTCAGTGCGCACATGAGAAGGGGGACTGTCTTTACGAGGGTCGACCCCATGTTCTTTATTCTGAGGTTGCTGCTCTTGTAGTCGAGGAAGTTCTTCACGAGTGCAAGAATCGAGTCCGCGGCGCCCGAGGGATTGATTATGAGAAGTACCAGGAATCCTATGAAGAGTCCGAGGATTATGCAGATGAGTGAGGCAATCAGCGACTGCATTCCGTTTGTTTTCCAGATGTTCTTTTTCATGCCTTCACCTCCATTCTCCTGGCTCCGGCCATGTAGAGTCCGAGTTCCTCTTCACTTGTCTTCTTCGGATCGAACTCTCCAACGATTTCACCTTCGTACATGACGAGAATCCTGTCGGAGACGTCCATGACTTCATCCAGTTCGAGAGATACCAGAAGCACCGCCTTTCCCTCGTCACGCTGTACGACGAGCTGTCTGTGGATGTATTCGATTGCTCCGACGTCGAGGCCGCGGGTGGGCTGGACGGCAATGAGGAGCTCGGGATCCTTCTCGATTTCCCTGCCGACGATTGCCTTCTGCTGGTTGCCGCCGCTCATGGAGCGTGCAATAGTGACCGGGCCCTGGCCGCTTCTGACATCGTACTCATCGATGATTTTCTCTGCGTACTCCCGGATTGCGTCACGCTTCAGGAATCCCGCCCTGGAAGTGAATTCGGGTTTGAAGTATGTCTGGAGAACGAGATTGTCCTCGAGAGAGTAGTCGAGCACCAGTCCGTGCTTGTGTCTGTCCTCGGGGATGTGGCTCATGCCGAGAATGCTCTTCTCCCTGATGGAAGCCTTCGTGATGTCCTTTCCCTCGAGGATGATTGTACCGCTGACAAGAGGGTCGAGGCCCGTGAGGCCGTGGATGAACTCCGTCTGGCCGTTGCCGTCGATTCCCGCGATGCAGACGATTTCGCCGCGCCTTACGGTGAGCGAGACGTTCTTCACGGCATTGTTCTTATGAATCTTCGATGCAACCGTCATGTTCCTGACTTCGAGAACGGGTTCTCCCGGAGTGAGAGGCTTCTTCTCGACATGGAAGCTGACGTTTCTTCCGACCATCATCGCCGAGAGCTCCTCGATGGAGGTGTTCTTCGTCTCGACCGTTCCGATGTACTTACCCTTTCTCAGAACCGTACATCTGTCTGCTACGGCCATGATTTCGGCAAGCTTGTGGGATATGAAGAGGATTGATTTGCCTTCGGCAGCAAGATTCTTCATGATTTCGATGAGCTCGGATATCTCCTGGGGAGTGAGGACTGCCGTCGGTTCGTCGAAGATGAGGATCTCGTTGTCGCGGTAGAGCATCTTCAGGATTTCCGTTCTCTGCTGCATACCGACCGTGATGTCCTCGATGAGGGCATCGGGTTCGACGTGAAGGCCGTACTTCTCGCTGAGCTCGACTACCTTCTTCCTTGCTTCCTTCTTCTGCAGGAAGCCGTACTTCACCGGTTCGACACCCATGATGATGTTGTCGAGTACGCTGAAGCATTCGACGAGCTTGAAGTGCTGGTGGACCATTCCGATTCCGAGCGCGTTGGCGTCGTTCGGGTCCTTGATCTTCACTTCCTTTCCATCCTTTCTGATGGTGCCTTCCTCAGGCTGGTACAAACCGAACAGGACACTCATGAGTGTGGACTTACCTGCTCCGTTTTCTCCGAGAAGTGCGTGGATTTCACCTTTTTTCAGCTGCAGGGTTATGTTGTCGTTGGCAACGATACCCGGAAAGCGCTTGGTGATATTCAGCATCTCTATTGCATACTCTTCTGCCAATGTATGCCTCCTCTCTTCTCCCGCAGGGGAGGGAACTTAAGTCATTTGGTCAATTTTATAATACCTTTCCCTCTCCCACAATAGCAAAACGAAAAAACGGAGAAGGGGAGGCAAAAGAAAAAGGCCGCCGCCGGAAGCGGTGACCTTCGATTCTGAATCGTTTCCGGATTATTTGATGTTTCCGAGATCCTTGACTGTGAGAACCTTTGCGTTGTCAGCGGGAGCGAGTGTGATGTCGTTGGAGATGACAAGCTTTCCTGTGTAGAGGTCGTTCACGATTGCTGTGTAGTCAGCGAGTGTGAAGGAATCAGACCACTCTGTTCCGTTACCTGTCGGGATACCGACGAAGTTGGAGTCCATATCTGTGCCGGAAACGAGGCCGAGAGATGCGAATGTACCTGCGACTGTGTCCCATGCGCCGTCCTCGACGATTGTCTTGAGAGCAGCCTGTGTGGAAGCATAGAGACCCTTCATTGCAGATGTGAGAGTGATGCCCTCTCCGTAAACGCCGTCGATTGTAGCCTTCTGGTCGACATCGACGCCGACAACCTTCTTGCCGACCTTTGCTGCTGCTTCTGCAACTGAGTTGTAGACACCGCCGCCGCATGCGAAGACGACTTCAGCACCGTTTGCATACATTGTATCCATAGCTGCCGTTACGTCTGCATCGCCGAAGAACTGGTTTGCATATGTGTACTGTACAGTACCTGTCTTTCCGAGTTCAGCTGCTGCTGCATCTGCGCCCTGTACGAAGCCGTAGCCGTAGCGGATGACTGCCGGAACTGCCATACCGCCGCAGAAGCCGAGGTTCGTGTAGCCGAGGGAAACTGTAGCGTAGCCTGCGAGGTAGCCTGCGATTTCTTCCTGGTAGACCATGCAGTAGACGTTGTCAATCGATCCGCCTACATCGCCTTCGGAAACGTCGAGAGCGACGAACTTGACTTCAGGATACTCGGGAGCAACTGCTGCAATCGAGGGCCCGAAGAGGTAACCGGGCATGACGATGATGTTGTAGCCGTCGTCAATAGCCTTCTCGATGGAAGCGGAGCGGTCTGTATCGGAGTCTCCAGCCGGCTTGTAGTACTGGAACTTGAGTCCCTTTGCTGCTGCATAGTCCTTGCATGCTTCGTATGTGGACTGGTTGAATGACTGGTCTGTGATGTCGCCGCTGTCTGTGATCATGGCGATTGCATAAGCTGTCTCAGCCTTTGCTGCCGAAGCTTCCTGAGCACCCTGTGCGAAGAGTGAGAGGGAGAGGCAGAGAACGAGAAGTACTGTGAATACTTTTTTCATTTTTTCCTCCATGGAATCATTCTTTATACAAAGAAATGTCGTATTAGACTGATTATATGGCCGGAAGAGCCGGAATTCAACATGTAAAAACCGGTATGGATGTAAGACGGAAGAGCTAACTCCGGACAGGTTATGAAGTTGACGGATTGAGGAAAAAATAAAAAATATTTATCCGGAAAATGTAAAACCTCAATTTCCCTCCTTTTACTGACTTTCCGGCGGCGGGAATTGTTAAATACAGATTTTTCTTGCACTAACAGTGAAAG
>CAVILL010000032.1:0-21457 GCA_963643635.1 Sphaerochaetaceae bacterium | reverse complement strand
AAGACAGCCGTCATCAGAACAAGTAACAGGATTAAGAGTTTCTTCATTACTGTGCCTCCCCGTAGAGTTCGAACCAGAACATGTCTGCACTTATCTCCCTCTGTTTTTCAGTTTCGATCACACCCTCATATACTTCGGGTGGAGTAAGTATCGAATAATCCTTTTCCCTGAGCATTGTCACGAGATTGGGATCATTATCCTTTCCGACTGTTATCAGCATGAGGTACCACTTGTTGTTCGCCTTTACATCGAAGCCGTAAGTACCCGCACTGAGGTCGGATATTATATACATTCCGCTCCGGTCTGTGAATGCATACTCGTCTGTGCTTTCGAGTGTGATCACGCCGTCGGCGTCTATGTATGCCTCATAGAGAGGTGACGAACCGTTAGCCCATACGTAGTCGCCGACCTCCGCCGTTCCGCAGACCGTGTATGTCGCCTCACCTTCGAGTGTCACGACGTATCCTCTCTTGTCGGTGTCGGCAATGAAGATGTCGAAGGACTGCCCCGAGGAGAAGCCGCTCGTATTCTCAGAGTACAAAGATAAGTTAACCGCACCCGAAGAGGCAAGTCCGCGATAGAGTACTGCTCCGACGTAACCCGTCGGAACCGTGCTCGAGGAGCTTCCGGCTACCGCAACCGATACTTCGTTTCCCCTGAGTGCTCCCTTCTGCCTTATAAGCATGAAGGAGGAAGGAATCGAAGACGATAAGGAGAAAAGTCCGTCCGAAAATACGGAAGCGAAGTTCATGTTCGCGCTCAGCGATATGTTCTCGAAGCTTCCGGTAGTCGAAGCGGATGCACTGTACGAGAAGATCGAAGTCGAGGAGGAGAAATCCGCAGAGTAGCTGTAGCTGTTTCTGTCGAGTATGTCACTCGTCCTTGCTCTGCCCGAGATTCCGAAGCCGTTACCTGAGTAGGAAGCGGAGACGGATGTATCCTTTCCGCTTGTGCTTACTGTAGTAGAAACATCCTTTATCCTGAAGGATGCACTGAGGCGTCCCGAGTACGTGACGCTCATCTTCTCACCAACTCCGCTGACTGTAGCGGAAAGCGAGAGATTGAGCTTGCCCAGCGAGAACGAAAGTGACGGCACGACGTTCCATGTCGTCTGGCTGAAGTCACCCACCGGTGCCGTTGCAGCTGCACTTACCGACCATCCCATGAAGCCCAGGGCTCCCGAGAGCGAGAGGGAGGGCGAAAGGATACTGTTGTTTCTCACGCTGAAGTCGGACTTCGAGAAGGAGACGCCGGCACTGAAGCCTCTGACAAGCCCCTTGCCCGAGAGCGAGAACTGCTGGGATGCCCTGAGGTAGAGGGAGGCAGTAGACGAATACGAGAAGTTTCCGCTGACCTTAAGCGTTCCGAGTGCGTTGAGGTTCGTTATCTCTCCCGAGACTCTGAAAGAGAACTTGTCCTTGACGCCTTTTACGGCTGCTGTGACGGAACCCGAAAGATTTTCGCTGATACCGAGATTTACGTATCCCGAAACTGCGAAGTCCCTGAGATCGTATCTTAATTTCCTGTTTCTGAAGAACGGAAGGTCGACCTGGATCGATTCCCTCTCCGCAGACTTGTCGACGACGGTGCGAGAGAATGCGTATGCTGCGCCCCAGTAGACTTCACCGACATCGAGAAGCGACGAGGAGTACGTAATAGTGAAGCTCTCCTCATAGCCTTCCGTTCCGTCTGTCGGAGTGATGACTATCCTCATCTCGTTCGTTCCGGAGTAGAGGATGAAGTCGTGGAGGATGTAGCGGCCAGCCGAGAGAGTGCGCCTGAAGATCTCCCTGTCTCCGTTGTAGACGACGACGTCGCTGTCTCTGTCGAGTACGATCTGACGCTGGTTCTTGTCGTCCGTTCCGTCACTCTCTCCCGCATACTGACTGGATTTGTCGACTCTTATACCGATTGACGTACCGCTCGGCGAGAACGAATCGGGAGATACGTTACCGAACCTGAGTCTTACCGACCAGGGCTCGATATCGCGGTAGAAGCTGTAGCTTCCCCAGCTGAAGCGCATAGTATCGTAACTGCCGGAAACAGACCATGAGAACGAACCGTAGAGGTCGAAGAACCTGAAGGAGTTGTTGGACGAGAGCGATATTCTCAGATTATCAAGGAATGTCCTTCCCGTCTTTCCGCTTGTCGAAGCGGAAACCGAGTATGACGATATTACATAATAGTTGACGGGGTCGATTGTCACGGCTCCGCTTATCGGTCTCACGACAGTCTTGCTGTTATTGCCCTTCACGCTGATTCTCGTCACGGGCATGTCTGTCGAGGAGATCGTGATGTAGTATTCGAAGAAGTTGGTGTCGGCCCATGCGTCGACTCCGACGTAGTTGAGGTAGTCGACTCCGTAGTAGTCGTATTCTCCGCTGAATATCCTCTCGGCACTCTCGGGCTCGAGGTATGCGTAGATGTAGTCGCTGAGCTCCTGGGCACTGATGTAGACTTCTCCGTTCTCGACGAGAACTTCGATGTCTCCTTCCTCGAAATCGTTGACGAATAGCGTGAAGTAGTAGATGCCGTCGTCGAGCGCGAGGTCCTCGTCACTGAAGAAGAAGTCAGCCCACGGGTCATATGCTTCTTCACTCTCTGTGCTTACAGCAGGCGTCGGCACATCGAGTTCGACAAGTATCGCCTTCGGCTCTCCCTTCATTTCGGGAGCAACGGGTACAAGAGCCTGACTCACCGCACCGAAGGCTGCAGCTTCCGGCACGACCGCAGCCGATGCCGATACAACTTCCGGTACTCCCGGCACAAGTGCGGAGACAGATGAAGCTTCCCCGAAAGACGGCGCCGCAGGTACGGAAGCTGTCGTCTCGCTCGAAACGAAGACGGGAGCTGCTGGAACACGTACTGCAGACGTTACTTCACGCTTTGCCTCCGTCTGGATTGAAGAAGTCTCCGTTTCTGCTGTTTCCGCGCCGGTGGAGACGGTGTCGACTCTGAAAACCGTGGATACAGTCTGGACGCTTCCCGATATCGTGAAGGATGAAACCACACCCGACGGAGCACTGCCGCTTTCCTCCGTTACTGCTGCTGACGAAGAAGTATCTGAAGAAGCAGGCGATGAGGATGCAACAGTAGCAGCTGTTGCTGCTGCTGTTTCTGCAATAGTTGTAGTTATTGTTGCTGCTGCCGCAGTAGTAGTAGTAGTTGTTGTTTCCGTTTTCTCTGTTCCGCTTGCGGAATCAGAGGGAGCATAATCAGATGCTCCCGCCTCAGAGGACGGCGTTACCGTCGTTACGGAGACGGAAGGTACGGCTGTACCCTCCGTTTTCCCGCTTTCACCTTCGGATGACGGAGAAAGCTTTTCTATCGATACAAGGCAGAGGAGACAGAGAAGTATGATGAAGACCACGGCGAAGATATTCAACGGGCCGTTCCTGTCCCCTTCCTTCGCTGCGGCAAGCACCCTGACCGTGAGGTAGACTGCGGCTGCAAGTCCGAGCACGAGAGCCGTGATGCTTTCACCGAGAAAAATAAGAAATACGGAAACGCTGAATAACACGCTTCCCAGCACTGCGGAGAGAATCTGTAGTATTACTCTCCCTGAGCTCTTCTTCATTAAATTCTTATCCCTTAATCTCTTCCATTACCCTGTTTTTATTTTCAGCTTGCCGAATACGTGTAGTCGTAGCTGATGGATGCCGAGAGGTTCTTCTTACCCTTGAGAACTTCCGGCACCGGCAGGACGATTCTGAGCGTACCGCCGCAGAGAAGGTTTGCACCCTTGATCGTTCCCATTTCCTCATCCGTGAGCTGGTAGACCGTGCTGCCGCTGGATACTGTGACCTGGAGGTCGTTCAGGAGCTGATGTACGCTTCCCGTATTCTCTATTCTGATTTCAAGCTCGCCGTCATCGTTGATGAATGCGCTCGTAGCCGTCTTCTCGACGACCTTGCTCGGTGCGACATATGCCGATGTCGAGTAGACGAAGAGGAAGGAGATCATCTGTCCCTCTGTCTCTGTCTGCGCACCTGTGGAGTATGCAATCTGTTCGGAGATGATTCTGAAGCTCATTTCCTCCGTAACGGTCTTGGGTCCTCTGTACTGGACTCGGATGAGCTGTGTCGACTGGCCCTTGATTACGACCTTCTTCGGCTGGATGGAGAAGTATGCGGAAGCATCCTCATTGTTCTCGTTGCCGTCCATGTCCATGTTCCTCTTGACTGCGCTGATCTCGATTGCAATCGGAGAGTCGGAGTCGTTGACGATTGTGTAGACCTTTGCCGAACCCGAACCCGAAGGATCGAACGTGACGTTCAGAGGAGAGAACTGATATGCAGATACACTGAGTACCGCAAGAGTAACCAAAACCAATAAAACAGCGAGTTTCTTTGCCATTGTGTAGCCCCTTATTATCTCAATTATACATTGAAATATAACTCTTGAATCTACTACTTTCAAAAGTCAATGAATTTTTTAACATGGTTCACCCCTTTTGTATGTTAGATTTGCAACAATTGTTAAAATAAGGTCAGACGCACCTGCCTTTTTGCTAAGGATATTTAATAGATGTAAAGATTTTACATTTGTAATCTATTGATTAAATGGAGATTGAAAGAAGGAATTATGCGACTTACGAGAGCCAAGCTTCAACACATATGTTAATAATGTATGATATCTTCCTCATTCTGTTTTACTTCCCACATGCCTGTCCGTTTTGACAAACTTTACATTTTTCTTACAAAAATCAGCCGTCTTTAACAAAAAGTGTTGGATTTCTTAACTTTTTCTTGATTTTTTGTTGGAAAACACTTGCCAAACATAATAAAAAGTGTTGAGATTACAACAGAAATGAGGTTTAACAATGAATTCAGACATCACAATGCTTAGAAACGTTCCGCTCTTCAAGGGAATGACGGATGAGGAAATCGGCGAGTGCCTTCCGATTATCGACGGAAAGATCCTCACTGCAAAGAAGGACGAATTCCTTCTCAAGAACGGTGAAGAAGGTAGATATGTAGGCCTCATAATCAAGGGAAGGGGCATGGTCATCCAGGAGGATGTCTGGGGACACCGCAACATCGTCAACTCCGCTCTCCCCGGAGACACATTCGCTGAGCCCTTCTCGCTTTTCAGGGTCCACGTGCCACTCTCCGTCATCGCGATGGAGCCCACGGTCTACTTCATCTTCGATGCTGCGAAGATCGTGACGAACAGCCCCGAGAGCACGCACAACCACATGGTTCTCACGAACAACTTCATCTCGCTCCTGAACATGAAGGTTCTGAAGCTCGTCGAGAAGATCACGCATACGACTCAGCGCACGACGAGGGCGAAGATCCTCTCCTACCTCAACACCTGCGCTTACGAGAACCAGTCGAAGACCTTCACGATTCCGTACAACCGCCAGCAGCTTGCCGACTACCTCGGAGTCGAGAGAGCTGCGATGACCGTCGTTCTCTCGGAACTCAGGGAGGAAGGCTTCATCGACTTTGAAAGAAATACATTCACATTACTGGAAAACAAGGAATAAAAGCCAGAGAAGATTAAAGGAAAAGTGTGGACTTAGGAGTGAGGGACTTCTAAGTCCTTTCTTTGTTTGATGCGCTCGATTTCGTCTCTGAGGACTGCAGCCTTCTCGAACTCGAGATCTGCGGCATAGTCCCTCATCTGCTTCTCGAGGTCCTTTATGTACTTCTTCCTGTCCTTCTCCACGAGGAGATTGTAGGAGGACGAGAGGATCTTGGCGTCGGATTTTGCGATCTCCTCGCTGTCCTTTAACTCCCTCTCGAGTATGTCGTCGATTTCCTTCCTTATGGTCTTCGGCGTTATTCCGTGCTCCTCGTTGTAGGCCTTCTGGACAGCCCTGCGGTGCTCTGTTTCCCTGATTGCCTCGTCCATGGCGTCGCTTCTTTTATCTGCATACATGATGACGCGGCCGTCTGCGTTACGTGCGGCTCTTCCTATTGTCTGGATGAGGGACGTCGCGGATCTGAGGAATCCTATCTTGTCCGCGTCGAGTATTGCCACAAGAGATACTTCCGGCAGGTCCAGGCCCTCCCTGAGAAGGTTGATTCCCACAAGTACGTCGTACTTTCCCTTCCTGAGGTCCCTGAGGATATCTACCCTCTCGATCGTGTCGACTTCGCTGTGGAGGTACTGGACCTTCAGGCCGAGGTTTGCAAGGTAATCCGTGAGGTCCTCCGCCATCTTCTTCGTCAGCGTCGTGACGAGTACCCTCTCGCCCTTCTCTATCGTCTTTCTGATTTCTCCGTAGAGGTCCTCCATCTGACCGGAGGTGGGTCTTACGGAAATTTCGGGGTCGAGGAGTCCGGTGGGACGTATGAGCTGCTCCACTATCTGGACGCTCTCTGCCTTCTCCCGCTCCCCGGGGGTCGCAGAGACGTAGATGCGCTGTCCGACCTTGCTGTCGAACTCCTCGTACTTCATCGGTCTGTTGTCGAGGGCGGAGGGAAGACGGAAGCCGTAGTTGACGAGGTTGGTCTTACGCGACCTGTCGCCCTCGTACATCGCCCCTATCTGCGGGAGCGTCACGTGGCTCTCGTCAATGAAGGTTACGAAGTCGTCGGGGAAGTAATCGAGGAGTACCGGAGGCCTCTCGCCTTCCTTTCTTCCCGTAAGCGGCCTCGAGTAGTTCTCGATTCCAGAGCAGTAGCCTATCTCCTGGAGCATCTCGAGGTCGTACTCGACCCTGCTCTTTATTCTCTCGGCCTCGACGAACTTGCCGTTGGAGACGAAGTAGTTGTACCTCTCCTCCTTCTCCTCCTCTATCTCGTGTATTGCACGGTCTATCTGGCTCTGGGGAAGTACGAACTGCTTTGCGGGGTAGAGTGTGACGGCATCGACACTCTCCCTCTTCTCCCCGCTCACCGGGTCGAACCAGACTATGGAGGAGATCGTATCCCAGTCGAGGGAGATGCGGAATGCAGTCTCTAAATACGCCGGATATATCTCGATGACGTCGCCGCGGACGCGGAATCTTCCTCTCTCGAGTACGTCGTCGTTACGCTCGTAGAGCATTCTCAGAAGCTGGTCGAACACGACCTTCCTGTCGAAGTCGTCGCCGACGCGGAAGGAATAGAGCATATCCCTTAATGACACCGGATTACCCAGACCGTATATGCACGAGACAGTCGCCACGACGATGACGTCGCGTCTCTCCATCAGAGAGAACGAGGCGTGAAGTCTCAGGCGGTCTATCTCGTCGTTTATATCTACTTCCTTCTCTATGTAGAGGTCCTTGCCGGGAACATATGCCTCGGGCTGGTAGAAATCGTATGTAGAGACGAAGTAAGTCACCGCATTCTCGGGAAAGAAGTTCTTGAATTCCCGGTAAAGCTGCGCCGAGAGCGTCTTGTTGTGACTGAGAACCAGTACGGGTTTCTGAATCTTCTCTATGAGCTTCGCCATCGTGAAGGTCTTGCCCGAGCCCGTGACACCCTTTAAGGTCTGTGCGTGGTCACCCTCGAGGTAACCCTCGTAGAGTTTCTCAACGGCCTCTCCCTGGTCTCCCGCAAGGTCGTACGGAGCGTGGACACGGAAGGGGCGCTCGACTCCCGTGATGTAGTCTGGAATGATTATCTCAGAATCCACTGCGTGTTCTCCTCGGTCTGCTCCACAAGTTCTATGTTCTCGAGTGTCTTTCTCTCCCCGTTTCTGATTACCGTTACATTCACCCTGTCACCGGCCTTGGTATTGAAGAGGAATGCAAAGTAATCGGTATAGCCCGTAATCGGAGTGTCGTTGATTGCGACGATGACATCGCCTCCGAGATAGATTACCGAGCTTCCGTACTGGGCCTTCTCGCTTCCGCCCTTTATTCCTCCTCTGTCGGCCTTGCCTGCCGGAACAACCTGGCTCACGAGTATTCCCTCGTCCACCACAAGGCCGCAGTACGATACTATCTGGGCATTGAGTTCGACGGACAGGAAGTCCATCCATCCCCTTGTCACCTTTCCGTTCTTTATCAGGGAGTCGGCAACGTCGAGCACCGTCTCGACGGGAAGCGCGAACGAGATTCCCTCGGCGCTTCCGGATGTTGAATATATTGATGATATGAGCCCGATCATCTCCCCCGATGAATTGAGCAGGGGGCCGCCGGAGTTACCGGGGTTAACGAGGGCGTTTGTCTGGATCATGTTCGGGATTACGGCAGATGACGACGAGGTGCTGACCATGCGGTTGAGGCCGGAGACCGAACCGTCGGTGAAGGACCAGGAGTAGCCGTACGGGTTACCGATAGTATAGACGATCTGTCCCACCGAGAGGTTCTCCGCAGAGCCGAAGTCCATGGCACTCAGCCCCGTTCTCGCGACCTTCAGTACTGCGATATCTGTAAGGGAGTCGACTCCGACGACAACTGCCTCCTCACTCGTATTGTCGGAGAAGACGACTGTGAAGGAGGTACTCGAACCCACGACATGCTTGTTCGTCACTATGTAGCCGTCGGATGTGAGGATGACGCCGCTTCCCTGTCCGGAGTCCGAGAGCGACGAATACGCGTTGATTTCGACGACGCTGTCACGGCACTTGTTGTAGACGGCGATGCGCCTGGCCTCTTCGGAGGTGTAGTTCCATGAGCCGTTGTCGCTGTCGTAGAGGGAGAGAAGCTCGTCTCCGTAGTATATCTGGTCGACGGGAATGCCCGCCATTTCGAAGAGGGCCTTCTCACCCTTTGTGTCGACGACTTCCTGCAGTGCCGAGCGGAGTGTCTCCTCCTCCTTCTCCGCCGTCAGGTACTTCGTCCAGACGTAGAGTCCCGTAAGTATTGCTGTTCCCGCAATCACAGCGATTATTATTGTAAGGATTTCAGTAAACGAAAAACGCCTCATGCTGAAAGAATAATAGAGGGCGGCATTTTTGTGAATAAGAATGAGGGAAGGTACACTTCATCAGCACGGATTCTTCCTTCCTCCCCCTTCAGGAAGATTTCTGTGTCCGGTTTTCTCAGGACTCCACATCTCAGGAGTGGGAATATCAGGCGAATTTCACACTTCATGTCTGATTTTGTCATTCCGTCATAATTTTCTTCCCGGATTTTTTGACATTTCGGTCCGGAAAAAGTGCTTAGAAGGTATAGGAGAAAAATATATGAAGGAAAAACAGAGAGAAAGCAGGCTCCGCGATGTGCCGAGGCCGAAGAGAACGGCGAAGGACAGCATATTCGGAGCCATCTGCTCGGACAAGGTCCTGTTGAGAGAAGTATACCTTAATCTCAACCCCGGGGACACGGAAGTGAAGTACGAAGACCTTGAGCTCATCAGACTCAACTCGATTCTCATAAAGGGAGTAATCAACGACCTCGCGATTCTTGTGAGAGGCAGGGACATCTACCTTGTCGAGGCCCAGTCGACTCTCTGCCCGAACATCACATACAGGATCAACTACTACTTCCTCAGGATCTGTATGGACAGAATCGAGAATTATCAATACCTCCAGTACGACGAGACACCGTTCACAGAGAAGCTGATTCCCCACTTCACTGTAATCTACACGGGACGTAAGAAGGCTCCCGACTACTACGACACTGTCATAACACTGCCGGGGCAGGAGGACTACCGCATAAGAGCGAAAGTCTTAACAAAAGAGAACAGTTCCGGCATAATACAGGAGTACTGCAGGCTCTGTGAGGTTTTCGATTCAGAAATCAGGAGACTCGGTCCGGTCAATGAGGCAGTTGTTGAGACTATCGAATACTGCATGGAAAACGGAATTCTGACTCGTCTTCTGAGTCAGCACAAAAGTGAGGTGGAGGCAATCATGTACGCAAACAACGAACAGCTTTATGTCACCCTCGGTTATGGTGACGCAAGAGAAAAGAAAGGAAGAACAGAAGGAATAACAGAAGGAATAACTGTAGGTCGCGCAGAAGGAATGAGAATAGGTCATGCTGAAGGAAGAAGCGAACAGTGGAAGGAAGATCTGGAAAAATTTTCAAGCGCTCTTTCTCAGCATGGTATTTCGAGGGAACAGGCAGGAAAGATTCTGTCGTCTTTGAGCAAAAACTTCTGAGCTCCTTCATCTGCCCCCCAAATATGCTGATTGCAATTGTCCTGGAGTCTTACCCTTCAATTGAGGAGCTAGAGTATGTTTGACGATGAGATATATGGCGAAAACGAACAGCTATATGTTACCTATGCCTATGGTGAAGAGATGTGGAAAAGAGGTTATGCCAAAGGCCTGGCTGAAGCAAAGAAAGAAGCAATGAGAGAACAAAAGGAAAAAGACTGCAGAGACATATACGCTGTTCTTACCCAGTATGGTTTCTCTGAAGAAGAAAAAGAACAGATTGTCTCTGAGGTACGTAGCGCATCATAAAGTTGCATGTTGGGAAAGAGAAAGCTGAATTGTGAACGGCGTTCACAATCTCGAAGAAACTTCGTCAATCCCCCTGCAGCACTCGGTTACACGAAGTCATAAATCTTCAGAAGCACATACTTAACTTGTTAAACAGGAAAAAATACCAAATTGAACATTTCACATCAGTAAGAACTGCGTGTTAAGCGCCCATTGTCAGTAATTTTCCGGGGCGTTGCTGTCCCCGTGCTTTCCTTCCTCATTCTGAGGATGCTGAAGATAGTAGATATTCTTCTGTCTTTCGATTTCGGCTCTCAACTGATCCTTCGCAGGAAGATATGTCAGGTACTTCGACATGAAGAGATGGTCGTTGTCGTGAAGGACGGAATATCCTGCGTTCTCTTCACCGGTCTCACTGCCAAGCAGAATTCCTATTGTAGGATTGTCATCCTTCCGGCGCTTCATTTCGTCATACATACGGACATACATATCAATCTGACCGACATCCTGATGAGTTATTGTTCCCATCTTCAAATCTATGAGAACGTAGCATTTGAGTATTACGTTGTAAAGAACGAGATCTATGCAGCAGTCCTGGGTTTCTGTAACAATATGCTGCTGTCTCGCCACTAATGCGTAGCCTCTGTCCATTCGAAGAAAGAAACTGCAAAGATGAGTGATTAGTGCAGACTGAAGATCCGAGTCCGCATCCCGGCTGCAAAATCCTAGAAACTCAGCTACTACCGGACTGTTTATGAACTCTGAAGGCTGCTCCTCTTTCTTCTTCGTTTCGGCTGCATCTTTTTCCGGCGTCTTCCGAAGATGGTTGTAATACTGTCTTTCTATATTGTACTCAAGTGTCCCGGCACTCCAGTTCGCCTCGGCTGCCTCATGCATATACCGGACTCTGGCATTTTCATCGGGGACACGAAGAAGCGATCTGAAATGTGGCCAGGTAAGATTCTGAAGATGCGGATCCAGAATCTCTTCCTCACTGAAATACCGGTAGAACTGTCGGAAGTAATGGAGATTCCGGCGGGAACAGCAGGAGCCGAATTCGCGCGTAAGAGCGCATGATATTTCAGAGATTATGTTCTCTCCGCAGCCTGTCCTCTGCTCCTCCTCGACAATTCTCCTCCCGATATTCCAGTACGCCGTGACCATTGCTCTGTCTGCTGCAATGAATGCCGTCTTCCGACTTTCATCCATGACTCTCTCTATGCCTTCAGTAGCAGAACGGCAATCCCGTTCATCATTCATACCGGCCTCCTCTGTCACGGTATTCGCCCCGCTCCGGATTTGATGAATTTCGAGAGAGACACCTCCCGCAAAGGAGGTGTCTCTTTATGAGAATCAATCAGTTCTCTGATGCTGTCGTATGGACGCTGAAGGAACCCGTGACGACTGGGGAGATTGTGCCGACTCTCTGTATATATGCAGAAAGAAGGTTTCTCACCTGGCCGAGGTCTTCGCCCTGCTCCATGTCATACTGTGTCGAATAGAGGACACGGCTCTCGTCGCCTGCAAAGCTGTCTGCACCGAGGTAGTTTGCAACCGCCTTCATGTAGTCTCCGCCGCCCGTGAAGCGGTAGTTGTTGATGACGACTCTGTAGTGTCCGTCCATATCGATCGGCTCGCCGAGGTATGTGATGTTCCTGATTCTGTCACCCTCTGCGTTGCCGAGATATATCTCGTAGGATACTCCCTCTCCGTAGAGTGTGTCGCAGTACATTCCGCCGCCGCGCACAATCTGTCCGTCCTGGACTTCGTACTTCGTTGCAGCGAACTCGAGCCATGCCTTGATCTCCGATCCCGTCATGTCGATGCAGTAGAGCCAGTTCTCGTATCTGTAGAGCTGGAAGAGGAGTCCGAGGTGTATCTCGCCCTCGGGGATTACCGCACCCGTGGAGCTGTTGAGAGGAGCGGAAATACTCATCTGAGCACCGATCTCCTCCGGAATCGCATCAAGCTGGACTGTGTTGATGAGATCGAGGAAAGCGTTGGGCTCTGTCATGCTGCCCGGAGCCTCGAAGTCAGCGGAAGCCGTTCCGATGACTGCGTTGAGGTAGTTGTCCCAGACTTCGCTCTCGTAGTCGCTCATTGCCGCGACGAACTCCTCGTCGACATCGCTTTTTGAGGTATCGATGACTTCGAGTGATATGCCGGTAACCCTGTCCTCGACGTTGCTGTATGTGATTACGGCGCATCCAAGTCCCTGTGCCTTCGTTCCGCAGTGGAGAACGGGGACTTCCTTTCCGTCGAGGTCAGTGAAGGAATATGTTCCCGTCTCGTGCGTGTGTCCGCCGAGTACGAGGTCGATTCCCCTGCTGTTCTCGATGAGACATGCTATCTGGTTCTCGTAGCTGTCCTCGTAGTAGAGGCCGTCGCCGTTGTAGCCTTCGATTTCGTCTGCATCGACGAGAGTACCGCCGCTTGTGCCGCGTCCGGAGTGGCATGCGACGACAACGATGTCACAGCCTTCCTCGTTCTTGAGGATGTCCGCATAGTGGTTCCAGCAGTCGACGAATGTCCTGAAGTCGATTCCTTCCCAGTTGGCAGCCTTGTCCCATGTCGGGATGTTCGGGGTGTCCATACCGATGACACCGACCTTGACGCCGTCGAATGTGCGGACGATGTATGCACTGCAGTAGGGCTCGTAATCAGTGCCGCTCTTTACGAAGTTCGCGGTGATCACCTCGATTCCCTCGCTCTCTGCATCTGCAACCTGCCTGTTGAGGATCGTCATGCCGTAGTTGAACTCGTGGTTGCCCCAGTTCCAGCAGTCGTATCCGAGGAGTCCGAGAGCCTTCATCGTCGGATCTTCGACATCACTGTTGAAGAATGCATAGTAGTAGGTGAACGGTGTTCCCTGGATGGTGTCACCGTTGTCCAGAGTGATTGTGTTCGCATACTCCGCCCTTCTCTCCCTGAGGACAGTGCTCAGTCTCGAAAGACCCGTTCCGCTGATTGTCGCGGCGTCTCCCTTGCTGTACTGGCTGTCCACGATTGCACCGTGGACATCGGATGTGAAGAGAATCTGAACCTGTACTTCATCAGGTACGGTCTGAGCCTCCTGCACGGGCTGTGCCCAGAGCATGGTGGCTGTGAGAAGTACGACAACGAGAGCCAGGAAGGCCCTGAATGGTTTTCTCTGCATATAAGTCTCCTTATTGATCTGTAGGAGGATTATACTTCTCATCCCGTGCTGCTGGAAAGCTGTTTTGCATTCAGCCGGGGTATTTCTTCAGCTTTTCCCCGCTCCTGATTCCATCTGCCGGGTAGTAGTCTTCACCTGTAAGCCTCAGAATGCTGTCGTCATTCCTCTCATAGCCTCCGACACGGGCGAAGCCGCAGCCGGATGAAAGCATATCCTTCGCATTCTTCATCTTTTCCGTCTCCCCGTCTTCGAGAGATGCTCCCGGCAGTCCGGCAATGTACCTGCACGAGATGATGAAATATCCTCTCTTCTGTCTGACCACGACAGCATAAGCAATGTTCTCATCCTTCGAACCATACCAGTATGTACCGATATCAAGAACATCAATGCTGCTGTTGTTTCCCGTGCAGAGCGTCACATACTCCGTCACGACGCCCTCGAAGGAGCGGGATATGAATGTCTTCACCCCCTCTTTGATTCTCGCCCAGTCATAGTCCGAACCGAACCGGGCTGTGAATGATGAATCCGGCTGTACAAAGCCGTAGAAAAATCTCAGGAGGTTGTCCTTTACCGGGTAGAATGTCTTCTTCCTGTCGTCCTTTACGTTTATCGGGACCACCTTCTCCAGAATACCCATGTCACAGAGTCTCTGTCATTCATCTGCAATGACGGACGATGTCACATTGAGAGCGGAAGCGAGATCCCTGTTCCTCTTCTTTCCGTTTCCGACGGCAAGAAGAATCTTCTGAGCCTTCTCTAGTCTGAATATCTTTCTGAGAAGTGTCTCGGTAAGAACAATGTATACGGGCGAGGACCAGTCAGGAAGGAAATGCCTGATGTTCCACTCCAGCCTTTTCATTACAGACACATACGAACCGCACAGGATTAACTTTTTGAGTATTATCGTTTTACTTTAAACTTTCCAAGCATTTCCGTCCGGGCCTTTCTTTCCGGTATCCTTCCTTCTCTTCTGTGCTATACTTCCCCCATGAATACAGAGGAAATAAACAGCAGAGCCTGGGACGGGGAAGAGGAAAGAGGAAACTGGTGGACGAGAATCGTCGGAGAGGACGAGATCGCGAGTGCACGGGAGGGGAAACTGTCACTCAGAATCACGACGGAGAAGGCGGTACCCTCCTCATGGACGGAAGGACTGAAGGACAGGGACGTACTGGTGCTATGCGGAGGAGGCGGTCAGCAGACACCGCTCCTCTCGGCATACGGATCGAGGGTGACGAGCCTCGACATATCTCCCAGGCAGATCGAACAGGACAGGAAGGCACTCGAAATGTACTCCCTTTCGGCAGAAACCGTTGTCGCAAGCGCCCTCTCTCTCCCCTTTCCCCCCTCATCCTTCGACGCCGTCGTCAATCCCATATCCCTCAACTTCATCGAGGACATAGAAAAGGTATATGACGAAGTGGACAGGGTCCTCAGGCCGGGCGGAATCTTCATGACGGGGATTGCCAATCCCGTTCTCTACATCTTCGACGAGAAGAAGCAGAGGAGGAAGCTCAGAGTAAAGTACACACTCCCCTTCAGTACAACAAAAAGCCTCGCAGAGAGAGAGGTTGAGAAAAAGATAGCTTCGGGGGACACAATCGAGTTTTCGCATACACTCGAGTCAATCATCACCCCCGTTCTCAGAAGAGGCTTCGTGATGGAGGATTTCTTCACCGACTCGTCTCTTTCGGAGCCGACGGACTCCTATATACACGACTCGTTCCTCGCTTTCCTATTCCGCAAGACCCGATAGTATCTCATCGCGCCTGGATGCACTCATTCCTCCGACGCCGTCGACAATGAGTGCCTCACCGACAACCGAGACGGGAACACCGGAATCTCTCAGAGTCTCGATCGAGCCCTTGAGCTCCTCGAGAAGAAGTATGTCCCAGTTGTTCGTCGTATCGACGACGACTCTCACGAGTTTATCCTTTCTCTCTGTTATTCCCTTCACTATCTCACGCGAAACCGGCTTGAACGACAGAAGCGCCGCGGACACGAAGAGCGTGTCTACCTTCTTCTCATCTATGAACGATACGACCTCCCCCGCGTTTATGTCCGAGAGAGCCGAGTACCTGAATCTCGTCTCCCCCTCGACGGAAATCGCCGTCGGATAGAGGGAACTCGTGAAGTATACTGTGTCGTAGTCATACTCCGAGGAGTAGTAGCTCCTCGCGGCAACGGCCTCGGCGTCGGAGCCGAGCTTCGTCATCAGGGAAAAGGAATGCTCCCTCTCAGCAAACGAGGATGCGATGTCGTCGAAGTAGCCCGTGGTCAGGGCCGAGTAGTAGCCTCTGTGCTCCTCCTCGTCCGAGGAGACGAATGAAAAAACAAGATCTGCAATTATTCCGTTCATACCTCCCGATTCTAAAAGACAGGGAGGGCAATGACAAGAAAGAAATGCGGAGATAGAATGGGAGCATGAATATGCGTAAGGCCCAGTGGCTGAAGAAACCCCAGTCCTTTGATGAATATATGCTTCACACCGTGAAGTACACTAACAGCGGCTTGTCATCCGTCTTCTTCACAATCGGCGAAGAAGACACCGTACGACTCTCGTACACGGGAGACGACAGCGTCTCCTGCTCGTTTGTCTTCTTCCACACGCCTCACGACAGAATAGTCTTCGCCGGGAAAAAGATCATTTCGTCATTCTTCGGCCTCGAAAGCGAAATTCCGGTCTCTTCGGAGATGAGAGAAATGACAATGGAGAAGACGGGGGAGACCATCGTCTTCAAGAGCGGGGAGAACGAGATTCTGAAAATAAAGAACCCCGCCTTTCTCTCTTCCGCATCCCTGGGATTCACTCTGGAAGGTGACGGCAGCGTCACGCTGGAAGCCTGGTAAGGCTATTTATCCTCGAATACCTGCTGCGGCTTCTCCTTCAGGAGCTCCGGGTGTGCCATGTAGTGCTTGAACTGCTTCAATGCCGAAGCCCAGTAGTAGCCGTTCGTGATTCTCTCGTCCATGTTGACCGTTATGTCGACCACCCTCTTCTTTATCGGGTCCCCGTCCTCTGTGAAGTCGTACATCGTTCTCTTCGCGCCGAACGCGATGAAGAGAGGACAGTTGCCGAAGTTATAGAGGTGGTGTCTGATCGGCGGAATGTTGAGGGAGGCCATGTTCGTTATGAACATCGAGGCATGGAAGGGAGAAGCTTCCCTGAGAGCGGGATGAAGAAGATTGAAGTAGTCGAGAGTCTTCAGAACCCACATCGTGAACTTCAGAAAGAGGCCCGGAATCTTCGTGAGGATGCCCGCATACCTGTCGGTGGACGTGTCCTTCATGCCCTTCTCGATGACTCTCGTCACCTCGTCGTAGATCTGGTAGATATCCCAGTCTGGCTTGAAGTGCATCTTTATCGTCGTCTCCATACCGTCTATGCTCATCTTCCTCAGTATCGCAAGAGATACGGTTATTTCGTTTCTCCCGTAGATACGCTGGCCGCGTATGAATCTGTTCGTCTTCGGTCTCTGGCTGACCATTCTGACGTAGGCGCCGAGAATTACATGCAGTACCCCGAAGCCGTCGAGTCCCTCGGCCCTCATCTGTCTGATGAACGCCTCCGTCGGCGCTATGTCGAAGAACTCGTTGACTGTGTTCTGGCTGTCGCTTCTCTCGACCATCACGTACGGAATGAACACGTCGAACGGGTAAAGCTTCTTTATTCTATGTCCCTCTTTGATTCTTTTCGCCATGAGAAAAGTATATAACGGCGGTCTGCAATATTCCATAGTTTTGTCGGATTTTCACGAAAAGCCATAGCTGGCAGAGAAATGACAAACATGGTAGACTGGCTCTGAGAAAACTCTGAGCTCCCCTTTGAAGGGAGTGAAGGAAGGTATTATGGAAAACGAAAGAAAAGAGGAGACGACAGCCTCCAGACCCCTCAACTTCATCGAGAAGATCATCGAGGACGACCTCAGGGAAGGAAGGGTTCCCGACAACACGATTGTCACCCGCTTCCCGCCCGAGCCCAACGGGTACCTGCACATCGGACACATCAAGAGCATCTGTCTGAACTTCGGACTTGCCGAGAAATACGGCGGAAGATGCCACCTCAGGCTCGATGACACCAACCCCGCAAAGGAAGACATGGAGTACATCAACTCCATAAAGAGCGACATCAGGTGGCTCGGCTTCGACTGGGGAAAGTACGAGTTCTACGCTTCGGACTACTACGACAGGCTCTATGAGATTGCACTCAATCTCATCAGGGAGGGCAAGGCATATGTGGACTCCCTCACTCCCGAGGAAATGAAGGAGTACAGGGGAACGCTGACAGAGCCGGGTAAGAACAGCCCCGACAGAGACCGCCCGATAGAGGAGAACATGGACCTCTTCCTCAGGATGAAGAACGGCGAATTCCCCGAGGGAAAGTACACGCTCAGAGCCAGAATCGACATGGCAAGCCCGAACATCAACATGAGAGACCCCGCGCTCTACAGGATAAAGTATGCTGAGCATCCGAGAACGGGAAAGAAGTGGTGCATCTACCCCATGTATGACTTCACCCATCCCATCAGCGATGCAATAGAGGGCATAACGCACTCCATCTGCACTCTCGAATTCGAGGATCACCGCCCCGCATACGACTGGGCTACGAGCATCGACGGCATCGAGCACACACCTCATCAGTACGAGTTCGCACGCCTCAACATAACATACTGCCTCATGAGCAAGCGCCGCCTGCTCTATCTTGTGAACAACAACTTCGTCTCCGGATGGGACGACCCGAGAATGCCGACCATCAGCGGAATAAGAAGGCGCGGCTACTCACCCGAGGCTATGAAGGACTTCGTCTCCAGAGTCGGTGTTGCCAAGGTCGAAGGTACTGTCGACTTCTCCCTTATGGAATTCTGCGTGAGAGAGGACCTCAATAAGAGAGCAAAGAGACTCATGGCCGTTCTCGACCCGGTGAAGGTCGTAATCGACAACTACCCGGAGGACAAGGTCGAATACTTCGACGCAGTCGACAACCCCGAGGACGAGAAGAGCGGAACACACAGGGTTGCATTCACGAAGGAAGTCTACATCGAGAGAGAAGACTTCATGGAGACTCCGGTCAAGGGCTATCACAGGCTCTACATCGGTAACGAGATCAGACTCAAGGGTGCCTACTATATCACGGCGAACTCCGTTGAAAAGGATGAGAACGGCAATATTACCGTAATTCACTGTACTTACGACCCGCTCTCGAAGGGCGGCGAGACTCCCGACGGACGAAAGGTCAAGGGAACAAGCCACTGGGTAAGCGCATCAATCAACACGAAGGCCGAGGTAAGGCAGTACGACAAGCTCTTCAGGAGCGAGACTCCCGGTGCTGCAACCGGCAACTACCTCGACGACCTCAATCCCGATTCACTCATCGTTCTGAAGAACGCATACATCGAGAAGGAAGCGGAGAAGGCAGAGGTCGGTGATTACCTCCAGTTCGTGAGAAACGGCTACTACTGCGTAGACTCGAGAGACAGCAGACCCGAGGCGATGGTCTTCAACAGAACCGTCACACTCAAGGACAGCTGGTCGAAGATGAAGGCGAAGATGGGACTCTGAGAGCGTCCCGTCAAGTCGAAGTCCCGGTTTTCAGGCCGGGACTTTTCTGTTTCACGGGAAGAAATCAGAAGATGTATCTGACACCGACTGATGCGTAGACGTCGCTCTTTCTGAGTGCCGAGTACTGGTACCCGATTTCTCCGAATACGGAGAGTCTGTCAAGGACTGCATACTCGACGCCGACTGCAGCTCTGAGCATCAGACCGGCTCTGCCTCCCCTTACCGACCAGTCGGCTCCGACGCCGGCGATGCCGTAGATATCTGCCTTACCGAACCCGGCGAATGTGAATCTGCCGTAGAGAAGAGCATCAAAGTAGCCGAAGGTGAAGTTTCCGCCGGCACTGAACCCCGCGCCGAGCCATGACGAAAAGTTCATTTCCGCTCTCAGCCCCGCACCGAAATTGAACGATGACTGCGGATTGAAGGAAGGAGTGAGGCATGCGGAAACGGAATAGCTCTTTATGAA
Source organism: Sphaerochaetaceae bacterium (assembly GCA_963643635.1). Taxonomy (GTDB): domain Bacteria; phylum Spirochaetota; class Spirochaetia; order Sphaerochaetales; family Sphaerochaetaceae; genus Ornithospirochaeta. The sequence continues at coordinate 2,000 of CAVILL010000032.1, read as the reverse complement.
GCTCTCCTTCTTCCCGACTTCTTCTGCTGTCTTCTTCTCCACGCTCATCTTTTCGTCTGCTGCCGTCGCCGCTGCAGGCTTTTCAGCTTCTGCCGCAGCTGAAGTTTCTTCAGACTGTGCGAAGTATTCATCGGCGAGTTTCGCAAGGAATTCAAAGTTGTCTGCTGCAAGACGATTGGAGAAATTTGTATAGGTAAGAGTGAGCGTTCCATCAGACAATGTATATGTCCCATAATCTGCAGCACCCGGGTATACATTAAGCAGCCACCCGATAAAGGCAGCAGTTTCCTCGTTTGTCATATTCTCCGGAATCGTAATTTCGGCTCTGTCAGAATAGATTGATGCATAAAGCGTTCCCTTCACCGTTTCAGCGGACTTCGAAACCACGAGTTCGTTGTCGTCTGCTTCCACGAGGGATGCCTTCTCCTCGTTGTAGGAGTTGAGGAAGGATTTGAAGTTCTGCCACTTCGCCTCGACTTCCTCTTCAGTCGTTCCGGGATAGGTTATCTCGAGAAGGCTTCCGGTGAGGGTATAGGAAATCTCGCCGTAATCTGCGTAATTCACGGAAAGGCTCTTGAGAATCTTCTTCACTTCCGTTTCGTCTGCATTGAAGACAAGTTCTCCCGAAGTCGGCGTGAAGGATGCCCTGATGAGAAGCTCTCCACCTCTGTAGAACTCGTTGAGGGAGAAGGAAGCGTCTCCGGTTCCGGTTTCGTTGACGAATACAAGAGGCTTCTCCACTTCCACTGATGATATATCCACTAGAGGTTCATCAGAAACAACCGTCTCCGTCTCCTCTGTTTTTTCACCGGGCTCTGCCACCTCTGCCGTTTCCGTTTCTTCTGCCGTCTCCTGGGGCGCAGGCGTGAACGAGAAGGTCCCGGACGACGGGGCGGATTCAGATTCCCCCGCGACGGTCAGGCTCTTCGGCTCCTCGAGAGTGCGGAAGGAAGACGTGGACCCGGTCGTATTATCTGCCGCGGCGGCTGACGATGACGACACCGATGCCTTTACTGCAGCGGTGGCGGTGGAGCTGTCGTCCTCCGATGTCTTCTTCTTACATGACGGAAGAACGACTACGAGTGCGATTATCAACAGGGCAATAAGGATTCTCTTCACTTCTCTTCTCCTCTGATAGACACAGTGTAAACGACATAAGTCATAAAAGGTAACAGCAAAGATTTCTTTTTTGTGTTTTTTCCGTAATCCGGTCGAAAACCTCACCTCTTTCCGGTATCATAAAAGGGTGAAGCAGAACTGGGAAATAACGGAAGACATATCTCTCAGGCAGTCGAAGCTCGAAGAAAGCGGCTACACTGCCTACTGTCTCAGAACCCGCACCGGATGGGAGTGCGACCTTGCGCGCAACCTCAACCTTCTCAATCCGTCTCTTCTTGCTCTCCCGTTCCTCAAGCTCAGTCACAAGAGCACCAAAGGAGTGAAGAGCACCGAACTCAGGCTCGTTCTTCCCTCCTACGTCTTCCTCTTCACACCTCCCGGCTGTGATGTATGGAACATAGACAGAAAATTCAGGGAAGGCTTCTCGTTCGTCACCAACGTGAACCCGGAGGAGATTGTCCTGAAGGACGGGGACCTCAGATACGCAAGGTGGGTATTCGGCTCTGCGGGAATCATCGGCATGAGCAGGGCGATCAAGGTCAACGGAAAAGTGAAGATAATCGACGGTCCGCTTCTCTCACTCGAGGGACACATAAAGGAATACTCGAAGAAGAACCGCAACTGCCGCATCGAGACCGTTCTCTTCAACAGAGTCATCGACGTATGGCTTCCCTTCACCTGGGTCGAGGAGATAAAGGAAGATTAGACCCCGTACATCTTTTCAGGGATGAGAGTATGAGTCTCTCGGGAAACAGCCCTATGAGGGAACAGAGAATTTTGTACTTCAGGCGGCAGACTGTACGTACTGAGTATTCTCCCGGCTGCAGATGCGGTTATATCCCGTTTCCACCACATCTTTCACCCATTGCGGTTATTCTTAA
>CAVILL010000031.1:0-22011 GCA_963643635.1 Sphaerochaetaceae bacterium | reverse complement strand
CACCGCTCGATGTATGTCTCAACCCGCTCGGCGTTCCTTCACGAATGAACATCGGTCAGCTCATGGAGACACAGCTCGGGTGGGCTGCAGTCAAGAACGATGTCTGGTACAAGACCCCCGTCTTCCAGTCTGCGACAATGGAGCAGATCGAGGAGGAGATGGTCAAGGCCGGACTCCCGAAGGACAGCAAGGTCACGCTCTACGACGGAAGAACGGGTGTGCCGTTTGTCAACAAGGTATTCTGCGGCTACATCTACTACCTCAAGCTCCACCATCTCGTCGACGACAAGATGCATGCGCGTGCTACCGGTCCGTACTCGCTCGTCACACAGCAGCCTCTCGGCGGTAAGGCAATGTTCGGAGGTCAGAGACTGGGTGAAATGGAGGTATGGGCATTCGAGGCATACGGTGCTGCAAACAACCTCCAGGAGCTTCTGACGGTCAAGTCCGATGATATGAAGGGAAGAGTCAACATCTACCAGGCTATCGTCAAGGGCGAACCGGCTGCACATCCGGATGATCTTCCGGAAGGATACAAGGTTCTCTGTCAGGGACTGAGAGGTCTCGCACTGGATCTTGCTGCATATGATGAGAACGGCAGGCTTATTCCTCTCACCGAGAAGGACAAGGAGATAATCAGCAAGGCCGAAAAGGAAAAGAACAACCAGTAAGGAGGCACGGGATGAGCGATACACATGATATCAGTACATTAAGAATTAAGATTGCATCCCCGGATCAGATACTCTCCTGGTCCTACGGCGAAGTGAAGAAGCCGGAGACAATCAACTACCGTTCACTCCGCCCGGAGAGAGACGGTCTCTTCTGCGAGCGTATCTTCGGAACTACACGTGACTGGGAATGCTGGTGCGGAAAGTTCAAGAGCAAGAGATACAAGGGCACCGTGTGCGAACGCTGCGGTGTCGAGGTAACGGAGAAGAAGGTCAGACGTGAGCGCAGCGGTCACATCAAGCTTGCAACCCCCGTCGCACATGTCTGGTTCTACAAGTCCCAGCCCTCCATCATGAGCTATCTTCTCGAGATGAAGAAGGCGGACTTCAACTCCATCTTCAAGTACGAGAGCTACGTCGTCATCGACCCCGGTCAGGTTGACGGTCTCTCCAAGTGCCAGGTTCTCAGCGAGGAGGAGTACGACGAGTACATCCTCAAGTACGGTGAGGACTCCTTCCGCGCCGGAATGGGTGCGGAGGCCATCTACGAGCTCCTGAAGGGCCTCGATCTTGTCGCTCTCAGGGAGAAGAACAGGGAGATTCTCGCGGAAATCATCCGCAAGAACGGAAAGACGGACAGCGGAGAGGCGAAGAAGGCCGCATCGGTCATCAAGTACTGTACATGGTTCATCGACTCCGGCAACCAGCCCGAGTGGATGATTCTGACTGTCCTTCCCGTAATCCCGCCCGATCTCAGACCTATGGTCCAGCTCGACGGCGGAAGATTCGCGACGACCGACCTCAACGAACTCTACAGAAGAGTCATCAACAGAAACAACCGTCTCCAGCGCCTCATCTCGATCCAGGCACCGGACATCATCGTACGCAACGAGAAGAGAATGCTCCAGGAAGCAGTCGACTGTCTCCTTGACAACGGAAAGGTCGAGAACCCCGCAAAGGGTGCATCCAAGAGGGACCTCAAGTCTCTTGCAGACCAGCTCAAGGGTAAGCAGGGAAGATTCAGACAGAACCTTCTGGGTAAGCGTGTCGACTATTCCGGACGATCCGTAATCGTCGTCGGCCCGGAACTCAAGATGCATCAGTGCGGTGTCCCGTCACTCATGGCTCTCGAGCTCTTCAAGCCGTTCCTTATCAGAAAGCTTCATGACAACGGTATCGCACCGAACGTCAAGAAGGCCAAGGTCATGGTCGAAGAGGGAGCACCGGAAGTGTGGGGAATCCTCGAGGACGTCGTCAAGGAGCACCCTGTCATGCTCAACCGTGCACCGACACTCCACCGTCTCGGCTTCCAGGCATTCGAACCCGTCCTCGTCGACGGCAAGGCCCTCAAGCTCCATCCTCTCGTATGTCATGCATTCAACGCCGACTTCGACGGAGACCAGATGGCCATCCATGTTCCTCTCTCGGAGGCTGCTCAGCTCGAGTGCTGGACACTCATGCTCAGTACCACGAACCTCCTCGACCCCGCAAACGGAAAGCCGATTGCATACCCGTCGCAGGACATGGTCCTCGGTATCTACTACCTGACGAAGGAGAGACTGGATCTCGACAGAAAGGAGAAGAGAAAGCACTTCGACTCCCTGAGCGAAATCGAAGCCGCAATCGATGCATACAGCGTCTCCTATAACGAAAGAATATATTACCGCCTCAGAGAAGGCCTCACCATCATCGACGAGAAGGGCAACAGGACAGTGTCCGACGGCGTGAAGTGGACAGAGACCACTCCGGGCAGAATCATCTTCAACTCCTCCATTCCGACGGGACTTCCGTTCCAGAACTACTGTCTGGGAGACAAGCAGCTGAAGAAGCTCATCACCGCAACCCTCGAGAGCGACAAGCCCAGTGTTGCAGTCGAACTCCTCGACTCCGTGAAGAGCCTTGGATACAAGTATGCAACCCTCTTCGGTGCAACGATAGGCCTCAGCGACATGATCGTCCCGTCCGGCAAGAAGGCACTCATCGAGAAGGCCGAGAAGGAAGAGGCCCACATCAAGGACCAGCTCCTCAGCGGTACAATCAGTGAAGAGGAAAAGAAGAGCAAGGTAATCTCGCTCTGGAACAGTACGAAGAACGAACTCACCGATCTTCTCATGAAGGAGATGAGGGAGGACCAGCACGGCTTCAACCCGCTCTTCATGATGGCCGACTCCGGCGCACGAGGAAGCTCGAAGCAGATTTCACAGCTCGGTGCCATGAGAGGAATCATGACAAAGCCGAACGGAGACAACATCGAGCTCCCGGTCAAGTCGAACTTCAAGGAAGGTCTCTCGATCATCGAATTCTTCTTCTCCTCGAACGGTGCAAGAAAGGGTCTTACAGATACCGCCCTCAAGACGGCAAGAGCAGGTTACCTCACACGTAAGCTCGTCGATGTCGCACAGGACGTCGTCGTCACGATGGAGGACTGCCACACCATCAACGGTATGTGGGTCAGCGCGGATGCCGCGAAGAACGAGACGCTCTACTCCAAGATTGCGGGATCCTTCCCCGTCGAAGACGTACTCCATCCGTTCCTCAGGGACGAAGAGGGTAAGCCCGTCGTGCTTGCAAAGGCGAACGAGCTCATCACCAACGAGATGGCTGCGGCAATCGAAGACGCAGGTGTCGAGAAGGTACTTATAAGAAGTGTACTCACATGTGAGGCGGATCACGGTGTCTGCAAGAAGTGCTACGGACGCAACTACGCTACAAACAAGACCGTTGAAATCGGTGAGGCCGTAGGAGTCGTCGCCGCACAGTCCATCGGACAGCCGGGTACACAGCTCACGATGAGAACGTTCCATGCCGGCGGTATTGCAACCGTCTCCTCGAACGAGAAGAGCTTCGACTACCCCGTCATCGTCGACGGAATAAACTCCAACCTCTATGTCATCAACCAGGAGGGAAAGAGAATATTCCCGCGTAAGAGCAGATATACTGTCACGAAGATCCTCGACGAGATTACAGGCGCTTATTCAGAGCTCCTCGTCCAGAACGGCGAGAACGTAGGTAAGGGCTATGCCTTCTACAGGGACCTCGGCGGCAGGGAGATCATCTCGAAGTTCAACGGTAAGCTTCTTGTCACGAACGGAAGGACATTCGTCATCGGTGCGACAAGCGAAGAGGAGATCCCGGTAGGTACCGTCCTCAGCGCGGCAGTCGAGAACGGTGCGGTCATCCCCGCCGGAGACGTCGTCTACACATTCGACCCGTTCAACGAGCTCATCATCGCCGAAGAGGACAGCACGATAAAGGAGATGAAGGACTTCGTCGCCAGAAAGAGCTACCTCGTAGTCGAGAACCACGTTTCGGGTGTCAAGGAATGGCATACGGTATCGAGAGACAAGCTCGGTAAGTACAACCCGACAGTCGTCGTTGCACTCTCCGACGGAAACGAGAAGTCATACACTATCCTCGGCGGATCGATCATGCACTTCCAGGAGGAGGGACAGGTCATCCACGCAGGCGACATCATCGCTTCCGCTCCGAAGGAAGATGCAAGTAAGAGTAAGGATATCGCGGGTGGTCTTCCTCTCGTCAACTCTCTCTTCGATGCCACGAAGACGCAGACCGAGAACTATACGGTCATCGCTCACGTCACGGGTAAGGTCGAGAGAATAAAGATAGAGAAGGGCTACGCGAAGATCACGATCCTCGACAGGCTTGCGGACGTCTATCCCGAGAAGGCTGCAGACGGAAAGAGCTTCAGACACCTTCACAAGGTTCCGACGCAGGGTATCGTCCTCCTTGTCAGAGAGGGAGACGAGGTCGTCTGCGGCGACAAGCTCTGCGACGCCCAGGTGAATTCGAGAGAGGTCCTGACGGTACAGGGAGAGACAGCGGTCCTCTCGTTCCTCGTCAAGGCAATCCAGAACGTCTACAGGGAACAGGATATCGAGATCAACGAGAAGCATCTCTCGATCATCATCCGTCAGATGCTCAGAACGGTCGAGATTGTGAGAAGCAACGATACGCGCTTCATCGAGAACCAGAAGGTCGACAAGCTCGAATTCCTGAAGGAAAACGAGAAGGCCAGAGCGGAGGGAAGAGTTCCCGCCATCGGAAGGCCCTGCCTCAGCGGTGTCTCGGATGCGGCCCGCAACAGCGAATCCTTCATCTCGGGCGCATCGTTCGCACATACTGTGCAGACGTTGACAGAAGCAGCCATAGCTGGTAAAACAGATGAGCTGAGAGGTCTCAAGGAGAACGTCATCATCGGTAAGCTGATTCCGGCAGGAACCGGATTCGTCGGCTACAGGGATATCGTACTCCCGGAGGACGAGAAGCTCATCGAAGAGCAGAAGATCAAGGATGCAAACAGGGCCCTGAACCCCGTCATCGAAGATGATACTGACTTCGAGGATCTTGCGGAAATGAAGACTGTAGGAGACGATAGAGAAATCGGCGATGCCATGACAGATGAGGAGTGACGCCTGTCGGCGCCCTCCCCGGGCATTGCTGCTGGAGTCTCATGCTGACTGCAGTTTTTAAATAGAAACCCCGCCTGTGCGGGGTGGTAGGAGAAGCGGTGTGAGACGCCTCTCCAAAGAAAAAGGAGCGTCGAAAAGATGCCTACAATTAATCAGCTTATTAGAAAGGGCAGAAGTACTTCCAAGCAGAAGACGAAATCCCCGGCTCTTGAGGGGTGCCCGCAGAAAAGAGGTGTATGTACAAGAGTCATGACAGTTACACCTAAGAAACCTAACTCTGCTCTCAGAAAGGTAGCCAGAGTCAGACTCTCGAACGGAATCGAAGTCACAGCTTACATTCCGGGTATCGGACACAACCTTCAGGAACACTCGGTCGTCCTCATCAGAGGCGGAAGAGTCAAGGACCTCCCCGGTGTCAGATATCACATCATCCGCGGCAGCAAGGATACTCTCGGTGTCGCAGACAGAAAGAGAAGCCGCTCCAAGTATGGTGCGAAGAGGCCAAAGGCTTGATAGGAGGTAGAAGAAATGAGTAGAGAAAAAACCCCTGTCAGGAAAGTAACCCCTGACTCAGTGTACTCCAGCACGGCTGTAGAGAAGCTTATCTGCAGAATGATGGTCGACGGCAAGAAGTCCGTTTCCGCAAGAATCGTCTATGACGCAATGAAGCTCATTGGCACAAAGACGGGCGAGAAGGAAATCGATGTCTTCAACAAGGCTCTCGAGAACGTAAAGCCTGCTGTCGAAGTCAAGTCGAGAAGAGTAGGTGGTGCTACATATCAGGTTCCGACTGAAATCAGGGAATCCAGACGTGAGGCACTCGCAATGAGATGGATCATCAATGCTGCAAGAGGCAGGAACGGCAAGACAATGGCCGACAAGCTTGCTGACGAGCTCATCGATGCATACAACTCGACAGGTACAGCCTTCAAGAAGAAGGAAGATGTACACCGCATGGCAGAAGCAAACAAGGCATTCAGCCACATCCGCTTCTGATAGAATACGGAAAAGTAAAAGGGACTGCGCGAAACAGTCCCTTTTTGAATGCCCGTACGCCTTCAGATATTCTCTCTGATTGCGCGGCTGAGCTGGTCTGCACACGATGTGGGCTTGAAGCCGCAGGTATTCCCTGCAAGAATTGCCGCCACATCCTCGGCCTTCTGACCTTCGCAGAGTTTCCCGATTGCCTTCAGGTTGCCGTTGCAGCCTCCGTCGAAGGAGAGGTTGTGAATCCTCTTCTCGTCGTCGATATCGAAATGGATGGCTCTGGCACAGGTTCCCTTTGTCTGATAATTAACTGTCTTCATCTTTTCCTCGCTTTAGAGAAAGATATTATCTTGGCGTCAAAGAGGCAAGTGAAAACTCATGTGGCGATCAGATTGCTGTAGTACTTCGTCTTGCCGGCGAGGACATCATCGTAGAAGTTCTGCTTCCAGTCGATGAATGCAATCGAGTCTTCGATTTCCTTTTTCATTTCTTCCAGGTCCTCTCTCTTTCTTTCGAGTATGATTTTTCTCTCCGGAATCGAACTTTCTCCCTTAAGACAGAGCTCAAGGTATTGCTTCATCTCCTGTATTGACATTCCGCAGCGCTTGAGACATCCGAGGCTCTGTATCCACTTTATATCGCTGTCGCTGAAGACGCGGTAGTTGTTCCTGTCCCTCTTCACATTCGGCACAAGGCCTTCATTGCAGTAGAACTTCAGATTCTCGTAACTCATGCCGGTCAGCTGGCAGGCTTCTTTCATCGAATACATAAAAAACTCCGGAATTTTCAGAAAAGCTATTGTCCGGTAGTAGCTACCGGCTGTTACATTCATTCTATCCTCCTTCCCGGGGGGATGCCAAGGAGAAGAAAATGAAAAGAATCATGCTGATCAGTGCTTTGTCACTGCTGTCTCTCCTTCCCGTTGCATGCAGCGGGACAAAGGAGAATCTGCGCTCGGAGGAAGGAACGGGAAAGGCCCTGGTCGTCTTCTATTCCGCAACGGGCAGCACGGAAAGGGTTGCCGGAATCATAGCGGAGAAGACGGGAGGCGATATCTTCCGTATAGAGCCCGTTGAAGACTATACGGATGCGGATCTGAACTGGAGGGATTCCTCGAGCAGAGTCGTGAAGGAACACGATGACGAAAGTCTGAGAAACGTCAGTCTCGTGAAGACCGTTCCCGATAACTGGGATGAATATGACACTGTATTCATCGGCTATCCGATCTGGTGGGGAATCGCTGCATGGCCGGTAAACGGCTTCGTCAGCGGGAATGACTTCAGCGGTAAGACTGTAATTCCCTTCTGCACATCTGCATCCTCGGGGCTCGGGAAGAGTGCCGAACTTCTCGAAGAGGCGGCAGACGGCGGCAGATGGCTTGAGGGACACCGCTTCGGGAGCAGCGTGTCTCAAGGCGATGTCGTTTCATGGGTAGAAGGACTGGATTACTGAGGAGGAAGGATATGGAATATGCAACACTTTACAACGGCGTGAAGATGCCTCTTCTGGGATACGGAGTTTATCAGGTGGGAAAGGAAGAAGCAGAGAGGTGTGTCCTTGACGCCCTCGACGCCGGCTACAGACTGATCGATACTGCCCAGAGTTATTTCAATGAAGAGGAGGTCGGTAAAGCTGTCTGGAAATCGGGAATAAGGAGAGATGAAATCTTTCTGACAAGCAAGGTCTGGATAGAACACTACGGTTATGAGGAGTGCCGGAAATCTGTGCTGGAGTCAATGGAGAAGCTCCGTACGGATTATATAGACCTCATGCTTCTCCATCAGCCATTCGGTGACACCTACGGGGCATGGAGAGCTCTTGAGGAACTTTACAGAGAAGGAAAACTGAGGGCAATCGGGATTTCCAATCATTATGCAGACAGAATGGTTGAGTTCGCATCATTCGTATCTGTTCCTCCGATGGTCAACCAGATGGAGATTCATCCCCTCAACCAGCAGCTGGAGCTCAGAAGCTGGGCAGACAGGTACCACATCCAGCTTGAGGCATGGGCTCCGTTCGGGGAGGGGAGGAGAGGACTCTTCGAGAATGAAACACTGAGACAGATCGGCCTCAGGTACGGCAAGACGCCGGCCCAGGTCATTCTGAGATGGCATCTGCAGAGAGGAATTGTCGTAATACCGAAGTCCGTACACAGGGAAAGGATGGAGGAGAACCTCAATGTCTTCGACTTTACCCTCTCCGATGAAGATATGGCTGACATAAGGTCTCTCGATACTGCAACCTCGTCATTCTTCTCCCATCAGGACCCTGCCATGGTTGAATGGTTCGTGAAGATGGTGAAGGAGAGAAAGGAAAGAAAGGACAGCAGGGGAGAAGAGAAGAACTGGTGATGACGCTGACCCTGCCCTTTGAGAGACAGGGTCATATTCACAGCGTTGCATGGGAACTTTGACTTTTGGCCGATCATCCCTTATCCTTTCTCAGTGGGAGTGAAGACTTTCATGATCCTTGAAGCGGAGGCATGGCATGGGTACATACATCAATCCCGGCAGCATGGGCTTTGACGAAATCAATTCTTCTGACTATGTCGACAAGACGGGTCTGATCGAGCTGATCAACCGGAAAGTCCGCAGAGAAGGAAAACTTGTCTGTGTTTCGAGACCCCGCCGTTTCGGCAAATCCTATGCGGCCAGAATGCTTTCGGCTTATTATGACTGCACCTGCGATTCTCACTTCCTCTTTGATGACAAGAAAATAGCTTCATCTCCGGATTATGAAAAACACATAAACAGTTACAACGTAGTATACATGGAAATGACGAGTTTCATCTCTGATGTCAACATTGCCGGTATTCCGCTGTGTCAGTTACCAGCTCGGATTGAGAAAGCTCTTGTCTCAGATCTTGATGAAATGTATCCCTCGCTTAAAGGCACCTGTTTCAGGGATAAGATGATTTCCCTTGTGGAGAAGAAAGGAGAAAGACAGTTCATATTCATCATTGATGAATGGGATGCTCCGATCAGAGAGGCAAAGAATGATCCGGATGCGCAGAAGATGTATCTTGAATTTCTCCGCTCCTGGTTCAAGAACGGAGCCTTTACTCCGAAGGTTGTAGCTGCCGCCTACATGACCGGAATTCTTCCGATCAAGACTGACGGTTCCCAGTCTGCTCTTTCCGATTTCAACGAGTACACGATGCTGTATCCGGGGGAGTATGCCGAATATGTCGGTTTTACCGGGAATGAGGTCGAGGAACTCTGCTCGGGAAGTAATGTCGACTTCAAAACCATGAAAGACTGGTATAACGGCTATTCCTTTCCGTCGGTCGGCGCCGTGTATAATCCCGCCTCCGTCATGAAGGCAATCCGGAACAGGTCCTTCCGGTCCTACTGGACACAGACTTCTGCTGCGGAGGCTCTCCTGGAGTACATAGGCAAGGACTACAACGGCCTCTCGAAGACCATAGCCGGACTTGTGGGTGGAATCGAAGTGAAGGTGAATACCGACGGTTTCGCAAATGACCTCACGACCTTCAGAGGAAGAGATGACGTTCTGACTCTTCTTGTCCATCTGGGCTATCTCGCCTACGACGAAGAGAAGGGGACGGTGCGTATTCCCAATGAGGAGATAAAGCGTGAGTTCCAGACGGCAATACATACGGTTCCTCTCGAGGAGAGTATGAAGAGGCTGCAGGACAGCGAGAAGCTCTTCGAAAACACTCTTGCAGTGAATGAGGAAGCGGTAGCCGGAGAGATAGAGAAGATTCACAGAGAGGAGACGGTTCCCCTCAACTACAACAGTGAAGCAAGCCTCAGAAGTGTCATCAAGCTTGCCTATTATACGTACCGTGACCACTATCTCCAGCTTGAGGAGCTTCCGGCGGGAGACGGATACGCGGATGTCGTCTATCTTCCTCTTTCCGGCTCTCACTGGCCTGCGATGATCGTGGAGCTCAAGTGGAACAAATCGGCAGAGGGTGCAATCCGCCAGATACTCGACAGAAAATACCCCGATGTCCTGAAGAACTACCGCGGAGAGATGCTTCTTGTCGGCATCAATTACGACAGGGATGACAGGACGCACACCTGCAGAATAGTCAGGCAGCACCGCTAAATTTTTGAGCCGGCTTAAAATACCGGAAGGTGTTGACAATACTTACAAAAACATATAAATTAGTCAAAGTGTCGCCGCTCCACATGGGGTTCCATGTCTGTGGCGTCTAGAGCCAAACCGATTGCAAAGGCGATAAGGGTGGTTCCGGAAAGTAGTTTTTTTATTACTTAATAACGTATGTCGTCAGTAATTGCCGACCTCTGGAACTTAACATTACCTACTTGGCAGTCAGTTGTCTCAAGGGACTGTAAAGGCTTGGGCCTTTATAAATATTATTTTTTGATTTGTGGCATTGCCACAAGGAGGAACTGATGGCTAAGGAAAAATTCGAGAGAACTAAGCCACACGTAAACGTAGGTACCATCGGTCACGTCGACCATGGTAAGACCACTCTCACAGCAGCTATCACAATGCACTGTGCTAGACTGTTTGGAGACAAGGCCCTTGCTTATGATGCAATCGACAACGCACCAGAAGAGAAGGAACGTGGTATCACAATCAATACAAGACATGTTGAGTATCAGTCCAAGAACAGACACTACGCACATGTCGACTGCCCGGGTCACGCTGACTACATCAAGAACATGATCACAGGTGCTGCTCAGATGGACGGTGCCATCATCGTCGTCGCAGCAACAGACGGTGCTATGGCTCAGACAAAGGAGCACATCCTTCTTGCAAGACAGGTTGGTGTACCTGCAATCATCGTCTTCGTCAACAAGTGCGACCAGGTCGACGATCCCGACCTCATCGAACTCGTAGAAGAGGAAATGAGAGACCTTCTCACAGAGTATGGTTTCGACGGCGCTAACTGCCCTGTCATCAAGGGTTCTGCTTACGAAGCAATGACAAAGCCGGATGATCCCGAAGCAACAAAGTGCATCGACGAACTCCTCGACGCTATGGATTCCTATATCCCGCTCCCGGAGAGATCAGTCGACAAGCCCTTCCTCATGCCGATCGAAGACATCTTCTCGATCTCCGGCCGTGGAACTGTTGTTACAGGTAGAGTCGAAGCTGGTGTCGTCCATGTCAACGACCCCGTACAGATTGTCGGTATCAAGGAAACAAGAAACACTGTTGTTACAGGTGTTGAAATGTTCAACAAGCTCCTCGATGAAGGACAGGCTGGTGATAACATCGGTGCTCTCCTCAGAGGTGTCGACAAGAAGGAAGTCGTCAGAGGCCAGGTTCTTGCTAAGCCGAACACAATCACTCCCCACACAAAGTTCAAGGGAACAGTATACGTACTGAGCAAGGAAGAAGGCGGAAGACACTCACCGTTCTTCGATGGTTACAGACCTCAGTTCTACTTCAGAACAACAGATATCACAGGCACATGCCACCTTCCGGAAGGAAAGGAAATGATCATGCCTGGTGACCACACAGAGATCATCGTTGACCTCATCCACCCGGTAGCTATGGACAAGGGTCTCCGCTTCGCTATCAGAGAAGGCGGCAGAACAGTTGCATCCGGTCAGGTTACAGAGATCACAGACTGATTGACTCAGACTAATTGAAAACTTAAGGTCCGACCGGGGGTGCCTCATCCCCGGTGACCTGTTGATTTTTGGAGATTTTTAAAAAATGGCAAACGAAAGAATCCGTGTGAAGTTGAGAGGCTTTGACGTTGACCTCATCGAGCAGAGCTCGAAGGCAATCGTCCAGACAGTCATTAAGGCTGGAGCCAAGGTTTCAGGACCCATCCCGCTTCCTACACGTATTAACAAGTACACTGTCCTCAGATCGCCGCACGTTAACAAGAAGGCTCGCGAACAGTTCGAAATGAGAACACACAAGAGATTGATTGACATCCTGGACCCGACCCAGAAGGTTGTAGAAGCCCTGATGAAACTCGAACTCCCTGCTGGTGTGGATGTAGAAATTAGACAGTGAAGTTGAGGTAAGTAAGAAATGTTAGGGCTTATCGGCAAAAAAGTTGGAATGACACAGGTATTCGATGCTCAGGGCAGACTTATTCCTGTGACAGTAATTAAAGTTGAGGATAACGTAGTCATCGCAAACAGGACAGATGAGAAGAACGGTTATTCTGCAGCTGTTGTTGCATCCGGCGCCGTCAAGGAGAGCAGGACAACAAAGCCTTATGCAGGCGTTTTCAAGGGTGTTTGCGAACCGAAGAAGGTCGTCATGGAAATGAGAGACTTCGACAACGAAGTCAAGGTCGGCGATGTTCTCGGAGTTGACTTATTCAAGGAAGTAGCTTACGTAGACGTAACCGGAACAAGCAAGGGTAAGGGTTACCAGGGCGGCATGAAGCGCTACGGCTTCGGCGGCGGAAGAAAGACCCACGGCTCGAAGTTCCACAGAGATCTCGGCGGCACCGCAATGTCATCGACTCCCGCACACACATTCAAGGGACACAAGATGGCAGGTCACATGGGCAACGAGAAGGTTACAGTCCAGAATCTCAAGCTCGTCGCAGTAGACAGCGAAATGCAGGTCATCATGGTCAAGGGTGCCATCCCCGGACCCACGGACAGCACAGTCGTCATCAAGAAGGCAGTAAAGAAGTAAGGCAGGTATAGTATGGAACAGAAACTCTTTTCTACAGCCGGCAAGGAAGTTGGAACAGTACAGCTCAGCGAACAGGTTTTCGGTGTTGTTGTGTCTACTGGTTCCATTTACCATGCCGTAAGAAACGAAGCAGCTAACCGCCGTGTCGGAACTGCATGCACAAAGACCAGAGCTGAGGTCAATTACAGCAATACCAAGCCTTACAAGCAGAAGGGAACGGGTAATGCAAGAAGAGGTGACAAGAAGTCCCCGATCACAGTCGGCGGCGGCACAATCTTCGGGCCGAGACCCCGCGATTACTCCTATTCTCTTCCCAAGAAGGTCAAGAGACTTGCAATGAAGAGTCTTCTCACACTTGCTGTTGAAGAAGACAGACTGGTAGTTGTCGAGGATTTCACCAGTGAAAACGGCAAGACGAAGGATATGGCCGCAATCATGTCTGCTTTCCAGACAGTCGGTCAGAGAACAGTCCTTGTCATGAAAGATGATGATGTGATGATCAGACGCGCAGCAAAGAACATTCCGTATCTTCATGTTCTTGCATACGACAAGCTCTCCGCCAAGGAACTTCTCTACGGCAGAAAGGTTATCGTTCTCAAGTCTGCAGTATCTAATCTCAACGATTTCTACGGTGAGAACTAAGGAGAAAGCGAAATGAGAGCAGATAGAGTTATCATTGAACCGATTTTAAGTGAAAAGTCGAACATCGCCAGAGAAGGCGAATGCAAGAAGTATACATTCAAGGTTGATCCGAAGGCCAACAAGTTTGAAATCATGAAGGCCGTCAAGGAACTCTTCAAGGTTGACTGCACTTCCTGCAATGTAATGAATGTCGGCGGCAAGCCGAAGTTCTCCAGAGGCAAGGGTGGCTTCGTTCAGGGCTACACAGCTTCCTGGAAGAAGGCAATCGTAACATTGGCCAAGGGTCAGTCCATCGGGGCTATCGAAGGCTAAGGGGGATACAGGAAATGGCATTAAGATATTATAAACCGAATACTCCCGGTCTCCGCCAGAAGGCTACACTCGTCAAGAGCGAGGTTACAGCACAGAAGCCCGAGAAGTCCCTCACGGTGAGTCTCCATCAGAACTCCGGCCGTGACACATTCGGACGCATCAGCGTACGCAGACGCGGCGGCGGAGCCAAGAAGGCTTACAGAATCATTGATTTCAAGCGCAACAAGTATGGTGTGCCGGGAACAGTCAAGACGATCGAATACGATCCCAACAGATCAGTCCTGATTGCTCTTGTCGCATATGCCGACGGTGAAAAGCGCTATATTCTCGCACCGAAGGGACTGACAGTCGGAACACAGGTTGTCTCCGGCCCGAATGCTCCCCTCACGACAGGCAACGCTCTTCCTCTGAAGAACATTCCCCTCGGACTTGCAGTCCATAACGTCGAGCTCAACTACGGACGCGGCGGACAGCTTGTCAGAAGCGCGGGCCTGAGTGCAACGGTCATCGCAAAGGAAGGCGACTATGTTACTCTCCGCCTCCCCTCGGGTGAAATGAGAATGGTGTTCGGTGAATGCTACGCCACACTCGGAATTCTCGGCAACGAGGACCACATGAACGTCTCCCTCGGCAAGGCAGGTGCTTCCAGACATCTTGGAAGAAGACCGAAGGTCAGAGGTGTCGTCATGAACCCTGTCGACCATCCGCACGGAGGTGGTGAAGGCAAGACAGCTGCAGGTAGAAACCCCTGTACGCCTTGGGGTAAGCCGGCTAAGGGCGGAAAGACACGCTCCAGGAAGAAGCCGTCCAACGCATTCATCGTCAAGAAGCGCAAGTAGGAGTAGAGAGAAATGTCAAGATCAATCAAAAAAGGTCCTTTTATTGAAGCTAAGCTCCTGAAGAGGGTAGACGCAGCAAACCAGGCTAATCAGAAGCCGATGATCAAGACCTACTCACGTAGTTCGACAATCATCCCCGAGATGGTCGGTTTCACGATTTCCGTGTACAACGGCAAGACCTGGGTTCCTGTTTTCGTAACCGAGAACCTTGTCGGGCACAAACTCGGTGAATTCGCACCTACACGTATTTTCCGTGGGCACGCATCTGATAAGAAGGTTAAATAAGGTTAGATTATGGAAACTAAGAAAGGTTATAAAGCAGTTGCCAAATATTTGATGGTTTCTCCTTCAAAGGTACGTCCCGTCGCAGACCTCGTCAGAGGCAAGGGCTACGTTGAAGCAGTCGCCATCCTCGAAGCAATGCCTCAGAAGGGTTCAGACCTTATTCTGAAAGTTCTCAAGTCCGCAGGTGCTAACGCTTTGTCTCAGAACAAGAAGCTTGATGAGGATTCACTCTTCGTAGCAGAGTTGAGAGTCAATGACGGTCCTAGACTTAAGAGAGTATGGGCTCGTTCTCACGGAAAGCGCGACATCCTTCTCAGAAGAATGTCTCATATTACCGTCGTCGTAGACGAGAAAGCAAAGGTAGGCAGATAATGGGCCAGAAAGTAAATCCAATCGGACTCAGACTCGGTGTCAACAAGACATGGCAGTCGAAGTGGTATGTCGATCCCAGAGAGTATGCAGACACACTCCATGAGGATCTGGTACTCAGAAAGGCTCTGCTTGCTTGCCCCGAAGTCGCAGGTGCAGAGATCAGCGAAGTCGAAATCATCCGTAAGCCCCAGCGCATTACCATGGTAATCGCAACGGCACGCCCGGGCGTCATCATCGGCGCAAAGGGTGCCAATGTCGAGAAGGTTGCCGAGAAGATGCAGAAGCTTACCGAGAAGAAGGTTCAGATCAAGATCAAGGAAATCAAGAAGTCGGAATGCGATGCGCAGCTTGTTGCTCAGAACATCGCACGTCAGCTTGAGGGCCGCGGCGCTTACAGAAGAGCTATGAAGAACGCAATCTCCAGAGCAATGATGGGCGGCGTACAGGGAATCAAGATCAAGTGTTCCGGTCGTCTCGGCGGTGCCGAAATCGCCCGCAACGAGCAGATGAAGGAAGGAAGAGTTCCTCTTCACACGCTCCGCTCGGACATCGACTACGGTTTTGCTACTGCAAACACATCATTCGGCGCCATCGGTGTCAAGGTATGGATCTTCAACGGTGAAATCTACCACGGTATGAAGAATGATGATGAAGCTGTCCTGGCTGCAGGCAAGAACAAGGCTGAAGAGGCTAGAGGTTAAAAGATGCTTAGTCCAAAGAGAATTAAATACAGAAAAAAGCAGCGCGGTACTAGAGACGCAGTTGCACACAAGGGAAATCAGATTTCCTTCGGTGAGTATGGTCTCATGGCTCTCGAGCCATATTGGATTACGAACCGCCAGATCGAGGCTGCCCGTGTCGCAATGACACGTCACGTCAAGCGTGGCGGTAAGGTCTGGATCCGCATCTTCCCCGACATGCCCTACACCAAGAAGCCTGCCGAAACAAGACAGGGTAACGGTAAGGGTGCACCGGAAGGCTGGGTAGCTGTCGTCAAGACAGGCGCAATCATGTTCGAAATGGGCGGTATCGAGGAGGAACTCGCAAGAGAAGCTCTCTCCCTCGCTGCTGCGAAGCTTCCAATCAAGACAAAGTTCGTGTCCCGTGCCAATCAGGAGTAAATTATGAAGAGTTATAAAGATCTCAGCTATAACGAGCTCGTCAGCGAGAGAGATAAGCTCAGGAAGGAACTGGTTGACCTCAGAATGCAGAAGGTTCTCGGTCACCTCGACAACCCGATGGCTCTCGGTACGACAAGAAAGAATATTGCTCGTCTTAACACAAGAATCCATGCAGTCGACATCGGACTCGAAAAGAAAGATAATTAAGAGAGGCGCGTAAATGGAAGCACAGAAAAAAGTAATGACAGGCATAGTCAGGTCCGACAAGATGGACAAGACTATTGTTGTTGAGGTTTCTGACAGAACCCTCCATCCACTGTACAAGAAGTACGTGATCTCGACAAAGAAGTTCAAGGCTCACGACGAGAAGAATGATGCCCACGTCGGTGATACAGTCCGCATCATGGAGTGCCGCCACCTGTCCAAGGACAAGTGCTGGAGACTCGTTGAAGTCGTCGAGAGAGCTCGCTAAAGGAGAAAAGTCATGGTACAGATGCAGACTTATTTGAACGTAGCGGACAACAGCGGTGCAAAGCGTGTGCAGTGCATCAAGGTTCTCGGCGGCAGCCATCGTTACGTTGCCGGTGTCGGTGACATCATCGTAGTTGCAGTCAAGGATGCCCTCCCCAACGGCGCCATCAAGAAGGGTGACGTTCTCAAGGCGGTGGTCGTCCGCACCAAGAAGGAATACCGCAGACCTGACGGTACATACATCAGGTTCGATGACAATGCATGTGTTGTCATTGATGCCAACAATAACCCCCGCGGAAAGAGAATCTTCGGGCCTGTCGCTAGAGAACTCAGAGACAGCTACATGAAGATCGTCTCCCTCGCTCCGGAAGTGTTGTAGGAGAAGAACATGAGACTGAAGAAAGATGACACAGTCAAGATCATTTCCGGCAAGGACAAAGGCCGAACCGGAAAGATCGTCAAGGTTGACCCGGTGAATGAAAGGGTCATCGTCCAGGGTGCCAACATGGTTAAGAAGACCATGAAGAAGCAGAATGCTCAGGATAAGGGCGGCATCGTGGAAGTTGAGGCTCCGATCGCAGTGTCAAACGTTGCACTTGTTTCAAAGGGCGGCGTCAGCAAGGTCGGATACAAGATGGAAAACGGAAAGAAAGTTCGTTATGCCAAGAAGACAGGTGAGGCACTCTGATGGCTGAGAAGTTTGTACCTAATTTCAAGACAAAGTACATTAACGAGGTTGTTCCTGCTCTGCAGAAGGAATTCTCTTTCAAGACTCCCATGCAGATCCCGAAGCTTGAGAAGATCACTGTCAGCGTAGGTGTCGGCGAGGCTACTACGAACAAGAAGCTTCTCGACGCAGCTGTCAAGGAACTCGAGCAGATCACGGGTCAGCATGTCGTCAAGACAAAGGCCAGAAAGTCCATCGCTAACTTCAAGGTCAGAGAGGGACAGGAGATCGGCGCAATGGTCACACTCCGCGGAGACAACATGTGGTACTTCCTCGAGAGACTCATCTGCATCGCTCTTCCCCGTGTCAAGGACTTCAAGGGTGTCAATCCCAATGCTTTTGACGGTCACGGAAACTACTCGCTCGGAATCACCGAACAGATTATTTTCCCTGAAATCGACTTCGACAAGATCGAGAGAATCAGCGGACTGAACGTGGCTATCGTCACTACAGCTGCCAACGACGAGCAGGGCTATGCTCTTCTCAAGTATCTCGGCATGCCGTTTGCAAAGTAAGGAGTGCCCCTATGGCTAAAAAGTCTTTGATTGTAAAGTGCAACAGAGAACCCAAGTTCTCGACAAGAAGTTATAACCGCTGCAGAATCTGCGGTCGTCCGAGGGGCTATATGCGCCAGTTCGATATGTGCAGATGCTGCTTTAGAAAGCTCGCAAGCGAAGGCCAGATTCCTGGCGTAACAAAGTCAAGCTGGTAGGAGATAAGAAAATGGCAGTCAGTGATCCAATTGCAGATATGCTCACCAAGATTAGGAATGCTAGTCAGGCTAAGCATGAGAAGGTTGATGTATCAGCTTCCAATCTTAAGCTCCAGATCATAAAGATCCTTAAGAACGAAGGGTTCATCAAGAATTTCAAGAAGGTAACGAAGGACGACATCACATTCATCAGGATTTTCCTCAAGTATGAAGATGATCAGACACCCGTTATCCACGGTATCAACCGTGTGTCCACACCCGGACGCCGCGTCTACTGCGGTTACAAGGATATTCCGAGTGTCTACAACGGAATCGGTGTCGTAGTCGTATCATCCTCCACAGGTGTCATCACAGGCAAGAAGGCCAGGGAAGCACGTGTTGGCGGCGAAGTGCTCTGCACAATCTGGTAATAGAGGAGGAAGGAAATGTCTAGAATCGGTAAATTACCAGTCGTCATCCCGCAGGGTGTTACAGTTACAGTTGCCGACGGCCTCGTGACGGTCAAGGGTGCAAAGGGAACTCTCTCCCAGCAGGTCAGACCGGAAATCACGGTGGAAGTGAAGGGTAACGAGGTTGTCCTCACAAGAGCCAACGACGAGAAGGAAGTCAGGGGCTATCACGGTCTTTACCGCCAGCTCATCCACAACATGATCGTCGGCGTCAGCCAGGGCTACTCCAAGGCTCTCGTCATCAACGGTGTCGGTTTCAAGGCAGAGGCAGGAAAGGGCTGTGTAACCCTCTCCCTCGGCTACTCGACCCAGATTGACTTCATGATTCCCTCCGATGTCGACATCAAGGTCGAAAACGCCACAAAGCTCATCGTCAGCGGCATCAGCAAGGAAAGAGTCGGTCAGGTTGCTTCCGAAATCAGATCCCTCAGAGGTCCCGAACCGTACAAGGGCAAGGGTATCAAGTACGAAACCGAGAACATCCGCCGCAAGGTCGGTAAGTCCGGTGGTAAGAAATAAGGTGGCTTAGTATGAACAGAATGATTGATAAAGCAAGAAAGCATGCCAGAAGAAAGACACACATCAGAAAGTCCATCTCCGGTACAGCTCTCAGACCAAGAATGACTGTATCCAGAAGTAACCAGAACATGTATGTCCAGGTTATCGACGACACAGTAGGTCATACATTAGCTTCCGCTTCCACTCTCGAGGCAGAGTTCAAGGATCTCAGAAACACAGTCGCAGATGCCGAGAAGCTCGGCGAGGCTGTCGGAAAGAGATGCATCGAGAAGGGCATCAAGACAGTTGTCTTCGACAGGAATGGTTATCTTTACCATGGCATCGTCAAGAGCATCGCAGACGGCGCTAGAAAAGCTGGTTTGGAGTTCTAAGGGGTTACGGTATGGAAAGATCAAGAGAAAAAGAAGTCAAGCAGGAAGGATACGTAGAGAAGCTTGTCAAGCTGAACCGTGTCACCAAGGTTGTCAAGGGTGGTAAGAGATTCTCATTCGCGGCACTCGTGGTTGTAGGTTACGGCGACGGCAGGGTCGGCTACGGCTTCGGTAAGGCAAACGACGTCACGGATGCAATCAGAAAGGCAACCGACAAGGCAAAGGCATCCCTCATCACGGTACCCGTCAAGGGAACGACCATTCCCCACGACATCGTGGGCAACTTCAAGAGTGCATCCGTTCTCCTGAAGCCGGCTGTTCCGGGAACAGGTGTCATCGCAGGCGGTGCAGTCCGTCTCGTATGTGATGCTGCAGGTATCAAGGATATCATCTCGAAGTCACTCGGCTCGAGGAACGGTATCAATACCGTCAAGGCTACCTTTGATGCATTCGAGCACATCTACAACGCTGCGGATGTTGCAAAGAACAGAGGCAAGACTCTGAAGGAAATGTGGGGTTGATCATGGCAGGACAGATTAAGATTACACTTGTCAGGGGCGTTGCAGGCACACTGCCCGTCCAGAGAAAGACAGTAAAGGCTCTCGGACTGGGGAAGATCAGTTCCTCCGTCGTCCGCGAGGATAATCCCGTCAACCGTGGAATGGTCCGCACAGTCGAGCACCTTGTAAAGGTCGAGGAGATTTGAAATGGCAGAGATAATTAAGCCGTATGGCGCAACAAAGGCAAAGACCATTGTCGGCCGCGGTGCTTCCAGCAAGGGAAGGGCATGCGGACGTGGTCACGACGGCCAGAACAGCCGTTCCGGCGGTGGTGTGAGACTTGGTTTCGAAGGCGGTCAGATGCCTTTGTACAGACGTGTCGCAAGACGCGGATTCTCCAACTACCCGTTCAAGGTCGAGAACCAGGCTGTCTCTCTCGCAACACTTGACGCAGTCTTCGAGGACGGTCAGGTTGTAAACGCCGAGTCTCTCCGCGAAGCCGGAATCATCAAGGGTAAGGATACCTCTGCAAAGATTCTCGCAACCGGTGAGATCACCAAGAAACTAACGGTCGAGGGACTCGCTCTCTCACAGAAGGCAGCAGAGAAGATCACAGCTGCCGGTGGAAACGTAGTCGTCAAGTAAGAGGGAATTTATGGCAAACACACTGGTAGATATGTTCAGAATGAAGGACATCAAGAAAAAGATCCTGATTACAATCGGTCTTTTGATTGTTACGAGAATCGGGGCTTACCTCCCGATTCCCGGAGTCAATCCCGGAGTCGTATACGACTACTACAGGATGTACTCCTCCTCCATCACTGAATACCTTAACTTTTTCTCCGGTGGTGCATTCTCCAACTTCTCGATATTCATGCTCGGGGTCATGCCCTACATCAGCACTGAAATCATCTTTCAGCTGCTGATGCTGGTGATCCCGTCACTCAAGAAGCTGGCAGAGGATCCGCAGGGACAGAAGAAGATTCAGCAGTACACACGCTACGCTACAGTCGTCGTATGTATAATCCAGTCGCTCGCAGCATCCGTCTACGCTCAGTCCATCCCCGGCGCTCTCAGCGTCTCGGCGGGACTTTTCGTACCGCTTGCAATCATCAGCTGCACAACGGGCTCCATGCTCTGCGTATGGCTGGGCGAGAAGATTACCCAGTACGGTGTCGGTAACGGTATCTCACTGCTCATTTTCGCTGGTATCGTTGCAAGAATTCCCAATGCTTTCTACACAATGGTCACCGGAATCATCGATTCCACGATCAACCCGGTCTCCCTCGTTGTAGTCATCATAATGTTCTTCTTTGTTGTTGCTCTCGTTGTTTACGAAGAACAGGGCACAAGAAAGATTCCTGTAACATATGCAAAACGTGTTGTCGGAAGAAGAATGTACGGCTCGCAGAGCACATACATTCCGTTCAAGATCAACCCCAGCGGGGTTATTCCTGTAATCTTCGCCTCGACACTATTGCAGATCCCACTCATGCTCGGAAATACCAATATTTCCTGGATGGTGGCTGTGGCAAATTTCCTGAATCCGCAGAGGGCCCCATATCTAATCATCTACACCCTGCTGATCATAGGCTTTGCATTCTTCTATACCCAGATTAGTCTGAACCCGATCGAGATGGCGAAGAACATCAGAGACAACGGCGGTTCGATTCCCGGAATCAGAAACGAGAAGCTCGAAGAGTATCTCACGAAGGTTCTCAACAGGATCGTTCTCCCCGGAGCTATCTTCCTCGCTTTCATCGCACTCATACCTACTCTGGTGCAGTTGATCTTCAGTCTTCCCTCATCGGTTGCAATGCTGTTCGGCGGAACATCACTGATCATCCTTGTCGGAGTTGACCTCGATACAATGAGACAGCTCGACAGCATGATGAAGATGCACCACCACGACGGCTTTGTCGACGCGAGAAAGAGAAAGGCTAAGAAAATCTAAAGGAGCTGTTTACTATGAAAGTAAGAGCAAGTGTCAAACCAAT